>NZ_JBEYTM010000108.1:0-10056 GCF_040643055.1 Streptomyces sp. NPDC047515
ACAGTCGGCAGAAGGTTGAAAGCCACACCCGACGTCCCTGGGAAGGCCAACCATACGAAGGGCTCGCCCGGTCCCACAGAAGAACGTAGGGAAGGTTGAGCATTGTCAGCGAACTCTGGTGACCGCTAGGTTTTCTCAGCGAAGGCTGAGTGGCCGCTGAGGCCGGGTGTCTGGGGAGACGGTGGGGGAACCGTTACACGCGTACGGCGATCTAGCGCTCAGCGCCTTCGACCTGGACTTCTTCGACGGCGGACAACGCCGCCGCACCGCATTGGGTGCCGGATGGAACGTCAGGTTCGAGGACGTGCCACCGGTACGCGGGTTCCGCTGGAACAAGGGCGACCGCAGTTTCCCCGGTTGGTACTACGCGGTGACCACCGGCGATCACGTGGGCTACGAGTCGTGGCTGGAGCGAGGCCGGCTGATCCTGCTGGACTTCGCCCCGGAGGTGGTGGGGGTCGCCTCCCAGCCGTTCTGGTCAGCCAACGTGACAATGCCTGATGGAGGGGATGGCCGAATGGCAGAACCGGCCACTCGATCGCGTCTACCCGGTCCCCCTCTTCGTGGACGCCATCAACGTCAAGGTCAGGGACGGTCAGGTCGCCAACCGGCCGATCTACGTCGTGATGGCCGTGACCGCCGAAGGCACCCGCGACATCCTCGGGATCTGGGCCGGCGACGGCGGCGAGGGAGCCAAGTACTGGCTGCACGTGTTCACCGAGCTGAAGAGCCGCGGCCTGGACGACGTGTTGATGCTGGTCTGCGACGGGCTCAAGGGCCTGCCCGACGCGGTGGAGACCGTCTGGTCTCGCACAATTGTCCAGACCTGCGTAGTTCACCTCCTGCGCAACAGCTTCCGTTACGCGGCCCGCCAGGATTGGGACAAGGTCGCCAAGGCCCTCAAGCCCGTCTACACCGCACCCAGCGAGGAGGCGGCGACGGAGCGGTTCGGGGAGTTCCAGGAAGCCTGGGGCCGGAAGTATCCGGCGGTCATCAAATTGTGGGAGAACGCCTGGGCAGAGTTCGTGCCCTTCCTCTCCTTCGACGTCGAGATCCGCAAGGTCATCTGCTCGACGAACGCGATCGAGAGCGTGAACGCCCGCATACGCAAGGCCGTCCGAGCCCGCGGACACTTCCCCAACGAGGCCGCCGCCCTCAAGTGCGTCTACATGGCACTGATGAGCCTCGACCCGACAGGCAAGGGCCGCAAGCGATGGACCATGCGCTGGAAAGCACCCCTCAACGCGTTCCAGATCGCCTTCGAAGGCCGGCTCACCCCGGCCAGCAACTGAACCTCAACAACCAAGATCAGCCGTTAAATTGACACACCCCATCCGACCGTGTTCGCGGGCGACACAACGCAACTTCCGGTGGCGGGCGAACCGGCTCCAGCGTTGACTGGCGCGGGGCGCACTGCACGCCAGAAGACCGAGGGATAGACGATGACCAGACCCGTCGCCGGACTGCTGTACGGAGCCGCTGCCGGTGCCGCCGGCACCACTGCTCTCAACACCGTCGGCTATCTGGACATGGCATGGCGTGCGCGGCCCGCGAGCGGCACTCCGCGAGCCACCGTCGACAGGCTGTCGCAGGCGATGCACCTGCCTATTCCCGGTCACGGCGCTGAGAAGGAAAATCGAGTCGCGGGCCTGGCGCCACTGACCGGCATCGCTGCCGGGATCGGTCTGGGTGCCCTTCTGGGCCTGGTGAGGGCCGAGGGCTGGCGTCCGACCAGGTTGATCGCTTACGCGACCGCTGGATTCGGCGCCCGTCTGGGCACCGACGCGCCCATGACCGTGCTCAAAGTGACCGACCCGCGCACGTGGTCTGCCAAGGACCGGATTGCCGACATCGTGCCCCATCTGGCTTACGGGGTGGTGACCGCCGCAGTTTTGGAGAGACTCGATCCCTGAGCCGATGGGCCCGACGGGCACTTGCGCACAGGCACTGTCCAATTGAGCGAGTGCGACGCGCGCCGTTGCCCATTACGTTCAACGTCCCAGCGCCCTGGGGGGAAGCCTCGAAGCGTTCCCTGGTCCCGGGACAGCTTGGTCGCCTACAGAAGGGACAATGCGATGGATCCTGATATCCGGACCAGGGCCGCGATCGAGGAACACTGGCAGGCATCGGAACGTGGGGATACCGAAGCCGAGCGCGCCATCTACGCCGCAGACGGGATCCTCGACTACCCCCAGTCAGGCGAACGATTCCGGGGCCTTGCGGCGATTTCGGCGCAACGTGGCGGGCACCCCGCCGATCGGCACTTCACCGTCCACCGGATCGTTGGCGGCGGGGATCTGTGGGTGAGCGAGTGTGTCATCACCTACGACGGGGTGCCCACCAACTCAGTGAGCATCATGGAATTTGACCATGGGCATGTGGTGCACGAGACGCAGTACTTCGCGGACGCCTTCGGTGCGCCTGAATGGCGGACGGCACTCGCGGAGCCGAGCAGGAATATCGCCAGGGCCTGAACCAGAGCTAAACAGCCAGTTCCCCAGGGCCTGGGCGTCAAGGGCTTCCATGTCGACGACATGGAGATGTTCGGGTATCGCTCGGTTCCGGAGCAGATCGATATTCCGCGGATAGGTATGGTTTTGCCCATCACCTGATCCAGAGACCACTAATCAAGAGGACGAACTCATGGCGGAAGCAACCGCGGCGCCCGGATTCGCGCACGACATCCTCCCCCTGTTCCGGTCTATCGACATCGAGCACATGGCGAAGGGCGGTGTTCATCTGGACCAGTATGTGTACATGTCGGTCCGGGAGAACGCCGAGCGCGTCTACAACACAGTTGCGACGAAGCGTATGCCGCCGCCGGATGAGAACGCGACGTGGTCTGAGGAGCAAGTCGCCCTGCTTCGCGCGTGGATCGACGGGGGAATGCTTCCGTGATGCCCATGCGTGGGTGAGGCGTTCGCGGGAGCCGAGAGCCCGACCGGGCGGGCGATGTACGGGGCCGCGCGTTCATCAGAAGGCGAGCTGCTGCCCCCCGTCGATGTCATAGGTCGCTCCGGTGAGTGCCGTGTTGGTCATGATGTGGACGGCGAGCGCGGCGACGTCGGCGGGGCCGACGACGCGGCCGATGGGGAGCTTCGCGCGCAGTTCTTCCCGCCGCTCCTCGATGTGATCTTCGAGTAGCGATGCCGACAAGGGGGTGTCGACGAAGCCTGGGGCGATGACGTTCGCGCGAACCGGCGCGATCTCGAGCGCGAGCGCCGCGGCGAACGGGGGCAACGCGGCGCTGGCGGCAGAGGCGATGCCGATGCCCGGGACGACGCGCCGCCCTCCGGCGTCGCCCATGAACAGCAGCGTGCCACCAGGCCTCATCTTGCCGACCGCGTTGCGCGCGACCTCGAGTCCCAGCGCCACACGATTACTGAGGGATTCGCTTACCTGAGCCGAGTCCATCTCGAGCAGTGGCCCGTAGTGTGGGCCGCCGGCTGTGACCATCACATGGTCGATCGGTGTCGGCAGATCCTGGAAGAACCGCTTCAGGGCCGCCGTGTCGGTGGCGTCGAAGGCCGCTGTGCGTTGCGCGCCGAGTTCTTGCGCCGCCTGCTCGAGCCGGTCGGGGTTGCGGCCGGTGAGGATGACGTCCGCGCCCTCGGCTCGGGCGTGCCGAGCGGTCTCGAGGCCCATACCCGAGCTGCCGCCGATCACAACGACGGTCTGTCCGAGCAGCTCCGGTTCGTGCCGGACGGAAGCAGTGGTAGCTGTGTCGGACATTTGCCCTCCTCATGAATCGCGGTTTGTGCCGAGGCCGTGCCCTTGAGCCTCACGGTTCGCAAACACGCGGGGCATCCGACACCCGGGAGATGCGGATGGTCCTTGGCGGAATCAGCCTCATCGCTGCGAGAAAAGGCCGCTCTGACCGCGTCGCCAGGCCCATCGTCCTGCTGTTTCCCCGCGTCCTCACCAGATTGACCGCCCAGGAGGACCGACCCACTCCGGCCGATTCAGACGGCGCAGAGTTCACCGCCCGCTCTGCGCCAGGCGCAGGGGTCAGTTGTCCAATAGTGCGGCTTTGAGTGCGTCGATGGCCAGCTGGCGGGCGACCCTGGTGGCGTTGGCGTCACGCAGGCTGTCGAGCATCAGGAAGTCGTGCACCATCCCGAGGACTCGCACCGCGGTGACATCCACCCCGGCTTCGCGCAGTTTGGCGGCATAGGCCTCGCCCTCATCGCGCAGCGGGTCGGCCTCGTCGGTGATCACCAGGGTCGTCGGCAGGCCGCGCAGCTGGTCCAGGCTCGCGCGCAGCGGGGCGGCGTACGGCTCGGTGCGCTGCTCGGGGTAGCTCGTGTACTGATCCCAGAACCACTTCATCCCCTCGAGCGTGTTGTAGTAATGGTCCGCGAACTGCTGGTAGGAGGCGGTCTCGAAATTCGCGTCCATGGTCGGGTAGAGCAGGACCTGGGCCTTGAGACGGACGTCGCCGCGCTCCTTGGCCATCAAGGCGAGCACCGCGGACATGCCGCCCCCTGAAGAGTCCCCGCACACCGCCAGCCGGGAGGTGTCCATCGCGTGCTGCGCACCGTGGCGCAGGATCCACTGAGCGACGGCGTAGTTCTGCTCGATCTGGGTCGGGTACCTCGCCTCAGGTGCCAAATCGTAGATGGGGAAAACCGCCGCCGCCCCAGCCCCGACCACCAGTTCGCGCACCAGGCGGTCATGGGTGTCGCTGTCGCCGAACACCCAGCCGCCCCCGTGGATATACATGAACACCGGCAGCGCCCCGGCCGCGCCCTTCGGTCGCACGATGCGCGCACGCACCGCTCCCCACTCGCCAGCGCCAGCGTCGACGTCGACCCACTCCTCGTCGACCTCGGGCTTGGCTACACCATCGCCGCTCTGAAGCTGGTCGAGAAGGGCCCGTCCCTGGTCGGGGGGCATCTCGTAGATCCGCGGGTGCGGGAAGGTGGCCTCGGCCAGCTTCTTCGCCGCCGCCTCCAGAACGGGAGCGGGCGGGGCCGACAGAGCAGCCATAATCAAGTCTCCTGACCTGCGCTGGAGCAACGCGGAGCCGCCTACGCGGCAGCGCCCGCCGGTTCCCCGTGCGGCTCTTCTACCTCCATGCTCGAACGGCGCACCGCCGCCCGCAAACGCACCACGACGCGCGTCCGTGGAGTTGCCGAGCTTGTGCTCGATACCGTCAACGGTCTCGATGTGCTTGCGCGGGACCTGGGGGTGGCCCTCGCGGGCGTGGAACTGCTGGGCGGCGGGCAAGGACTTGGGCGCGTGGGTCACCGCGCAGCCCCTGGGTTGGGACCAGTTGCTGCCCGCGCAGGCATGGATGCTGGAGAACATGCTCCGCATCGGCCCGGCCACGCCGGAGGAACGGCCCCCAGCGCCCCGTACACAGGCCGACAAATGGGCGGTGAACCTACGGGCCGCCCGGCAGTACTACGCCGAAGGCAGCCTGCGCTCCGTTCCTCGCAAGGCTGTTGAGCAGCTTGTCGAGCCGGACGCGACGGTGACCGACGTGCGGCTGGGCACCTTTGTGGACAACGCCCGCAGGCGGGCGGACAAGCTGAGCCAGGAGCGGTGCGTGGAACTCGACGCGCTCGACATGCGCTGGTAAACAGCGCAGGCGGCCGGTTCAGCCTGCCAGATGCTGCAGCCATTCGCGCAGCAGAGCCGTTTCCGTGGCTCTCAAGGTCACCCCGGCGCCCGCGGCCGGGGGCCCGGCGGTGAGCGCGGTTTCCAGTGCGGCATCGATGGCGAGTGCGCGCGAGGCCAGGTCCGACCCGGATGAGGCGGGCGAGTGCGTGGTGACCGAGGCGATGACGGTGTCCCGCAGCCGTGCCGATGTGGTCAGGTCCTGCTTTGAGGGCTCTTCGCCGATCAGCGTCAGCGTGGCGCCCGTCGTCGCCGCGTGGATGACGCGGGTCGCCTGCTCCACCGGAATACGAAGGCGCCCGGCCTCGGCCGTCCTGCGCAGCAGTCTCACAACGGCGTGCTCGAAGGCGACAGTGCGCGGGAGCGCAGTCCCCGGGCACTGGCCGATCTGGCCCGTGGCCGCCTGCTCTCCAACGTCGCGGGCGTTGACCGGCCAGCACTCCAGATCCGCTTGACGCCGGCCGGGTCTGCCGACCTCTCGCCTTCGTCCTGACGCCAGGACACTACGGCGACGGCCCCCAGCTCGAGCGTGTGCTGGAGCAGGTTTCCGTGCCTCGCGCCGGAGTCGGACGACCTCGCACCCGCCCCGACCATGTCCTGGCGGACAAGGCTTACACATCCCGGAGAAATCGCCGCTACCTGCGACGACGCGGAATCCCGCACACCATTCCCGAGCGCCTCGACCAGCTGAAACACCGACGAAATCGAGGTTCTCAAGGCGGCCGGCCCACCGGATTCGACAGCGAGCGCTACAAGAAACGCAACACTGTCGAACGCGCCATCAACCGGCTGAAGGGCTTCCGGTCCGTCGGCGGGACATCCCTGTCCAGGTGGACCGCCGTGTGGTGGGTGTCGCGACGGTGGAGGGCACCGTGCGCTGCGTGCAGAACCGCGCCCGCCTCGTCCGCGCCCTCTACGAACGCCTGGACCGTCTGGAGGCCGCGCTCGCCCCGGAGAGGGCTGCACCGAGCGGCGGCTGAACCGTTGGCTGGACAGTTGCTTCCAGCGGGGGACCGCAGGCGTGACCGAAGGCGCGGACCCCCCAAATCGGACACCGCCCGTTCTCGCAGGCCAGCCCTGGTGGGCAAGCCGTTCCGGACGACGACACCTCTTTCTCCACGCGATAGCCGTGGGGAGGTCAGCTTCGAGTCCTGGGGCTGGCGGCGGCGCGATGGGTACAAGTACCGGTATGACGCGTCAGCGGATCCGGTGGCCGGTCGTCATGGACCGGGCCCGGGAGATCGTGGAGAGCTGTCTTCCGAGGCGGGCGTGACCGCAGTGTTCGAGGTGTCGTTGATGAGCGGCGAACCCATCGGTATCGCATGACATCCCACCGAGCCACCGCAAGGTCAGGAGAGCATCGGCATGAACGACCACTACGACCCCGGTCGGACGGCGATCCTGCTGGTCGATCCGTACAACGACTTCCTGTCGGAAGGCGGCAAGGTCTGGCCTGCCGTGAGGCAGGTAGCCATCGAGGTCGGCCTGCTGGACAACCTGCGAACCGTCACCGCCACCGCGCGCGCCGCGGGCATCAGGGTATTCTTCGTACCCCATCGCCGCTGGCGCGAAGACGACTACGTCACCTGGGCCCACCCCAATCCCACCCAGCGCGCCATCCAGCAGCGTCACACCTTCGCCCTGGGCACCCGGGGCGGCGAGTTCCACCCCGACTTCCAGCCCACCGACGACGACATCGTCGTCCACGAACACTGGGCCCAGAGCGGCTTCGCCAACACCGACCTGGACCTTCAGCTCAGGCAGCACGGCATCACCCACGTCGTACTCATCGGCCTGCTCGCCAACACCTGCATCGAATCCACGGCCCGCCACGCGATGGAGCTCGGCTACCACGTCACCCTCGTACGCGACGCCACAGCCGCCTTCAGCCCCGAGATGATGCACGCCGCACACGAACTCAACGGCCCCACCTTCGCCCACGCCATCGTCACCACAGCCGACCTCACCCAGCGCCTGACGCCACGGCGAAACGACCCGTGAGGAGGATCGGAAAGGTCAGTGGCGACAGCGACGGGCGTGTCCTGTCTGCCGCCGCCCACCAACCGACCCGCCGCGTGGGCCACGGTCTGAGCGAGCGCGGTGACCGGTGGGGATTACGCCGCATCCGTTGCGGGGCGTGACACGTACAGCGTGGTGTGGAAGTAACCCTCGCTCTCCTTACCGGCCGCAAGGACCGCGGTGACCGCGTACCGCTGCTCCCGCGGGCTGGTGATGATCTGCGTTTTTGTCGGTGGTGGTTCGGCATCGTGATGTCAGTGCAGTGAGTATCGGGTTTCTGCTGTTCAGGTTGTTGTGGTCGGGGTTTCGGGTGGTGACACGGATGCCGATCTAGCGCTGACGTTTTTGGTGATGGTGCTGGTCAGTTGGTTGCCGGTTGGTATGACGCGGGGTGTGATCTGGTGCTGGGCGTATCGGCGGTCCGGTGAGTGCGGTTCCGCACTCACCGCCGAGGACCGGCCATCGGCCACCGGTCACGACGGCTGGTGGGGCGGCCGGTCAGGCGCGGGCATCTTTCAGCGCGTGCACCGTCCGTTGGAGGTCCGGCTCCGGGTACGCGCGAAGGGCTCCGCCGCACACTGCGACGGAGCCCTTCGCGTTGTACGTGGCCGGTCTTCGTCTCCGCCTGAGTCTCTGAGCTGCGGAGGATTGATCCTGGCGTACACCGTGCGTGCTCCGAGTCCCATGAAGACGGCCAGGGGGAGCCCGGCGAGCTGTCGGCTTGCCGGGTCTGTGCTCTGATGACCACGGGTGGGGGCAGCAGGTGGCTTGCCGGGCGGGCCGCCCGTTGCAGGAGGCCGCCTGGCCGGACCATGTGGTTACTGGACGTCGTAGGCGCGGGTGATGGTCTGGGTGACCGCGTTGCCGTTGGCGTCGGTGAGGGTGGCCTTCGTCGTGACCTGCTTGCCGGCGGCGCCGGTGTGGTCGAGGACGGCCGTCCACTTGCCGTCCTTCTGCTGGGTCGGCGCCTGGGTCCAGGTGGTGCCGCCGTCGTAGGAGTAGGACATGGAGGCGGCTGTGATTGCGTCCGGGGTGTACCCGGCGTGGCCCTCGGCCGACAGGCCGACCTTGATGCCGCTCTGCGCGGGCAGGGTGTTCATGCCGTCCACCGGCAGGTCGTACGCGGGGAAGAGGATCGGCAGGCCGCGCGAGTAGACGTCGGGCTCCCGGTGGGAGCGGAAGCTCCAGGTGGTGGTGACAGCGGTGGAGCGCAGCCAGTTCCGGTCCGAGGTCAGGACCTTGTCCAGGTTCTGGGTGAGTTCGTACGCGGAGTCCTCGTCCGGCACGCTGAACGCATCGTACGGATAGGCGCTGGTGGCGATCTGCACACCGTTGCGCTTCAGCACCAGGTTGCCGAGGTCGCCGAACGACCCGCCGTAGGACCAGTGGTCGCCGGATCCGTCGACCCAGAACGCGCTCTGGATGCCGATCAGGTGGCCCTGCCGCTCGGCGGCCAGCGCCAGGTTGCCGGCGGTGTCGCGCGGCGCGGCCGGCCGCACGAGGCCGCGGTACCACTCCTCGGTGCTCCGCTGTCCGGCCTGGTAGGTGCGCCCGTGGTCGCTCATGAACGCGGCAAACGGGTAGCTGGTCATCGCGCCGTGCAACCAGGTTTCGTCGGTCGTGTAGTAGGCGGTGCGGGTGCTGGGCACGTGGACCGTGTCGAACAGGCTCACGGTGATGAGTTTGCTGCTCCAGGAGGGACCGATGAACAGCCCGTCGATGTAGTCGGCCTCCTTGCCCATCGCATTCCACTTCTCGGTGACTTGGGCCAGCCGGGAGTCCTTCGGCCGGTAGACCTGGTCGGCGTGCAGCGGGCCCTCGGTCGGGAACGACAGGTTGTAGACGTAGGGCGCGCCGTCCTGGGAGCCGCTCGCGCGCCAGGTGGGCCGGAACTCGAAGGAGCCCGTCCGCGCGCGCCCGTCGACGGCGGCGTAGAACTTCTGGTCAGCGCTGTCGGCCATGAGCGATCCGCTCACCTGCCAGAAGTTGTCCCAGGTGCGGGTGTAGCTGAACGTGACGTGGTTCACCTTCGAGGGGCGGTCGGTGTGCAGGCTCAGCTGGTGGGCCTTGCGGGCGTCGAGGACGACGGTGGTGTCATGGGTGATCCGAAGCTGCGGGTGCGCGAGGTAACTGATCGACTCAGGCGTGTTGTTCGAGTCGGACGTCGCCACGAAGCTGCTGATGAGGTAGTCGCCTGGGCGCACGCGGTACGTCTGCTCGGTCGCACCCTGGTTGCTGCGGCGCTCGCCCTTGTCGGTGTCCAGGCTGACCAGGTCCAGGGAAGAGTCGCCTACCGCGGGCTTGCCGTTGCGGTCGATGACCTTGACCCGGAGCGTGACCGTCTCCGGCTGGACGTAGAGGGTGACGGGCACGGAGACGTGCACATCGCCGCCGGTGGCCAGGATCCGGCCGGTG
>NZ_JBEYTM010000109.1:0-9762 GCF_040643055.1 Streptomyces sp. NPDC047515
GACCCTAGACAAGTCCCATCGTCGCAGGTCAGGAGCACTCTTCGCGTTTCCGATCACGCATCGGACACCCGGCCACGCGAAAGCCCGAGGTTAGGCTAGATACCCACAAGACGTTCCAGCAGGTAAGCCGCTGACCAGCGACTTTCCGGGTCGCACCGTTGATCCAGACGATCACGGTTCCCCCTCTTCCGTAGCCCTCTGTGGCTTGCCCGCAACACCCTGCCGCGAAAACCCGGCTGTCGCGACGCTGTTGCCGAAAGGGACCGCCGGATGCCCTTGGACGGTGTCCCTCCGCACCGTCCGCGGTCGGCTTCCGCGCCGGGATCCCCGCCCTGAACCAGCGGCGTCCCTCCGTCCGTACGAGTCCGGCTGCCGGCGGACCGGGGCCGCCGAGAGCCGGACTACCCCTTGCTCGAACCCAGTGTGAGGCCCGCGATGAAGTGGCGCTGAAGCAGCAGGAAGACCACGAGCGTCGGCAGGGCGACAATGACCGAACCGGCGGCGAGCAGGTTGTAGTCCGTGAAGAACTGGCCGCGGAGATTGTTGAGCGCCGAGGTGATCGGGAGCTTGTCGCCGTCGGACATGAAGACCAGGGCCCACAGGAAGTCGTTGTACATCCAGGTGAATTGGAGGGTGCCGAGCGCGGCCAGGGCCGGGCGGCACAGCGGCAGGGTGATCCGCCAGTACTGGGCCCAGACGCCCGCGCCGTCGACGACGGCGGCCTCCAGGATCTCCCGCGGCAGGGTGCGCATGAAGTTGGCCAGCACGAAGACGCAGAAGCCGAGCTGGAAGCCGACCTGGACGGTGACGACGGCCCAGTACGAGTCGAACATCGTCATCGAGTCGGACATCCAGTAGGGCAGCGGGATGCGGTTGAACACGACGTACAGCGGTGTGACGATCACCTGCTGCGGCAGCAGGTTCCCGGCGGTGAAGAGCATGAGCAGGACGAGCCCGCCGCGCATCTGCAGGCGAGCCAGCGCGAAGGCCACGAACGAGGCGAGGAAGAGGGTGACGAGTACCCCCGGAACCGCGATGATCATGGTGTTGACGAAGTACTTCGTCATGCCGGAGTCGGAGAACGCCTGACGGTAGTAGTCCAGGGAGAGGTGGCGCGGCAGCGAGAAGTAGCCGTGCGCCGAGGTCTCGTCGTACGGCCGCAGCGAGGCGTACACCGCGAGCAGCAGCGGGGCGAGGAAGGCGAGGGAGACCGCCATCAGGAAGGCGTGGACGCCGATCCTGCCGGGGCGGACGCGGCGCCGAACGGCCGGTGGCGCCGGCGGGGCGCTGGGGCGGGCGGGGGCGGTGTGAACGGTCAACGGTTCTTCTCCCCTCGGAGTTCCTGGACCAGGTACGTCGCGACGAATCCCAGGGAGACGACCAGCAGGACGACGGCGATGGCGGAGCCGAAACCGATGCGGCTGGCCTCACCGATGATGTTGTCGGTGACGAGCACGGAGAGAAGTTCGAGTCCGTTGCGGCCGTGGTTGACGGCGTACACGATGTCGAAGGCTCGCAGGGACTCGATGACGGTGATAACGCCGACGATGACGTTGACCGGCCGCAGCGTGGGGAGGACGACGCGGAAGAAGGTCTGGGCCTCGCTCGCCCCGTCGATCGCCGCGGCCTCCTTCAGCGAGGGGTCGACGGCCTTGAGTCCGGCGAGGTAGAGGATCATCACATAGCCGGTGTGCCGCCAGGCCGCGGCCAGCAAAACCATCCAGATGTTCAGGTCCGGGTCGCCGAGCCAGTCGGTCGGCGACCGCGTGTCCCCGATGACCGCGTTGAGGGCACCCTGGTCGCGGGAGAAGACCAACTGGGCGATGAAGCCGACCACGGCGAGGGACAGCACGACGGGCATGTAGAGGGTCGACTGGTAGAAACGGCTGAAACGCACACCCCTGTCGATGAGTACGGCGAGCAGCAGCCCGAAGGGCGCGGCCACCAGACCGAGGAAGCCGAGCCAGAGCAGATTGTGCCGGGCGGCGGGCCAGAACTGCGGGTAGTTGGTGAAGAGGTTCGCGTAGTTCCGCGTACCGACCCACTTGATGTCACCGATGCCGTCCCAGCTGGTGAAGGAGAGCACGACGGAGGCGAGGGTCGGCCCCCACACGACGGCGATGTCGAGCAGTACGGGGATGCCGAGCAGCACACCGAGTACGGCGAGGTCGCGGCCGGTGAACCGCCGCGTGACCCGCCGTCCGGTGCGCCGCGCCGAGATGAACGACACGGTCGGTACTCCAGGTTCGGTCGGATTCCATCGGGGACGTCCTGGATCAGTCGGCGGCGAAGATGGTCTTCTTCTGCCGCTCGATGTCGTTGACCAGACCGTCCACGTCGTTGGGGTTGCTGATGAACCTCTGGATCGCCGGGATCATGACCGTGGAGGAGAAGTCCGGCCGGGTGTCCCGGTCCAGGAACTGGGAGATCTGCTTCGCCCCGGAGACCAGCTCCACGGCCTTCTTCTGGAGCGGTGAGTACGCGGAGGTGTCCGCCTGGTCGCTGACCGCGATGTTGTTCGGGTCGCTCTTCAGGTAGATGTCCTCGGCCTTCCCGGTGGCCAGCCATTTGACCAGGTCCTTGGCGCTCGCCAGGGACTTCTTGTTCTTCAGGTTCTTCGACTTCTTCGCCAGCAGGAATCCGTCGACGGGCGCCTCGACCGCCTCCTGTCCGTGTTCCGGGTTGATGATCGGGAAGGGGAAGAAGTCGATGTCGCCCTGTTCGCCCTCGGGAAACTGGGCGCCGGGGTGCGGCAGGCCGAACACGGCCATGCCGGCCTCCTTCTTCTGGAGGCTGGTGGCGGCTTCCTGCCAAGTACGGCCGTTGGCCCCCTGCTGGCAGTACGGCAAGAGCCTGCGCCAGGTGTCGAAGACTTCCTTGACCCGTTTGTCGGTCCAGGCGACTTCGCCCGCCATCAGGCTCTTGTGGAACTCGTAGCCGTTGGTCCGCATGTCGATGTAGTCGAAGGTGCCCATGGCGGGCCAGCCGTCCTTGTCGCAGAAGGCGATGGGGTCGAGCTTGTCCTTCTTCATCTGCTTGGCGAGAGCCACGTACTCGTCGAGCGTCTTCGGGGCCTGGTAGCCGCGGTCGGCGAACAGGCTCTTGCGGTGGAAGACGGCCCACGGATAGTAGTAGTAGGGCGTGAGGTACTGCTTGCCGTCCGCACCGGTGGACTGGGCTTTCAGAGCGTCCGAGAAGCCCTTGTAGTCCTGCCAGTTGTCACTGATGTCGTGCAGCAGTCCTTTCTGGGCGAAGAACTGCATCCGGTAGCCCGCGAACCACATGAAGACATCGTCCGGCTTGCCCTGCAGATACCGGTTGATGTTCTCCTGAAAGGTGTTGTGGTCGACGGTGTTGACCTTCACCTTCCGCCCGCCCGACTGGGCCTCGTACGCCGCGAAAGCGTCGGCGAAGGCCTTCTTCGGAATGGGGTCGGACGAATTCGAACCCAGGGTGATCGTCTTTCCGTCACCACCGGGGCCGCTCCCACAGGCGGTGAGCAGCGAGGGAAGAGTGACGGCTCCCGCGCCCACCGCGGCAGCACGCAACAGACTTCGTCGGGACATCCGATGTCCTGCGAAGCTGCCCGGCACACCTGACCTGTCGTAATCAGACTGCGTCATGCCCAACTCCTCTGGGATGCAACCCAACACAACCGAACGTGCGATTGGATCTCACCCCCAAGTGATCGTGTCGTCAAGGGTTTTGACGAGATACCGAACAACCGGCACTGCCGCCCTTCCAACACACTTCAACACGCCCTAACGTAATCGCACGCATTGGCGTGCACATGCCGTCATCCGATCATGCATGAGTGTGGAGGAACGTAACGATGCGTCATCTTCCAACCCGTACAACCCGAACCAGCCATCGCACAGTCATCGGAGCGCTGCTGGCCGGGCTGCTCTGTGCTGCGGGGACTTCCGTTCCCGCCACCGCCGACTCGCCCGCTCCCGCGCCCGCACCGGCCCCGCGGGCCGACAACGGTCTGGCGCTCACCCCTCCGATGGGGTTCAACAATTGGAACTCCACGCACTGTCGCGCCGAGTTCAACGAATCGATGGTCAAGGGCATCGCCGACATCTTCGTCGAGAAGGGCCTCAAGGAAGCCGGCTACCAGTACGTCAATCTCGACGACTGCTGGGCGAAGCCGCAGCGCAATGCGGACGGCGAACTGGAGGCCGATCCGCAACGCTTTCCGAACGGCATCAAGGCCGTCGCCGACTATGTCCACTCCAAGGGCCTGAAAATCGGCATCTACACCAGCGCCGGCACCAAGACCTGCGACAGCGTGGGGCTTCCGGGTGCGCTCGGCCATGAGTACAGCGACGCACGGCAGTTCGCGGACTGGGGCATCGACTACCTCAAGTACGACAACTGCAACAACCAGGGGGTCGACGCGAAGAAGCGCTATACGACGATGCGCGACGCACTGGCGGCGACCGGCCGCCCCATCGTCTACAGCATCTGCGAATGGGGTGAGAACAAGCCCTGGGAGTGGGCCGGTGAACTCGGCAACCTCTGGCGCACGACCGGCGACATCAATGACAGCTGGGGCAGCATGCTGTCGATCATGAAGCAGAATCTGCCCCTCGCCGCCGCCGCGGGCCCGGGACACTGGAACGACCCCGACATGCTTGAGGTGGGCAACGGCGGCATGACGGACACGGAGTACCGCACCCACTTCTCCATGTGGTCCGTGATGGCGGCCCCGCTGCTCATCGGCTCCGATCTGCGCAAAGCGAGTCCGGAGACCTTCGAGATCCTCTCCAACCACGAGGTCATCGCGGTGGATCAGGACCCGCTGGGCAAGCAGGCCACCGTGCTCTCCTCCACCGGCGGGCGCTGGGTCGTCACCAAGGACATGCAGGACGGCAGCCGCGTCGTGGCCCTCTTCAACGAGACCGGCGGCGCGCAGCGCATCTCGACGACGGCCGAGGCCGTGGGGCTGCCGAGGGCGACCGCGTACACGATGCGCGACCTGTGGGAGCACACGACGTACAACACCGCGGGCGGCGTCTCGGCGACCGTCCCGGCACACGGCACCGTGCTGCTGCGTATCGCCGCCGACCGCAAGTGGGCCGCGCACCCGCCCGCCGTGGAACTCGGCGTAGACGCGAACCCGTTGATCGAGGCCGGTCGCACCGCCGCGCTCACGACGACGGTGACGGATCTCGGCCGCACCCCCGCCACGGGGGTGTCTGCGGCTCTCACCGGCCCCTCGGGCTGGCGGGTGAGGGCGGTTTCACCGACCGGATCGCCGACCCTGCCCAGCGGCCGGGCCCTGACCACCCGCTGGCAGCTGACGGCGCCCGGGGGCACGGCCTCCGGTACGTACGACCTGACGCTCACCGCCCGATACCGCTCACCGGCCGGGACACGGGTGACGTCCGCGGTCCCGTTCCGGGCGCACGTGGTGGTCGCACCACCGTCGGGTGTCAGCCACATGAGCGATCTGCCCATGCTCTCCGCCACCAACGGCTGGGGTCCGGTCGAGAAGGACACCAGCAACGGTGAGAACAAGGCCGGCGACGGGAATCCGCTCACCATCGGCGGCACGGTCTTCGCCAAGGGCCTCGGTGTGCACGCCGACAGCACCGTCGAGTTCTACACCGGCGGGGCGTGCAGCGCCGTGACGGCGCAGGTCGGAATCGACGACGAGAAGGGCGCCAAGGGCACGGTCGCCTTCGAGGTGTGGGCCGACGGCACGAAGGCGGCGTCGACCGGCGTGCTGACCAACGCGATGCCCGCGCAACCGCTCCCGGCGGATGTGAGCGGTGCGCAGGTCGTACGTCTGGTGGTCACCGACGGCGGGGACGGCATCGATTCCGACCACGCGGACTGGGCCGATCTGCGGATCACTTGCTGACGGCGGGGAGGTGACCGGGGGTCGGGGGCGCGGCGATGTCACGCGCCCCCGATCGCCGGTCGGGCCCCGGCTCGTCGACCGCCACCGCCGCGCCCCCGCCCACGCGGATCGCGGCGGCCGCCGCGCCCACCAGTCCCGCGTCGGTGCCCATCACCGCCGGGGCCACCGTGAGCTGCCGCACGAAGGAGAGCGTGGCGTACCGGCCCAAGGCATGGCGCAGCGGAGTGAAGAGGATGTCGCCCGCTCCGGCCACTCCCCCGCCGATCACCGCGATATCGATCTCGACGAGCGTGGCGGTGGCGGCGATGCCGGCGGCGAGCGCTTGGGCGGCGCGCTCGAACGAGGCGAGTGCGATCCGGTCCCCGGCGCGCGCGGCGGCGGCCACGGCGGCGGCCGAGGCATCGCCGTCCGGTCCGGGCCGCCAGCCGGTCTCCAGCGCCCGGCGCGCGATGTTCGGTCCGCTGGCGATGCGCTCGACACAGCCGCGCGAACCGCACGGGCACGGATCGCCGTCCAGATCCACGCTGACGTGACCGATGTGCCCCGCGTTGCCCGTGGGACCGGGGTGCAGCCTTCCGCCGAGGACGAGTCCGCCGCCGACACCGGTCGACACGACCATGCACAGTGCGTTGTCGTAGCCGCGGGCCGCGCCCAGCCAGTGTTCGGCCGCCGTCATCGCGACGCCGTCGCCGACCAGTTCGACGGGCAGACCGCCGACCGCCTTGCCGACCCGTGCCACCAGTGGGAAGTCACGCCAGCCGGGCACGTTGACGGGGCTCACCGTGCCGGCCGAGGCGTCCACCGGGCCCGCGCTGCCGATCCCGACGGCCCTCGCCCGCCCCCACAGCGGTGATCCGGACAGTTCTGCCAGCACCTCCGTCACGGCCCCCATCACCGTCTCGGCGCTCTCTTGGGCGGGCGTCGGCCGCTGCGCCCGCACGAGGAGCGCGCCGCTGCCGTCCACCAGCGCGGCGGCGATCTTGGTGCCGCCGATGTCCAGCGCGGCGACGAGGTCGGTATGCATCGGTGCGGCTCCGTGAGTAGGTGGCGGGGACCTGCGGCTTCGGTAAACAGCCTCCCCAGTCTCCATTCAGCTGACAACGTTGTCCAGGGCCTATGCTCGACAGCAGAGTCCCCGGCCTCTCCGCGGCGTCGCTCGCGGGACCGCCGGACCGCCCGCCCCCGACGACAGGACAGCGCACCGTGGCCGAGACCGCCCGTCACTCCGAGACCCGTTACGGCAACCGGCCGACCATGAAGGATGTGGCCGCCCGTGCCGGAGTGGGCCTCAAGACGGTCTCTCGTGTGGTCAACAGCGAGCCGGGAGTCACGCCCGACACCGAACGCCGGGTCCAGGAAGCCATCGAGGCACTCGGCTTCCGCCGGAACGACAGCGCACGGGTCCTGCGCAAGGGCCGCACCGCCTCGATCGGCCTGGTCCTGGAGGATCTCGCCGACCCCTTCTACGGGCCCCTGAGCCGCGCGGTGGAGGAGGTCGCCCGTGCACATGGCGCGCTGCTCATCAACGGTTCGAGCGCCGAGGACCCGGAGCGTGAGCAGGAGTTGGTGCTCGCCCTGTGCGCGCGCCGGGTGGACGGGCTCATCGTGATTCCGGCGGGCGACGACCACCGGTATCTGGAACCGGAGATAAGGGCCGGCATCGCCACGGTGTTCGTGGACCGGCCGGCCGGCCGGATCGACGCCGACGTGGTCCTCTCCGACAGCTTCGGCGGTGCCCGCGAGGGCGTCGCGCAGCTGATCGCGCACGGCCATCGCCGGATCGGCTTCATCGGTGACCAGCCGCGCATCCAGACCGCGACCGAGCGGCTGCGCGGCTACCACGCGGCCATGGCGGACGCCGGGACAGCGGTCGAGGACTCCTGGGTCTCCCTCGGCTCGACCGACCCCGGCCGGGTCCGCGCCGCCGTCGAGGAGATGCTCTCCGGCCCGGAACCCGTCACCGCGCTCTTCGCGGGCAACAACCGGGTGACGGTGACGGCGGTGCGGGTCCTCGCGGAGCAGGAACGCCGGATCGCCCTGGTCGGCTTCGACGACATCGAACTGGCCGACCTGCTCGGCATCACCGTCATCTCGCAGGACGCCGCTGCGGTCGGCCGCACCGCCGCCGAGCACCTCTTCCGCCGCCTGGACGGCGCGGACCATGCCCCGGCACGCGTCGAGATCCCCACCACGCTCATCCCCCGCGGCTCGGGCGAACTGGCGCCCGCCTGAACGGGCAGTCAGCCGTCTCGGGCGCCGCCGCGCCCGGGGCCGGGTCGAGGCGTCGCATACGGCGGCCGTTCAGGGGACGGTGCGGCCGGTGTGCGTTGTGCCGTTACGGCGTGGTCACCGTCAGCCCGCCCCGGCGCGGCGACGCGAACGCGTCCAGGTCCGCGCGCGTCAGTCCGGTCAGGCGGGCGACCTCGGCGGTGTCCAGGGCGCCGCAGTCGATGCCGCGCAGCAGGTATCCGCTGAGCGCCTTGGCGGTGGCGGGTTCGTCCATGACGTCACCACCGGCCTTGGCCACGTACGCGGCAAGGCGCGCGGCGGCCTGCTCCAGGCCCTCGCGGTAGAAGGTGTACACGGCCGCGTAGCGGGTGGGCAGGTGCCCCGGGTGCATGTCCCAGCCCTGGTAGTAGGCGCGGGCCAGGGCGCGGCGGGTGAGGCCGTAGTGGAGCCGCCATGCCTCGTGGACCTGGTGGGTGGGACCGACCGGAAGGACGTTGGTCGAGCCGTCGGACACCCGTACGCCGGTGCCCGCGGCAGCAACCTGCATGACGGCCTTGGCGTGGTCGGCGGCCGGGTGGTCGCTGGCCTGGTAGGCGGCGCTGACGCCGACGCAGGCGCTGTAGTCGAAGGTGCCGTAGTGCAGACCGGTGGCGCGGCCCTGCGCGGCGTCGATCATGCGGGCGACGGCGGCGGTGCCGTCGGCGGCGAGGATGGACTGGCTGGTCTCGATCTGGATCTCGAAGCCGAGCCGGCCGGCCGGCAGCCCGTGCGTGCTCTCGAACGCTTCGAGAAGCCGGACGAAGGCGGTGACCTGCTCGGGGTAGGTCACCTTGGGCAGGGTCAGGACCAGTCCGTCGGGCAGACCGCCCGCCTGCATCAGACCGGTGAGGAAGACGTCCGTGGTGCGGATGCCGCGGTCGCGCACGGCCGCCTCCATGCACTTCATCCGGATGCCCATGTACGGGGCCGCCGTACCGTCCCGGTACGCCTCCGAGACGAGCCGGGCGGCGCGGGCCGCGTCCTCGTCCTCCTCGGCGTCGGGGCGGGGGCCGTAACCGTCCTCGAAGTCGATGCGCAGGTCCTCGACGGGCTCGCGCTCCAGCTTGGCGCGCACCCGGTCGTGGACGGGCGCGGCGAGTTCGTCCGGGATGCCGAGGGCGGCGGCGAACGAGCCCGCGTCGGGGGCGTGCTCGTCGAGGGCCCGCAGAGCCTGGTCGCCCCACGAGCGGATGGTGCCGGAGGCGAACGTGTCGCCGGGGACATAGACCGTGTGGACAGGCTGACGCGTCCCCGGGTCCCCGGGGTAGCGACGGGCGAGCTCGGCGTCGACCGCGGTGAGGGAGGCGCTGATCTCCTCGCTGACCGCACCGGCGAGGCTCGTTGCCACCTTCTCCTGCTGACCCATTTCCACACCCTCCACAGTCACGTTGTTTCCGCTTCCCGGAATCAACAATCCGTATAGTGAAGTTATAAGGCCGTCGGATCTGCGTCAATGGTGATCCAAAGCGGTCCGGGGCCGTGTGGTGAGTACACACCACACGGCCCCGGACCGTCGGGAGCTGCTGGGGAGGAGGGGGTCAGCCCTTGCGGGACTTGACCTCGTCGGTGAGCTGGGGCACGACCTGGAAGAGGTCGCCGACGACGCCGTAGTCGACGAGGTCGAA
>NZ_JBEYTM010000110.1:0-9758 GCF_040643055.1 Streptomyces sp. NPDC047515
ACGCACACGGTGACCGCCGCCTGCCGTCCGGAAAAGGATCCCGGGCGGCGCGTCACATCACAACAGGGCAAACGTTGCCTGATCCGGCACTAGCGGGTGGGACCCGCTGACGAACCGTCTTCCGCACCTTCTGCGCGAACTGCTCGCGCGCCCGGAGCGCCCCCCTCGGCGCACCTCGCGGCCCGCGCCGAGCGGCCAGGCCACGCGGACGGGGACCCGTGCCTGGTCAAGCCCGACGCCCGGTACCGCGGCCCGGAGAACCAGTTGTACCGGGTGGAGATCCACGAGGGGGGCCCGGCCCGGCCGGGGACGCCACGTTCAAGTGGTCGCGCGAGAACGGATCGGTCGTCTTCCCGGTGGACGAACTGGACGGTACCTGGGCGCAGTTTGCCACCCTCGGTCAGGACGACAAGCTGGACCTCGACGTCGGCGACCAGGTGGAGTTCATCGACACCGCGTACGCCTCACGTCTGGAGGCGCTGCCCCTGCTGCGGGTCGAGGAGCTGGATCTGGACCTTCCGGCCCGGCGGGTTCGGCTGTCCGCCGAACGCGAGCCGGGTGTGGGGAGGCTGCCCCACCTGCACCCGTTCCTGCGCCGCTGGGACCACCGGACGGGTCCCGGACGCCGGGGCCGCACCATCGGTCTGCGGGGTGGAGCGATCGGTGTCCGGGAGGGCGAGTGACTGCCGTTGGAGGACGGCGTCGAGGTCTGCTTCGCCAAGGACGGCCCCTATCGCACCGGAGACCACTGGATCATCCCGGCTCGCACCGCGACCGGCAGCGTCGAGCGGCCCACCAACGACGCGTGCAAGCCGCCGCTCCAGGCCCCCGCGGGCATCGAGCGGCACTTCGCGCCCCTGGCCCTGGTGAAGGTCGAGGACGCTCCCGTCGATCTGCGTCTCGTCTTCACCCCGCTCGCGCAGGGCGCGCCGGCTGCGGACGACGCGGCGCTCGCCGCGGAAGCGCTCGCGGCCGACGAGGAATACGCGGCGGAGGCCGCTCAGGACGCCCAGGCGGGACCCGGTCCCAGACCACCGCCGAGGCGGAAATCGCAGTGGAAGGAGACAAGTGATGGCTACGCCACTGAGCGCGTCCAAGCTGGTGAAGATTTTGCGCGCGGAGGGCCTGACGGTCCACGAGGTTCACAACTGGCGTACGCACAACCGCAATACCGAGGGTTTCGTGGGGCCCGATGAACGGTGTGGTGATCCACCACACCGTCACCTCGGGCAGCACAAGCTGGGCTTCACGGGCAAGGACGCGGACGGGGTTCCGGGGAAGGCCAGTTGGGGCAAGTTGAAGGTGCCGGCGTCACGGTCGTAGGGCCGTTCGTTCGGATCAGGCCGGATCGGCGAGCGAGGTCCGGTGCCATGTGACCTGATCACGGAGCCGGGTGAGGCCGTCGAGTTCGACACCCGCCTGGCGCACTGGTTCGGCCCCGCGGGCGACGCACCCGTGGAGCTCCTCAGCCTGTTCGGCGGCCAGAGGGACGCATGCACGTGCGCACCGGACCTCTCCCCCGGGTGGAACCGGCACCCTGACCGACGGGCCGTTGTCCGGTGCGGGGCCGTGGCGGGGCGCAGTGCTCAGCGGGCGGCGAGCTCGCGGGCGGTCCGGGCGATGTGGGTCCGTGAGATACCCGCGATGTCGAGGAGCTCGGAGGAGGTGCCGGAGCCCGGCAGGTTGCGCACCGCGAGGTGGACGACGGTGGGCGCGAGTCGCTGTGTGGCGAGCGCCGACAGCACGGCCTCACCGATGCCGCCCTCCGGGTGGTGGTCCTCGACGACGACCAGCGCGCCGGTCTCCCGGGCCGCGCGGGCGAGCGTGTCGAGGTCCAGGGGCTTGACGGAGTACAGGTCGATGACCCGGACGGGAATGTCGTCGTCGG
Organism: Streptomyces sp. NPDC047515; assembly: GCF_040643055.1. Taxonomy (NCBI): domain Bacteria; kingdom Bacillati; phylum Actinomycetota; class Actinomycetes; order Kitasatosporales; family Streptomycetaceae; genus Streptomyces; species Streptomyces sp. NPDC047515. The sequence continues at coordinate 1,889 of NZ_JBEYTM010000110.1, forward strand.
CCAGCCGGTCGGCGGCGGCCAGGCATTCGTGGAGAGTGACGCCGGCGCCGATGAGGGTGACCCGGTCGCGCTCGCTCGCACGCAGGGTTTTGGACCCGCCGACGGGGAAGGTTTCGTCGGGGGCGTAGAGAACGGGGTAGGCGCCCCGGGTGATGCGCAGGTAGGAAATGCCGTCCAGGTAGGCCATGGCGGCGGTCAGGGCCGCGGCGGAGGTGGCGTCACTGGGGTAGAGCACCGTGGAGTCGTGGACCGCCCGCATCATGGCCAGGTCTTCCAGGCCCATCTGGGAGGGGCCGTCGGCGCCGATCTCGGTACCGCAGTGGGTCCCGCACAGGCTCATGGAGATCTGCGAGACGGCGGCCATGCGGATGAAGTCATGGGCCCGGGTGAGGAAGGCGGCGAAGGTGGTGGCGTAGGGGCGGTAGCCGCGCACGGCCATGCCGACCGCGCCGGCGATCATCTGCTGTTCGGCGATGTAGGTCTGGAAGTACCGCTCGGGATGTGCCTTGCCGAAGTCCTCCGCGTGGGTGGAGTTGCCCACCTCGGCGTCCAGAGCCACGATGTCGGGCCGGGCACCGATCGCGGCGAGCGCCTTGCCGAAGGCGACGCGGGTGGCCACGGTGTCACCGACCCGGAATTGCGGCAGCGTCACCGGTACGGGAAGGTCCGGGGCGGCGGCGGGGGCCGCGGGCGGCCGGGGTCCGCGTACGGAGAGGTGGCGTACGCCCCCCAGTTCCTCGACGGCGCGCGCCGCGAGGTCGTCGGGCAGCGGTTTGCCGTGCCAGCCCTCGGCGTCGGCGACCTCCCGGACGCCCTGTCCCTTGACGGTCTTCGCGACGACGACGGTGGGGGCCTGTCCGTCGGCCGCGACGGCCAGGGCCTGTTCGACGGCGGCGAGGTCGTGGCCGTCGACGACGAGGGCGCGGCAGCCGAAGGCTTCGGCGCGGCGGGCGTAGGCGCCGGTGTCCCAGCCCAGCTCGGTGGGGCCGCTCTGGCCGAGACGGTTCACATCGATGATCGCGACGAAGTTGGCCAAACGGTGGCGCCCCGCCTTGTCCAGGGCCTCCCACACCGAGCCTTCGGTCATTTCGCTGTCGCCGCACAGCACCCACACCCGGTACGGCTCGTGCTCCAGATCGCGGCCGGCCAGCGCGATGCCGACACCGTAGGCGATGCCCTGGCCCAGCGAGCCGGTGGCCACGTCCACCCAGGGCAGCACAGGGGTGGGGTGGCCCTGCAGACGGGCGCCGTCGCGGCGGTAGGTGGTCATCAGCTCTTCTTCGCCGATCGCACCGGCGGCGAGGAACATCGCGTACAGCAGTGGGGAGGCGTGCCCCTTGGAGAAGATCAGGTGGTCGTTGCCCGGGTTCTTCGGGTCCTGCCAGTCGTAGCGCAACTGGCGTGTCATGAGGACCGCCATCAGATCGGCGGCGGACAGGCTGGAGGTGGGATGCCCGGACCCGGCGGCGGTGCTGGCGCGCACGGAGTCCACGCGCAGCTGCTGAGCCAGCTGGAAGACCTCGTCCAGGCCGCTGTCGGGCCCGAGGGAAACAGTGGTGGTGTTCTCGGCCGACATCGCGGCCTCCTCTCTTGTCCTGCCTTTTCTTGCCCTGCCTTCCGATCCGGCCTTTCCTGTCCTGACTTCCGATCGGGCCGTTCGGCACTGCCGGTGCACGAGCCGCACACCGGGGCTGTGCGTGGAGCCTGTGCCCCTGCCGACCGTATGTCCGTGGCGCGAGCGCCGCGATTCAAGCGCAGGCGGGTCCGATGGTGCGGTCCAGCAGTGCCGTCAGCGCCGTCCAGTGGCGTTCGTACGCCGTGCTGTCGTACGCGGCGGTGTCGGCCTGGGTGAAACCGTGGCGCGCCCCGGTGTAGACCTCGCTGTGGTGGCGTACGCCCGCTGCGGTGAGGGCCTCGTCGAGCCGGTCGATCTGTTCGGGAGGCAGCGAGGGGTCCTGGTCGGCGTGGCCGAAGTACAGCTCGGCGGTGATTCGGTCGGCGAGCAGGTGCGGGCTGTCGGCGGAGTCGGTGGCCAGGCGCCCGCCGTGGAAACCGGCCGCGGCCGCGACCCGGTCCGGGTACGTGCCCGCGGTGCGCAGGGCAAGTCCGGCTCCCATGCAGTAGCCCGTGACACCGACCGGCCCGTCGGTCGTCAGGGAGGATTCGGCCAGCCAGGTCAGATAGGCGTCCGCGTCGCGCATCGCCGCATCGGGTGTCAGTGACTGGATGATCGGACCGATGCGCTCGAAGATCTCGGGGCGTGCGGCCGGGTCGATGAAGTCGGGCAGTTCGACCAGCGGCGCTCGTCCATGGCGGTAGAAGACATTGGGGACCAGGACGGCGTAGCCGGCCTCGGCGAGACGGCCGGCCATCTTCTTCAGCTGCGGACGGAGCCCGAAGGCGTCCATGTAGAGCAGCACCGCGGGGTGGGGAATGCTGTCGTCGGGGTGGGCCAGGTAGGCGTCGGCGACACCGTCCTGCGTGGGAATGTCCACGGATGTTCCGCGCACGGAGGTCATGGGCGGCTCTCCTCTCTTGTCGCGGTCAGTGATCGTAGACGGCCGGTGAGCCCCCGGCCGGTTGCCGGGCCACGACCGGGCGAGTTGCGGGGCCGCGACCGGGCATTTTGCGGGGCCGCGACCAGCGACGAGACTCGGGCAAGGACCATCACGTCGTAGGCACTGTGCCGGTCTTCCGACTCGGTATCGTCGTCCGGCAGTCCCGGTGAGCGAACAGAGACCGAGCAGCCGGCAGGTGCCGTTCCCGGCAGGGAGCCAAGACGGTGAAGGATCCGAAGCCCCGATGACAGACAACTCCGAGATGATCGACTTCGTTCGGGCGCGCCTCGCTGAGGAAGAACAGATCGCGCAGGCGGCGGGCGGCGAGAGCTGGCGGTGCCCGGCCGACGTGTCCGGCGAGGTCCACGACCGCTCCGGCGGCATCGCGTTCGTCCTGCGCGGTCGCGGCTTCGACCGGCACATCGCCTTCCAGGACCCGGCGCGTACGTCCCGTCGCATCGAGACGAGCAGGGTCCTCCTCGACGAGTACGCGGAGATCGCCGACAGGGACACCGACCGCCCCGAGCGTGACTTCCCGTCCGGCCGCGCGGTCGGGCTCGGCTTCGCCGTCCGGCAGATGGCCGCGGAACACGCCGGCCACCCGGACTACCGGGCCAAGTGGCTGCCACGGTTCATGCAGTAGCGACCGTCGCCGCGAAGGCGGCGAAGAGCAGGCCGGTCCTCCACCGCACCCGGTGGACACGCGCAGGGGGGGGATCAGGGCGACGATGCTGGTCACACCGACGACGAACAGAGAAGTGGCGATGGCCTCCTCGGTGCCCTGTCCGTCCAGGCGGACCAGGATCGGCACGGTCAGGATCGACCCCCCGCCGCCGAGAACGCCGAGGCCGACTCCGACGAACAGCGACGCCGCGACGCCGCGACGCCGCGACGACCAGAGCGGTCATGACGTCCCCCGCAGTTCCGCAATCACCCTGCGGACATCGGTACGCGGACCGCGGTTGCAGGGGAGCTTGGACAGCAGGACGCCCATGGCACAGGAGTTGCTCACAGCCGCGTACGTCAGAGCCGCGCCGACCGCGGTTCCGATGAGGTGCGCGCCGGGAACGAAGATGCCCACCACCCCGGTGGCAAGGACGATCGAACCGGCGACGAGCCGGACCTGGCGCTCCATGTCCCAGCGGTCGGCGCCGCGGTTCGTGGGAGCGCCCGTCATCTCCCAGGCGTTGATGCCGCCCTCCAGCACACGGAGGTTCGGCAGGCCGGCCTCGGCCAGAGCCTTTTCGGCCTGGGCGGCACGGGCCCCGGAGCGGCAGACCAGGACGACGTCCTCGTCGAGGTGGGCCAGCAGTTCGTTCCGGTGCTCGCGCAGGGTGTCGAGGGGCACGTTGTAGGCGCCGGGGATGTGGACCGTGCGGAACTCACCGGATGTACGCACGTCGAGGATGCGCGGTGCGTGTTCCTCCTGTACGAGGCGGTGCAGGACGGCGGGGGTGATCGAGGAGGTCTGGTCGGACTTCTCAGTCATGGGGGCTCCGTTCGAAGGGTTCATGTACGTGGGTGGGTGTCGCGGGCCCGATTGACCGCCCCGGGCAGAGGGATGCCCCTGCCCGGGGCGTGCCGGGAGGCTGCGGGAGGAGGGCGGTCAGACGCCGGCGGGTTCCGCCGACAGGGCCCAGGCGGCGTAGCCGCCGAGGATGTCGGAGACGTCCTCGAAGCCGTGGTGGCGCAGGAGGCTGGCCGCGATCGAGGAGCGGTGGCCACCGGCGCAGTGCAGGACGAGGGGCCGGTCGGTGGGGATCTCGTCCAGGCGCGCGGGCAGTTCGCTCAGGGCCATGTGCAGGGCGCCCTCGATGAAGCCGTTCGCGCTGCGCTCTCCGCAGGTGCGCACGTCGATGACGAGCGGAGGGTTCTCTCCTCGCAGAGCGGTGCGCAGTTGTGCGGCGGCCAGGCGGCTCGCGGGAGCGACCTCCTCGGTCAGCTTCTCCAGGGCGTCCTCGGGGTTGCGCAGGTAGCCCAGTACACGGTCGAAGCCGATACGGGCGAGGCGGGTGACGACTTCCTCCTCCCGGTTCTCCGGAGCCATGACGATCAGCTCGTCGGCCGGATCGAGGACGGTGCCGGCCTGTTCGGCGAACCGGCCCTCGACGGGGACGCTGACCGCTCCACGCAGGTGACCGTTGGCGAACTCCTGCGGGGAACGGGAGTCGACCACGACCGCCCCCGCCCTGCGCAGTTCGGTGAACTCGACCAAGGACAGCGGGCGTGGCGCCACGGCCGAGTCGAACAGGAGACGGTCCTTGCGGTTGAGTTCCGCGTCGAAGGCGAAGTAGCCGGGCGCGGCGGACTGGCCGGCGGTGACGAGTGCGACGAAGTCCTCACGACTCATCGGCACGCAGGCGTAGTTGGTGGCGCGCTGCTCTCCGATGGTGGACTGCTTCTCGGTGGAGAGGTTCTTGCCGCAGGAGGAGCCGGCGCCGTGGGCGGGGAAGACCCGGACCTCGTCGGGCAGTGCCATCAGCTTGTTCTGGACACTGTCGTGGAGCATCGCACCGAGTTCGTCGGCGGTCACACCCACGGAGGCGAGCAGATCGGGGCGGCCGACGTCACCGATGAACAAGGCGTCGCCGGTCAGTACCCCGTAGGGAAGAGTGTCGTCGGCGCGCTCGTACACAAGGACACTGATCGACTCGGGGGTGTGTCCGGGGGTCTCCATGATCTGCAGGGCGACATCGCCGAGACGGACACGTTCACCGTCGGCGAGCTTGCGGATGGGGTACTCGGTCTCGGCGCGGCGGCCGTAGCCGATCCAGGCGCCGGTGCGGTCGGCCATCTCCAGGTGCCCGGCGACGAAGTCGGCGTGGAAGTGGGTGTTGATGACGCCCACGACGGTGAATCCGTGCGCCTGGGCGTCGGCCAGGTACTCCGAGACGTCTCTGCGTGGGTCGACGACCACGGCCTGGCCGGTCGTCTCGTCGGCGATCAGGTACGACGCCTGTGACAGGCAGTCGAGGTAGTACTGGGTGAAGAGCACGGTAGAACCTCCGTCGGGGGACGCACACCCGGCCGGGTGCGGAGAGTTGGCCGAAGGCGCGACAGCGCCTTCCGCATGGATCCGGGGTCGAGACTTCAGGCCGACTCGGCGGCCGCGACGCCGTGGTCGAGGGAGTGACCTGCCCGGGCCCATACGGCGGTGCCGCCTGCGACCGGGACGGCGTCCACACCGAGAGCCTCAAGGTGCTCGACGGCCCTGCCGCTGCGGTTGCCGCTCGCGCAGATCACGTAGACGGTCCGACCCCTGGGCAGGGCACTCACGACAGCGCCGAGTTCGGACAGCGGCGCGGGGTGGGCGCCGGGCACATGGCCGGCCCGGTACTCGTCGGGCTCCCGGACATCGATCACGAACGCACCGTTCGCGAGCTCCGCCGCGAAGACGGTCAGATCCACTTCACGCATGAAGATCTCCTCACTTCAGATACCCCCATGGGTATTGACTGCCTCCGACCGTAGGCAGTCCCGCAGCAAGAAGTCAAATACCCCTCGGGGTATCCTCCATCACAAGGAAAAAATACCCGCAGGGGTATGCTGGCCTGCAGGTTTTCTGATCTTGACCAGAATGGAGGAACGATGGAACAGCGGACCGGCATGGTCGCGCCCACACCTGGGGTGCGGCTGGGCCTCCGGGAGAACTGGGCTCAGTTCACTCTGCTGGTGATCGTCACAGCCAGTGTCGGTTCACTCGTCGGCCTGGAGCGCACGACGGTCCCGCTCATCGGCACCGACGTCTTCGGCCTGACGAGCAACCTGGCCGTCTTCTCCTTCATCGTCGCCTTCGGCCTCGCCAAGGCCCTCACCAACCTCGCGGCAGGTGCCCTCACGGCCCGTTTCCGACGCCGGCAGCTCCTCCTTGCAGGGTGGCTCGTCGGCGTGCCGGTGCCCTTCGTCCTGGCGTGGGGCCCGTCCTGGTGGTGGATCCTGGCCGCCAACGTCCTGCTCGGCGTCAACCAGGGCATGACGTGGTCGATGACCGTGAACATGAAGATCGACCTCGTGGGGCCGGCGCGCCGGGGTCTGGCCACCGGACTCAACGAGGCCGCCGGATACGTCGCCGTCGGCGCGACGGCCCTGCTCACCGGCTACCTGGCAGCCTCCTACGGCCTGCGGCCGGCCCCCGAAGCGATCGGCATCCTCTTCGTCGCCGCCGGGCTCGGCCTTTCGCTCCTGGTGCGGGACACCAGCGCCCATGTCGCCCTCGAACTGTCCCGGACGCCGCCCGCCCAGGCCCCCGAGGAACGGAACCCGTCATTCACAGCCGTGTTCGCGCGCACATCGTGGCGCGACCGCTCCCTGCGCGGCGCGAGCCAGGCCGGTCTCGTCAACAACCTCAACGACGGCCTCACCTGGGGCGTCTTCCCACTGCTCTTCGCCGACCACGGACTCGGCATCGCCGCCATCGGCCTGATCAAGGGGCTCTATCCGCTCCTGTGGGGCATGGGGCAGATACCCGCGGGCCACCTGGTCGATCGGATCGGCCGTAAACCGCTCATCGTCACGGGCATGCTCGTCCAAGCCGGTGGCCTCCTCACCGCGTTGGTGATCCTCGACCGTCCCCTCCTCGCGGGCGTCCTCTCCGCCGTGGCCCTCGGGCTCGGCACCACGATGGCCTACCCGGCACTCATCGCCTCCGTATCCGACCACGCCCATCCCGCCTGGCGGGCGAACGCGCTGGGCACCTACCGGTTCTGGCGCGACCTCGGCTACGCGGCCGGAGCCCTCGCCGCGGGCGTCCTCGCCACGCCTCGGCATGAATCGTGTAGGGAGCCAAGGCCAGAAGCACGTCGAACTGCGTGTCGTCGCGGACATCGACGTCAATCCCCATGCCAGGATCACCTTTCGCAGACCGGACGCCCTCGGCCACCTCGTTGGCGCCCATCGACAACACCTGCTCGTACGCGGGCGCCACTTCCCGTGGCCAGGCGATATCGCTGTAGGCATCGACGTGAGCCGTCTCGATACTGTCTCGCAGGATACGAAGCGCCTCACGGTGAACACGTACCACGTCTGCTGCCTCCAGGCCGTCTCGGAGGAACAGGTCTCGACGTGGTTCATCGGCTTCGGTGGTCATGCGGCTCAGCCTTTCACGCGCCGATGTCGTCCGTTTGAAGGGCCTGACCTTTCGCGGCTGCGGCTGCCGTTGTGGCCACGCAGCTGACGACTTCGCTCGCCCACAGCTTGATCATTTATCAGACAGGGCCTCAACGCCGTTGCGTTTGGCTCCTGAGCTGCAAGTCAAGCCCTGTTGAACAGCGCAACGGGACCACCTGATAGATCAACGATCGGCGAAGAAAGTC
>NZ_JBEYTM010000111.1:0-9738 GCF_040643055.1 Streptomyces sp. NPDC047515
CAGCAACATGCTGGAACAGTTCTGCCGCACCACCGGGGCGCCTATGCCTGACCTGCGGAAACCAACCGATCACACTCGAAAGAACAACAGCCAGTCACCGACACCGGCAACCGACCCGCACGGTGGGGCGAACCCTCCTGGCCCGCCAGCCCCGCGCTGCTGCCGGTCCGGATCGACCTGGCCCGCTCCGCCGGTACCGACTTCGAGCGCGTTGTCCTCACCATTCGCCTCGCCCTGGCCGCGCACCTGGGCAGGCCGCTGCCCGCCTTCGACATCGCCCTGCGCCGCTACTGGGAGCACCAGCATCCCGGCGAGAGCCTGCAGGAGTACCTGAGCCGCGGCGGGCTCGCCGCCCGGTTCGGCAAGGCCCTGCCACAGCAGGTCCAGTCCGCGCTCGGCGATGTCGCCCAGGCGCTCATGCTGCCCGGCTCCATCGGCGGCGCCGTCGGCCAGCTCACCGGCGCCCTGGCCACCGCGCTGCGGGAGCGCCGCCAGACCGTACGCGCCCTGGCCGACTGCTCCCTGCTCGCGGACCTCCTGGACGCCGAGCCGGGCATCGACGCCCTGTCGTACTACCCGTATCTGCTCGCCTGGGAGCTCACCCGGCTCCCGGCCGAGAAGGCCGTGGTGCCAGTGGTCCTGCTGGACACCTTCGAGGACACCGGCGACCGGACCCACCGCGACCTGGAACGGCTGCTGCAGCGGATCGTGTGGCTGATGCCCAACGCGTTCTTCATCGTCACCGGCCGCAGCCGCCTCCAGTGGGCTGACCCCGCCCTGCAGGGCCAGCTCGACTACACCGGCCCCACCGCCTGGCCCGGCCTGGCCCAGCAGGCGGTTCTGGGCCCGCGTCCCGCCAGCACCCCCGGGAACGGGCGGCAGGTCCTCATCGGCGACTTCAGCCCGCAGGACTGCGACGACTACCTCGCCCGCCGCCTGGTCCGCGACGACCAGCCCCTCATCAGCGCCGAGATGCGGGCCGTCATCGCCGACCGCTCCCACGGCCTGCCCCTCTACCTCGATCTCGCCGTGCTCCGCTTCCTGGAACTGCGGCGGGCCGGATATACCCCTACCCCGGCGGACTTCGACGCCGACTTCCCCGCGCTGATCACCCGCACCCTGGCCGACCTCACCCCCGACGAGCGCCACATCCTGCGGTCGGTGTCCCTGCTGGACGCCTTCGACCTTGGCCTGGCCACCGCCACAGCCGGCCTCCCCCACCAGGCGGCGGCCGCCCGGCTCGCCGAGCGGCCTTTCGTCCGCGAGAACCCGTACGCGCTGTGGCCGTACCACCTGCACGCCCTGATCCGCTCCACCCTGCGTACCGCGGACGACGCCACCGACGACCGCTGGACCGACGCCGACTGGCAAGCCGCCGCTGAACGGGCCCTGGCCGCACTCGGCCAGCAGTGGCGCGCAGCCCCCGGGCCGGGCCGGCGTCTCCTGGTCGGATGCCTGCGCCAGGGCCTCGCCCTGGCCCGCGACCACCGGCTCGCCCTCGGCTGGCTCACCGACGCCGCGTACGCGTACACCGACGACTACGTCTGGGAACCCCTCCCGCTCCCCGCACGCACCGAGACCGACGACGAGCCCACGACACCTGCGGACGCCCTGGCCGAACTCCTCAGCACCCTGGCCCGGCGCCAGCACGAACACCGCGCCCAGACCGCCGACCGGCTCACCGCCATCCTCGACACCGGCCTGCTGCCCGCCGAACTGACGGAGATGGCCCTGTACTACCGGGCCAAGGCGCACCGCGACCTCGGCCAGAGCGCCGCCTCCCGCGACGGCATGCGCCAGGTCGCCGACGGCGGCGGCCGCCTCGCCCCCGATGCCACCCGCGGGCTCGCACACCTCGCCCGCGCCGCAGGGGACTTCCCCACCGCACTCGCCACCGCCCAAACCCTGGGCTGGCCAGGCCGCGGCCAGCGGGTCCTCGGCGACATCCACTTCGCCCACGGCAACATGGCCCAGGCCGCCACCGCCTACACCGCCGCCCGCACCGAAGCCGAGCGGCACGGCAACACTGGCGAGCAGGCAATCGCCCAGGCTCACCTTGCTCTCACGTACGCCTTCGCCGACCCCGCCCGCGCCACCCGGGAGATCGCCCTCGCCGAGCAACTCCTGGCCGGACTCGATCAGCGCGCCACCACTCTGACCGCCCAGATCGCCGCCCTCGCCCGCGATGCCGGCACCCCGGGACCGGACGTCGACGACCGCGCCGCCCTGCTGCGGACAGAGATCACCACCGCCGGAATCACCGCGGTCGCGCTGCTGCTGGAACTCGCCCTCACCCTGCACCACACCGTGCGCGGGGACGATGCCGCAGTCCGAAGCGACATCGCCCGGCTGGAGGAACTCACCCACAGCGGCGACTGCGCGTACTACACCAACATCGCCCACTTGATGGCCGATCTTTCCCTCACCGGGCCCTCGTTGGCGCGCTGGCTGGATGAGGAGCAGGCCACCCGGCGGCGATGGCGGGACCTGGTCACCATCCGGCGCATTCGCCTGGATACGCCCAGGTGAACTCGCTGCCATCAAGACTGACCGCAGGCGGGCACGGTTCGGATACGGAAACGGCCCGAACCTTCCCGGTGACCGGGGTTCGGGCCCTTCCTGCATCACTGGGCCGACAAGACAGTGGTGCAGCGGTCAGCCGGCGTCCGTGCCCTTACCGACCATCTGAGCGAGAAGCTCGATGATCTGCGCCTGGTTACGCTCCATCTGCTGCCCGAGCGCTTCGAGACGACTGTCAATCCGGTCCACCTTCTGATCAAGGTTTCCGACCTGCAGACGCACCGCTGTGAGGTCGGACTTGATGATGCCGAACTCGCGGTCGTTCTTCTCCGCGACCTCTCGAAACACCTGGTGAGATCGGCGAGCTCGCTGTGGCTCTGCCGACGGCCAGGGCGTGAGCCCCACGACGCAGACCAGCTCGCCACCCCACCGGTTCGGGCCCGCGGTCGCGACGACCGCCCTATCGGGACGGTCCGCGGTGGGCTGTGCCTGCGCTGATCCAGTTTCTCAGCAGCCGCCCGCCGAGGTTCCCGCCCGCTGCCAGTGGCCCAGAAGCGCTGAGCAGACCACGGTGCTCAGGGTGAGCGCGAACTGCCGCTGCTCGGTTTCCATACTGGTGGAGCGGATCATGGGGATCAGCGACCCTGCGAGGGCCAGCTGGTACTCGTGCACGGGGATCGGCCAGTGCCCCTGGCCGCAGCCGAACGCCACCTCGCGAATACGGCGCACGGTGCTCAGCACCAGGTGTTCCTCGTCGGACAGATCCGCCAGAACCTCCTCGGGAGGCGGAGGAGTCAGCTCGGTCCCGTTGGTCACGTACGCGGTGATCCGGCCTGCCTGCTCGGGATTCCACGTGAACACATGGGACAGGACGCAGGCCTCCAGACGCGCGAGGTCCTTGCACACGTGCCCGTAGTGGGCGCTCTCGAAGTCGATGAGGACGGTCTGCGGCAGTCTGGGGCCCGTGGACGTGCACAACACGTTGTCCATGTGCAGATCGCCGTGTGACAGCACCAGGAGAGTTTCGTAGTCCCGCAGGTCGATGTACCTCGGATCGACCAGGCCGTCCAGGGTGCTGCTTGAAGTAGCGTCGTCAAGTTCCGCGACCCTGGCCGCGAACCACAACGGATTGATCAACTCCAGCCCACTCAACTGCAAGGCCGCCTCCTCAAGTCCGAGGCACTCCCCGAGCAGGCTGTCGGCACTGCGCTCGTCCCGGCCCGGCAGCGTCAATCCGAGATCCTCCGACGTCAGACTGTCGGTGAGAGCTGCCAGTTCACTGCCTGCCCAGGAGTTTGGGGACTGCTTGTCGGGTGCGGCGGCCGACCGGAACACCGGATACTCGGCGCGAAGGTCCACTCGGTCCCTTCGGACGTCCGCGATCCACGGGCGCATCGTGGTGAGCAGGAGGCGCCGGATCGCGTCGGCTGCCACTTCCGCCTGGGCGTCCCTGAACCAGGCCCCCAGCGTGAGCGGTTCTTCCCCCTCTTCGAAGGCGTACGAGGTCACGATCGCGCGCAGCGGCTCTCCGTCTTCGCCGAGGTACATCTCCATCTCGTGCGCTTCGCACTGACTGGGCCGGTACCGCTGATGCAGCCGTTTCTCGGCATACCTCCGAAAGTTCTCGACCTCCCGCGCCACTCTGTCCGCGTGATCGATCTTCAGGATGGAGACCGGGCCGAACTTGTTGGTGAGCAGATATGTCGGCATCCTGCGGCCGGCGAAATGTTCGCCGCGCACCTTGATGACGTCACCCCTTTCCAGGCCCTGGGCCACGGCAGCCTTCAGCACGGGGTCCGGGATCCACAACCGCCCGGCCCTGTCACTGGTGATCACGCTGCTCTGCGTGTGGTCGGTGCCCTCGGGCACCCACGGATTGTGTACGACCCTGACCTTCGACACGGCTGCCAGCAGCGCGTCCACCTCGTCCTGCCAGGCCCGCAGATCATGCTGGGACGCCGGGTCCGGAGAGGCAGCAAAGATCTGTTCCAGCAGCCAGCGGGCACGCATGCGGTCCCAGCCCGCGACCGAGGCCAGGGCAAAGGAAGCCTCCTTCATCTCCTGGCCGCTTCGCCACTGCTTCAGCAGGTGAACCGGCCACGACGGCCTCCGCACACGCCCGGAAGGCCGGCGGCCGAACATGTCGCTTCGGTCGTCCTCTTCACTCCCAGAGGTTTCCAGGTGGTCGAAGATGCGCTCGTCGTACTCAATCTCGTGGGCCCTGGCTGGACTGGGTCCAGCGAGCAGGAGGTAGGTGCCCACGGACCCTAGCAGCGCGTTGAGCAGACCAACCTTCCGCAAGAGCACCGGCGGGGTGCCGTACGCCACAGAGACCTGTGCCTCAACGCTGCCGAGGATCAGGTCGCGCGAGGACTTCCGTAGCCCCTCGGCAAGGACCGCGCCGACGTAGCGTATGAGATCGACGCGCAGCTGCGGTTCGTTCGAGCGCAGGCCGTCCTCCGCCTTCTGCCACAGGTGATGGTTCACGAGTGCGGCCCGCAGCGAGGCAATCCGGCGTTCCTTGACGTGCTCCGAGGTGGTCTTGCGCAGATCCTGGGCGTGGGCGACAAGCGCGGGATGAGCGGACGGCAGATGGCTGGGGAGTTTGTCACGGGCCTCCGCCAGATCTTCGCTCCAGATCTTTCCGAAGGGCCGCTGGGCAAGGTGGGAGCGCTCGGTGAGCCGTTCGAAATACGCGTTCAGGGAGTCGTGAAGCACGAGGGGGTCGACCGGCTCGACGGGGCTCCTTCCGGCGTCGGTGAAGAGCTGATCCGGGACGGTCGGCGCAACCCCCTCCAGCAGGCCGGCGAGTCTCAGAACAGGCTCGCCGAAGGACGGTGGAAGCTCGTTGCTCTCAGCAACACCCAGCTGTTTCAGGGATCTGCGGCAGCGTTCCATGACCCTGTCGACGCTGGAGCCGCCCTGTAGCAGGGGGACGAACGTCTGGAGGGCTACTTGGAACGTGGCGGCAGCGGCGTCGGGTCTGCCCTGCTCCATCAGCGTCGTGGCCAAGGTGGTGAGCCCGTACCCGAAGTCCCGGATTCCGGCTTCCTGGAGCCTGCCGCTCTGGTGGTACTCGTACGCCCTTGCGACTTGTGCCGCCGCCTGGACAGGCCCCCGCTCCTGGTCACGGGGATTGGGGATCCGTGTCCCTCCGGGATGGGGGTACATCCTTTGTGCCCATTCGATCAGTCGCGAGATGTCCAAGCGAAGCTCCCTGCGGAGAGACGGAAGTGACCACAGTAGGGAGCGGCACTCTACGGGGTGCACAGATAGCGAGAGCCGGGATTTGGCCAGCAGTCTCAACGCTGTTGCGTGCCCTGATCTACTTGCGTTGCCGTGCCAGCTCCTGGGCGAGCGGTGGGAAGATGCAGGGCTCCGCCGGAACGAACAGTGGCACCGCCGGGTCAGGGTGTGAGGTCCAGGCGCCGAACCGGCTCACCGGTCCACCGGCCCGGGGCGGTGGTGGCGACGATCGCCCCGTCGGGACGGTCCGCGGTGGGCTGCGCAGCGTACTGACAGTGCGCAGCGGCCCAGGATTCTTGCTGTGCGACGGCCAGCGCGGCTGGCAGGTCCAGGTCCAGGTCCAGGGCGGTGATACCAGGCAGGGCGGCCAGGTGCTGGCCGTGCCGGGCCGGGCGCGGTCGGCTTCGACGAGGGCGCAGGCGGGGGTGTAGAGGAACCAACCGGCCTTGGCGTGGGCCCGGTGGATCAGACGGGAAGCGAGGATGTTGCCCTGGCCTGCCGCGGCCAGCGCGGTGTCGTCCAGGACGCGCCGTTGCAGGGCTGTTGCGGGTGGTGGCCCGGGGTCCGAGCGTTGACCGGGTCGGTGATCTGATCGGCTGTTTTGCGGCACTATTGGCCGGATGGCGCCGATTGGGGAACCAGTTGATCCGTATCTCCCATAGGGGACGGCCCAGTTGGGCAGCATACGCAGTGAACTCGAACAACTACTGACCGCAACCAATGGGGGGGCAGATGCCACGGCCCAAGGAAACCGACTACACCAGCACGCTGACGATGCTGCACACCGCTGTCATGAACACCGGTACTGATTTGCGGGACGCGCTCGGCAAGGGCATCGAGAAGCTGGAAGCGAGCGGGCAGGCCGTCCAGCAGGACACGACGCGGACCGTGGTCGACGAACTCGGCCGGATGCGCACCAATCTGCGTGAGGCCCGGGACCGGCTGACGGCCGGCGGGGAGATGCTGAACGCGGAGGTGCGCCAGGCCGTCGCCGACCTGCGTACCGAGATGCGCGAGGTACGGGAAGCGGTCGAAACTCTCACCCCGCCCGCCCCGCCCGCCCTCGCAGCGTCCTCCGTCGACGGTGGCCCCGAGCCGACGCTTCTGCCCGGGCCGGCTCACGAGCTCTTGCCGTCGTCGGAGACCGCCGAGTCCCTCAGCACCGCGGCCGGGCCGGCCCCGGCGACCGTGCCCGTGCAGGGTCCAGCGCCGCAGGCCGGAGCGACCGCCGCGATCCCCGCGCAGCGCGACGGCAGGGACGGGAACAGAACGAAGGGCGCGGTGCTGCCGGTCGCGGAGATCCGGCAGGCTGTCCGCGAGGTCCTGACCGAGGAGCTCGCGCCGCTGCGATCTGCCCTGGAGGAAAAGTCGCACGCGGCGCTGATCGGTGTTCGTGATGAGGTGCGGGCGCAGCTGGACGTGGTGGTCGGTGTGCTGCGCGAGCAGCTGGTCGCGGCCCGGGAGGAGTCGCGTACCGAGCTCACCGCTCTTCGCAAGGAGACTGCTGGTCTTCGGGCCGAGCTGGAGCAGCGGACTGCCAGGGAGCCGACTGTTGTGAAGGTGACCGGGGAGCACAGCGAACTGCTGCGGAAGGCTGCCCGGGTCTCTTCCGCGACCGTGCTGTGCCATCGCGATGTATGGGAGTTCATCACCGCGCATGCCGGACGGCAGCCGCACTTCCGGGTGCCTGCGCAGGTCCTCGACAAGGGTGACGAGCGTGTCCGCGCTGCTCTGTCCGGGCGTTCTCTGATCGCTCTGCTGATCGCCCTGCACTCGGTCAAGCAGACCGCTGTCGAGGGCGACGGTGACCGGGAGCTGGCCATCACCCTCTACGAGCGGATCCAGGAGAGCCTGTCCAAGCTCACTGCGGCAGGCCGGCCGGTCACCATCACGCTGGACGACCGCTCGTCCGATGACGACACGGTGACCGACACCGGCCCGGAGGATCCGATCGGGAACCCTGACGAGCAGCGAGACGGGCACGAGGTCGGCGAACGGCCTGACGACGAGAAGGAGTAGTCCGCCAGGCCGGGCCGTTTCGTATTCGGCGATCACCGCGGCGCGAAGGCCGTCCGGATGATCCGGGCGGTCACCAGCGGCGCAGGTCCTCGGCCAGCTATTCGTACCATTCGGCGCGGTGACCGGTGCGGCCCACAGGCTTGTCGCTGGCAGGAGTGGATGGTTTGGTGACAGTTAGTCAAATGCGCAGATGGTAAGCCCTGCCCGGCGGTGGCATCGGCTTCGAGGTGAGGTCACCACCGGGCTGGGACAGCGTCGCACGAGGGACTCGCCACCGCCACGGGGGGCGGGCGCTGAGCCCGGCCCCCGCAGCCCTGCAAGGGGTCTGCCGGTGTTCCCGGGCCTTGAGCCTCCTCCAACTTCGGACCTGCAGGTCATCGGGTCTGGTGTCCAGTCAGCGATCTTGTCCTCGTACTGGTCGCAGGCGGTTGCTGAGGTGACCCCCGGAATGTGGACACAGGGGTTCATGCTGCGAGTGAGAGTTTAGCTGTCCTGTGGTGGTGCTGTTCGAACTCCATCGGGGAGAGGTAGGAGAGCGCGCTGTGTCGGCGTCGGGCGTTGTAGTAGGTGAGCCACCGGAATATCTCGAGCCTCGCCTGAGACATCGTCACGAACACTCTCCTGTAAATCGTTTCTCGCTTCAGTCCCTGCCAGAAACTCTCGGCCAGGGTGTTGATGCCCCTATGGATGTCAAGCGGCATCTCGGGCTGGTCCCGTGTCGTTGGCCGCGGTGTTCGTGGGGACGATGAGCCGGTAGATCTCTCGTGCGACGTACCGTTTGAGGCAGCGGATGATCTCGCGTTTGGTCTTGCCCTCCGCAAGGCGTCGCCGCAGGTAGTCCTGGGAACGGCCCTTCCAGCGCAGGCGGCTGAGGACGATCCGGTAGAGGGCGGCGTTGGCCTGTCGGTCACCGCCTCGGTTGAGTCTGCGGCGCTGGGTCTTGCCGGAGGACGCCTCGACGGGGCTGGCGCCGCACAGGGCGGCGAAGGACACCTCGTTGCCGAGGCGTCCGGGGTTGTCACCGGCCGAGATGAGCAGGACAGCTGCGCTGTCCGGGCCGACGCCGTGGACGTCGAGCAGATCAGGAGTAGTCGCTTTGATTGTTTCGGTTATCCGCTTGGTGAGGTCGTTGATCTCTTCGGTCAGGCGCTGGATGCGGCGGGCCAGCAGCCGCAGGGTGTGACGCGCGGCCTCTGCCGGCCCAGAGATCTCTGGCTCCGTGAGTGCGGCGCACTGCTGGAACAGCTTCGGGCTTCTCAGCCCGGCCAGGGACTCGCGAAGTTCAGCGTCGGCGCAGACCAGGACGCTCTTGAGCTGGTTGATGGCCTGGGTCCTGGACTCAATGGCGGACCCCTTCGCCAGCTTGAACAGCCGCAACATCTCCACCGGGTCGTCGCTGGTCTTCGCCGTGGCGGTGGCACGACCGGACAAGACAGCGCGGGCGGCGGCTTCGGCATCGACGGCGTCGGTCTCGCCGTGACGGCGTCGGGCGGCCTTGTCTGGCTGGTTGACCTCGGTCACCTCAATGCCTTCGGCCCGCAGGTGTCGCGTCAGGGCGGCGCCGTAGGAGCCGGTGCACTCGACCCCGGCCCGGCGCAGACTGCCGAACGAGCGGGCCCAAGCCACAAGTTGACGATAGCCGTCGATAGTTGCCGGGAAGCTGCGGCCGTCCAGGACGGCGCCGAGCGTGGTGACGACGGCTGCGGCGTGGATGTGCTTGTGGGTGTCGACACCGAGCAGGATGTCTTCCCCGGCGTCGGCCGGGACGTGACATGAGGCCGTGGGCTGCGTGACGCTGGTCAAGCTCGCCTGTCTCCTGATGGCCTCGGAAGAGTCCAGTGAGACGGTCGGGACGCTATGAACCGCCCCGTGTCGAATGGAGACTCGATTTCATGAAAGGATCGGGTCATGGCACGACCTTCCCGTTACCCGCTTGAGCTCCGCCGTCGTGCG
>NZ_JBEYTM010000112.1:0-9198 GCF_040643055.1 Streptomyces sp. NPDC047515
ACACGCACACGGTGACCGCCGCCTGCCGTCCGGAAAAGGATCCCGGGCGGCGCGTCACATCACAACAGGGCAAACGTTGCCTGATCCGGCACTAGGCATGTTGCTGGGCGTCGGTGCCCGCGCGGGAACGGGGTTTGTGACGGATCTTGTGAGCCATCGCCGCATTTCAGAGGCGCACCCGCGCTGTTCTGCCAGCGGTGAACACCGGCCCGACCGGGCTCGACGATCACTACAGTCCAGTCTCATGACGACGGTTACAACGCGTACGGTCGAGTACCCGGCCGACGGTTTGACGATGATTGGGCACCTCGCGCTCCCGGCCGGTGTCGACCGCCGGCCCGCGGTGCTGCTCGGGCCAGAGGGCACGGGGCTCAGCGACGTTGAGCGCCGCCGGGCCGATGCTCTCGCCGAGCTGGGATACGTAGCGCTGGCCTTCGACCTTCACGGCGGGCGCTATTTGGGTGACCCCGAGGAGATGCTGGCCCGTTGCATGCCGCTGCTCGCCGACCCCGATCGGATGCGGGGCATTGGCCATGCGGCGCTCGACGTGTTGCGTGCCGAACCGCGGACCGACCCCGACCGGATCGCCGCCGTGGGCTACGGCACCGGGGGCGCCGTCGGGCTGGAACTCGGGCGCGACGGCGTCAACCTGCGTGCGATCGGGACAGTCAACGCACTGACCACGGGCCGACCGGGCGAGGCGGCGCGCATTCGCTGCCCGGTGTGGGCCGGGGTCGGGTCGGAAGACCCGATCATGCCGCCCGCGCAACGGGACGCGTTCACCGCAGAGATGCAGGCTGCGGGCGTCGACTGGCGCCTCGCGGTCTACGGCGGCGCCTTGCACGCCTTCCACCACCCGCCGGTCGACCACACCGTGCGTCCCGGCGTCGGCTACCACCCACAGCACGCGCAGCGTGCCTGGCGCGACGTCATCGACCTGCTCGCCGAGTGCATGCCCGTAACGGAGTGATCAGGTCAGCAACCGCGATCCCGGGCCGTGAGCCAGGCCGGTAGACCGCCACCAGCTCCGGTTTGTGGGACATCTTCGCAGCTCAGAGAAATTGTGACGAGGTGCTCTGCGAGGGTGTTCCCACTCGGCGGCGGGAACCGGCTCCGCCTGATGACAGGCGCTCATCCGGCTTCGGTGGCATCCGGGTTGGTGTTCTCCCTGCGCATCATCCTGCGCAGGCTCGCGCGAGCCGCGTCCCGGTCCTCCTCGGCCTCGGCAAGCTTCTCCTCCCACTCGGCCTTGCCCCGAGTCAGCGCGTCTCTCTCGGCGGTCAGCTCGGCGTTTTGGCGCCTGAGTTCGTCGATGCGGGCCACCAGCTCGCCCGTGCCGACCTGGTCGAGTTGCTGCCTCAGATGTCGTCGCACGGCGTCCTTGAGCTTGTCCCGCTCCTCCCGCAGCGCGGCGATCTCCTGGCGAGCCAGCGCCAGATCGGTCTTCAAGCCCGCCGAGCTGACGGAAGCCCCTGTGCTGGGCTTGGGCGGGTGCACGGCCTGCCGAGCGCGGGCGGCGTCGATGTGCTCACGGACGCCCTCGGCGTAGACCAGCCAGTTGGACACCCCGGCGGTCTTGGCGACGGCCGCGAAGGTGACGGGCTCACCGCGGGCGACCATGTCGTGCAGTACCGCCAGGACTTTGGCCCGCTTGGTCTGGCTGTCGCGGAGACGGGCTGCCTTGAGGACCTCGGCGGGGACACGCTTGCCGCTCACTGGGCACCGCCCGTCTGCTGGAGGACGGTCAGCGGGAGCAGGGTGCGGCCGTTCGAGGCGCGGGTCTTGCGCAGGATCTTGCTTGCCTCTTCAATCTCGGTCCGCTCCTCAGCGGTCAGATCCTCGATCTTCCTCTTCATGTTGGCGGCGACGCGCCTGTAGGCGTCGATCTCCTCGTTCATGTTCCGGATCACCCACTCCGCGGCGTCCAGTGCCTGCGCGGTCTCGCGTTCAGCCTTCATGGTGCGGATGTGGTCCTCGATGACGGGCAGGTAGGACGGGTCGGGCCGGTAGAAGTCGCAGCCCGCGCAACGGAAGCGGAGCGGGCATGCCTTCCCGCCGGCCTTGACGTTGCTGGGCTCGACGCAGCCGCCGAACGGCGCCGCCACGGAACTGCGCTCGTAGGCGGCGTTGGAGGACATCGGCGCCGGGCGTCCGCCACGGTTCAGGGCGTGCTTGCGCACCACCTTGACCGCTGCCCGCTTCCGCTTGAGCGAGACCTTGTAATACCCAATCGTAGTTTTTGGGTCCTTATGATCCATAAAATCCTTGAGGATGTCCAGGGCGATACCGGCGTCCGCACAGCGCTGGGCGAACGCGTGCCGGAAGGCGTAGGGGAAGATCAGGGACCGGTCGAACGGCACCGGCTGGCCGTCTTCGCCGGGGCTCTCGGAGTCCAGTTGCGACAGGGCGTCCACCCAAACCCGAAGCATGCGGGAGGGGAGGTCCGCTCCGAGATGCCCCGTCTCCTTGCGCTCCGTGGCAGCGGGAAACAGATAGCCGTCACCGTGCTCGAAGTCGGTCAGTGCCGCCCGGCGGCGTTCCCACCGCT
Source organism: Streptomyces sp. NPDC047515 (assembly GCF_040643055.1). NCBI lineage: Bacteria > Bacillati > Actinomycetota > Actinomycetes > Kitasatosporales > Streptomycetaceae > Streptomyces > Streptomyces sp. NPDC047515. Next base: position 2,549 of record NZ_JBEYTM010000112.1, read on the forward strand.
GGATGATCTCCGCGGATTCGATGTCGATGGGCAGGCGTCGCCGCAGTCGCTTGCCCTTGCTGTTGTCCCAGATCAGGTTGTAGTGGCCGTCGACCCGCTCCAGGCACCCCACCTTCAAGGTGACGATCTCGTTGGGGCGCCGGCCGGTGTCCCGCATGACCGCGTAGAGGGTGCGGCACATCTCCTTGACCTCTTCAGAAGGCATCGAACCATGGGAGAGGCTAACGCCCAACGTGTCCTGAAGGCAGTCGAGTTGGGCGATGACCGACTCGGGTACGGCTTTGCCGATCTCGTCCTCGTTCGGCTCGGGCAACGCGATCCGGTGCGCGGGATGGCGGCCGAAGAGACCCGGAAGGGTGTCCAGCATCCCGGCGAACCTGCCGAACTCCAGGATCTGCCAGAAGTTCGACAGTGCGGTGTGCCGGTGCTTCTCGCTGTAAGGACGGCCGTCCTTCCTGAGCAGGGTGCGGAAGGCGGCGACGACGGCCGTCATGTCCGCGAATCCCAGGACTCCGGGGTCCATGCCGCCGCCCGGCCGCAGCGCCAGGGCCCGGGAGGCGACGAGACAGGCGGCCATTTTAGTGGACAACTTGCCGCCGGTGGGATTGCTGCTGCGGGCCCACTGCATCACGACCGCCTGCAGCCACGGCTGCCGGATCTCGGTGAAGTCCGCCGTCCCTGCGTGGCGGCGCGGCCGGACACCGGTAGCCGAACCGATCCCGAGAGCCGGCAGGTCCCACACAACCCGCTGCGTGGCGTCGATGCCGTTGAAGTCATCGAAGGCCACCCGCAGATGCCGCAGCATCTCCTGGGCATGGGCGATGACACTGGTGGTGCGGCCGAACGCCTGCCGGGTGACGCTCTCCGGCGGGGCCAGGACAAGGCTGGGCAGGTCGAGGAGTTGGGTCACGGTCGAGCGGGTGGCTCGGGGATCCAGCTTTCTGCCGACTGTGTCCCGCTGTTGCAGGGCGAACAGCACTTCGAGCCGGGTCACCGGGGTCAACGGGGCCAGGGAGATCTGGTTGCCGCTCAGGTAGGGGGCCTGACGACTCGCCCAGCTCTCGACCGATCCCCGCGCTTCCTCGCCCCTGGCCTGCCAACGGTAGTAGTGCGTGGGGCACAGACGTGCACGGACCGCGGATTCCGGCGAACACCCGAGCACCAGACACGGTGGCAGTGGTTCGTAGCCGGGCATCGTGGCCGCCCAGGCGGCCAGGTTTTCCTCGGAGTCCTCCAGTCCTCGCCGCTTGAATACCGCGACCCACAGGCTGTAGTGGGCTCTGCACAGGCCGCGCGCGGAGACGCGTCGCCGGCATCGGCCGTCCTGCGGGCCGGCCGCGCATCGGGCGGGTGCCTTGTAAGCCTGGAGCCTCGTGGTGGGGATGTAGGTGGCGTCGAAATCCTCCGCGCTCAGCGCTCCGCGTTCGAGGGCCTTCTCGCAACTCCTGCACCTCATGTTGGCTGCGGCATTCACCCGCGGGCACTGGGGGTGCGGCACCTGTAGGCGACGGTTCGGGGGTTGTCGACGTCGCCGGTGAACAGCCACAGGGCCATGTCCCACTCGTCCGGACGCCGGTCGGGGTCGATGCACCCCGCGAGGTAAGTCCGCCACTCCTCAAGCCTGGCGTCGCTCTGCGCCGGGGGCGGCGTGATGCGCTCGACCAGCGCCCTGGTGCTGGTCATGCGTGGTCCTTACGCAGGGCGGTGAGCCGTTCGACGGCTTCGCGCTTGTCGGTGTCGGTGGCGTGGATGTAGGGGGCCATCGAGGACGGGGAGACGTGTCCCATGAGGTTCTGGATCACGTCGTCCGGAGTCCCGCTTCGCTTCCACCGCGTGGCGGCGGAGTGGCGGAGCATGTGCGGGCGGGCGGCGAAGCCGGCTTTGACGGCCAGCCGGTCGAACAGGTCCTTGACGTTGGGGTACTTCATCGGCTGCCCGAGCGGGGACCGGAAGAGGTTGACGAACACCATCTCGCTCTCGCCGGCCTGCGGGACCTGGTCCCGCTCGTAGAGGTACTCGGCATACAGGCCCGCCACGTCCGAATCGACCGGGATCCACCGCGGGCTGCGGGCCTTCGCCAGCGCTCCGTTGCTGTTCATCCGCCGCCGCACGTGTACGTGCCCGCCGGAGACCTGGCAGCCCAGCGCTGAGGAGTCCGGCAGCAGGTGCATGTCCTGGCGGTGCAGGCCCAGTGCCTCTCCGATCCGCATCCCCGTCGACCCCAGCAGATAGACCAGGAACCGGTCTCGTGCCCGGACGGTCAGCGCGAGCAACTGCGCGAACTGCTCGTCGCTCAACCACTCGTAGCCGGGCAAGGCCACCCGGAACTTGATGGTCTTGGCCTCTACCGTGCGGAACTGTCCGTCCTCGCCGGGGCTGTAGCCGGGCGGCAGGAACGACAGGTACTTGGTCTCGGACAGCATCGCCGCCGTAGCCGGCGCCACCCAGCCGAACGGGACGCAGAACCTCAGGAACTCGCCCACCGTCGTCAGGATCTGGTTCGCCGTGGCCTTGTCCCGGTAGCGCGGCGTCGCACTGGACCGCGGACCTCGGGGCGGCAGCGGCTCCTTCACCAACCAGTGCAGGAACCGCGTCAGCGCGACGAACCCCGGCGCGGCCCAGTCCAGGCCGTTCGCAACGCAGTGCGACAGGTACAGGGCGACCCTGCCCGCGTACACCCGCTCCGTGTTCGGCGAGCAGTCCCGGGCCCGCAGCGACGCCAAGTACGCCGACGCCTCCTGGTGGAGCTCGTAGAAGTCGGAGACGACCACCCATGCCACTGACTCGTCGCCGGGGGACACGGCACGTTCGGCCTTGAATGTCCGCATGCCGATGAACGTAACAGATGTGACAGTCACCTATCAGATACCTTTCAGTGACGTAGAGTTGGCCACGCGCTTCCCACGTGCCTCACGCTCTACAGCTCCTATAGATAACCGTCTCGCTGTGTATGCGGACCGACGGTGCGTACGGCTTCCCGCCTGCGACCCATCGACCGATCTCGTCCGGGCGCCGCCAGTGCGGGCGCGACGGCTGTCCTGCGACCTGGAGCCATCGCGAGAAGTCCCTCGCCTTGCTGCGGGTGGCCCGATCCCACGGCACCTCGACCGCCCAGAGGAATCGGAACCACCGCAGCAGATCCATCACGTATGAACGGGCCGTAGTCGCCGGCCGCCCTGCCCCCTGCAGATCACGCAGAAAATCTGAGACGCCTTCGACGGGCGCCCCGAGCGGATCAACGAGCCGGAAGGGCTCCCACGGATCGTCCGTGGCCACCAGTTCACCGACCAAGGACACAGACAGAGCCGACAGGTCTCGCGAAGCCTCCATGGCCAGACCAACGACGATCCCGCCAAAGGGTCACTGACCTGCGAAAACTCCGGCAGTAGTTCAGTCAACAGGTAGTGCGACCGGAAGGACGTCCACCGCTCCGACTCCACCCGGCTACGGCCGGTGCAGACCCGGTTGACCGCGGGCTTGAGGTTGTCGTAGCGGATGTGCCGGGACGGGACACCGCCCAGGACGTTGAACGCCTCGACATGGCCCTCCATGAACGACTCCTGGGCCTGCGAGGCATAGACCCGGTGGACAGCCTTGCCCGAATAGGACATCCGCAGCGTGAACAGGTTGCACTTGGTGACCTCACCGGCAGCCGCACCCAGACGTCCGCGAAGTCCACCTCCGCTTCCTCGCCCGGCAGATGGACCTGCGGGACCATCCCCGCCAGGTGACGGCGTCCCTCCTGGTCCTCCACCTGGATCTGCGGCCGGCGGACCGCGACGTAGTCGGACACGGTCGAGTAGGACACCAGGTCGAACCCGTGCTCCTGGGCCAGGCGCTGGAAGATCCTGCGGGCGGTGTGCTTCTGCTTGCGCGGCGCGGACAGGTCCTCCCGCAACATCGCGTCGATCCAGCTCTTGGCCGGGTCCAGCACCGAAGCCCGCGGCGTCGGCTTCTTCCTCGGCGGCGGAACAGCCGAGTTCAACGCCTGGCGAACCGTCCTGCGGTGAACCCCGTACTTCTCGCCCAACGTCCGCTGTGACACCTCCGGATCAACACGCTTGTCCCTCCGGATCGCGGCATACAGCTCCGCCCGCGACAAACCCATCCCGGCCTCCCGACATGACCGTGACAACAAACCAGCACAGCCTCCGACAAGACCGTGATCGACTCACAAACCCTGCCGTCGCACAGCGGACGGAGCAGTGCATTCACTCCAAAGAGGGCATGGCGCACGCCCCCTCACGTCGGGTGGGGCCAGATCAACTTCTTACGCCGTGGGGCCACTTTCCGTCCGTGCGGTGGAGCCCAAAGAAGTGCTTACAAACAGTAGCGGAGCTTCTTCGGCTCGGCGGTGGCCATCTCCCCGTCCAGGAGGAGGGATCGGGTCCAGGCGAGGAGGTCGATCGCCGCGAGGCTGATTTCGAGCCAGACGGCGTTGACAGGAAAGCGGCGGGAGGGGAAGCGGCCGAAGCCGAGTGGTCCTGCCGCACCGGATGTGGTCCTCGACGGTGGCGTGTCCGCGGTGGCGGACCTCCAGGAACTGGGCGGAACCGCCACCGGAGTACGGGGTGTCGGTGAGGAACACCTGATGACGTAGACCCTCGTCCCTGTCGAACAGGGACAGTTGGGCGCCGGGGTGCGGGCGTTCTCGGCGCACGATGATGCGGGTGCCGACGGGATAGCCGGTCAGTTCGACCATGTCGGCTCGGCGACTTCAGCGCCGGCACGGAGCGAGCCGTTCTGGTCCAGGGCAGGGTGCCAGAGATGCTCGGGCAGCGAGCGGATCGCGCGGCGGACCGGCTCGGTGACTGCGTATCCGACCGAGAACCGCATGTCGAGGCCGCGCCCAGGGCCCGGATGTGGGCGAGGAAGGCTTTCGCGGATCCGGCGCTGTCGGTGCGGACGAGAATGTCGGTGCCGTGCCGGTGGGCGTCGGGGATCTGCGCGAGAGCGTCGTCCAGCACTGCGATGTGGTCCGCGGCGGTGTTGGCACCAGCGTTGCCGGGCTGTAGCCGCCCGGACATGCCCTCGCCGGTGTTGGCCAGGAAGCACACCAGAGGGTGGAAGCCGAAGCCGCCTTTAGAACTCCTATCGCAATGACTTCAGGCGTCGCCAGCAGATGAGTGCGCATCCGAGGGTGAGGAAGGCTTCGTGGATGTCGTCGCGTATCTCCCAGCGGATCCGCAGGCGGCGGAACCAGTGGAGATGGGCGAAGGCGCGCTCGACCACCCAGCGTTGGGTTCCGAGTCCGGAGCCGTGTTCACGGCGTGATTGCGGCCCCTCAAGCCGAACTGCGCCCTTAGGAGTTAGAGGGGCGCGGAGCAGGGCTGGTTGCGTCAGAAGGGCACGATGCGCCCAAGTACACGTCAACCGCTTGTCTTGTGGGGTAGTTCACTATTCGCGCGGCACTACCCGCCTCCGCTTCCTCCTGATTCGCCCGATCTTCAGCTTTTCTCCTTCAGTAAGTTCATGATCTCGCCATTTCTTGGCGGAGGCGTGAACAATAGGAGGGGGAATCGTGACCGATCTTTTGTCCGTGCCGCGGCGCGGACGGCTGCGGTCCAGAGGAAGAACGCTGCGCTGTATAGCTGGAAGTCTCAGCCTGGCGGTGTCCGCCGCTCTGCTCAACGGCGTGAGCTTCGCGGCTGAGGTGCCGGATCGTCCTGCTGCTGAGGACGATGCGCCGGTGACGCAGGCAGCCGACCTGGCTTCCGCGCGTGCTGCTGCGCGCCTGTCGGGAAAGCGGGTGGAGGCCCTGTCGGAGCGCACGGAGGCGTCTACGACGTGGGTGAACAGGGACGGGTCGCTGACGACTGAGGTTTCGGCGGGCCCTGTTCGTTTCTATGACCAGGACGTCGACTCGTGGCGTGACATCGATGTGAATCTTGCCCGCGGTGCCGATGGGTCCGTTGAGGCCAAGGCGCACCCCAATGGTCTGAAGCTTTCAGGGGGAACCGGCCGTCCGGCTGCGTCGCTCAGGGCGGCGCAGGAAGCCGGGGCCACGGACCTGGTGACGCTGGGCGGGGATGATCAGCAGATCACCCTGCAGTGGAAGGGCGGGCTGCCTGCGCCGAAACTCGACGGGACGCGTGCCGAGTACGTCAACGCGGTGCCGGGCGCGGACGTGGTGGTCGAGGCGACGCGTACCGGCTTCGAGCAGTTCGTCGAGCTCAAGCAGCGCCCCGAGGCTGATAACTACAACTACACGATGCCGTTGAAGGCCAAGGGCCTGGAGGCGAAGCAACTCGCCGACGGAAGCGTGATGTTCACCGACAAGAGGAAAAAGAAGCGGGCTGTAATGCCGGCTCCGGTAATGTGGGACGCCACCGTCGACGAGCGGTCGGGTGAGCACACGCGCAAGGCCAGGGTCGGCCTGAAGGTGGTACAGAAGGGCTCGTCCGTCGACCTGGTGGTCACCCCGGACGTGGAGTTCCTCGGCGACCCGGACACCCGGTACCCGGTCACCATTGACCCGTCCACCTCGTCGCTGTCCAACGTCTTCGACACCTACGTGCAGCAGGGAGTGACGGTCGACCAGTCAACCGACGTCGAACTAGTAGGGCTTTGTTAGGTTCTGTGGTGGGGTTCGGGGGTTGGTGCGGGTTGGCCGCATATCGAGCAGGCGCCGGTCCAGGTGGCCAGGAGGG
>NZ_JBEYTM010000113.1:0-9171 GCF_040643055.1 Streptomyces sp. NPDC047515
GAACCCCCGCCCCTTCGCCTGGACGAAGAGCGCCGACGAGATCCTCGAACGCCTCGCCGCATATCTTGATCGAATTCCTGGCGCAGGACACTAGGCCATGAGCACACAAAGGCCGACCATCCCGGCGCCTTGAGCCCGTCACGCGGTCCTGTCGAGGTGCGCCGGTGAGGTGTGACGATTCCAGGAGGCTTCGATCCGGTCGTGGGGTGCTGCAGCCCGTCGAGGGGTGGCATGGCCGGCGTATTCGGCGAGCTGCCGGCCGTTCTTGCGGCCCAGCGGCAACGGGCCCGCGCGTAGTCCCGCATACGGCGCCGGGGCCCCACCCGGGCGAAACGGCCCCCGACCCGCACGAACAAATCACCAAGTTCCGCTGCCCGACGGCTCGTTGGTGCATCGTTCATGCGGGCGGACTGCCCGAAACGTTGCCACTCAAGCGGCGCGGCCACACGTTCGTGCGACGACCCGGCAAAGACCGGCCACCGCTCGTTCCAGCCCGCTACACGCTCCACGCCCAAGCCGCTGACCAGGGCTGATGGAGAAGTACGGCTGGAGTACTAGTGCAGCGGCGCCCAGTTCGCCACGAGGGGCTCCCTCGGGTCCTGCCAGACCAGGGCCCCGTCGGCCAGGCCGGGAACCGTCCCCGAACGGCCCGGCGAGGGCATCAACGCCCCCCTGCCCTCCTTGACCGCCTCCACCACCGCCGCCAGCAGGCCGGCGAAGGACATCTCCCCTGCTCCGCCCGGGGCGTCCTCCATGGCCAAGGAGCCCAACCGTCCACTGCCGCAGTCGATGGTGGAGCCCATCCAAGGCTCGTTCACCTCGTTCGTGGTCAGCGGAAGCCACAACCGGCCCCACTCCTCATCGAACGAATCGCACAGGTCATCGCGAATGTCGACAGCCGTCGCCACCGGCAGCAATGCGTGCTGATCCAAGAACAGACCCGCGCCCGAGTCGGCGTCATCAACTATGCCGTCGTTGACAGCCCACACCGCGCGCAGCTCAGGATCCAAAGCGAACCCCATGCGCGCCTCCATCCGGACCAGCGCCTCTTCGCCGGCACCAGGCCGAAGACAGGCGGCGGAAAAGGGGGCACGGTCGGCAAGCCGGGCGGTCAGCTCCCGCCGCAGCGCCACAGCCCGTCCAGCGTCGTCGCCTGCATCGTGCTGATCGCCCATCCCGCCAACCTATCCGCAGGCAGAAGGGACAAATAGCTCCCGGCCACCGTCGGGTCGTCCGCCTGCCGAGCCCGCCATGCCCGCATCCTCGCGCCGCCGCCGCTACCCGTCCCACACGACCACAGCCGAGTGGGCTCTCCCGGAGCCTCTCCTCCCGGTCCCGGCTTGCCGGACCAAGACCGGCGGGTGGTGCTGGAGGAGAAGTGGCCGGTCCTGGGCCGGCACGAGAGGGCGGCCGAGTGGCCGCGGGTGTGGACGGATCTGGGTCGTGAGCCTCGGACGATCGATGCGTACGCGCGAGGGCCGGCCGAGCATCTGCAGGTCTGCGAACGGGATGAGGCCGACCCGATCGCGTCGAACCGGTTGCATGTGGCCGCGTTCGTGAAGGAACTGTCCACGCGGCCGAGCCGTCGTGGTCCGAACGCGATCACGCTGGATTCCGGGGCCGGCCTGGCGAACGCGACGCCGTAGCAGCGGCTGGAGCCGGTGCGGTTGCTTCCGCGCAGCAGCCCTGGAACGGTGCCCGCGCACGGGTTCACGGCCGCTGGGGGGACTGCTTGCCCCCCGCTCTGCACCTACCGCTAGAGTGCGATGCTTGTTCGATTCGCCGCGAGGCGGAGGGGGAGGGGTTGTGAGCGCACAACTGAGAGACACTGCCGGAGAGTTGGCGGAAATCTTGTGGCGGGAACACACCGTGTACCGGGAGCGGTCCGGCGGTGTGGTCATCAGAGGTGAGCATGTACGGCGGTGGATCAGCCTCGCTCCGACGGGCGGCCGGGACGAGGTCCTCGTACGCGCGGGGCGCATCCTGGACGGCGGTACCACCGCTCCGGCGCGTTCGGAGGCCGTGGTGCCCCTCTCCGCCGGTACAGGCGTGCTCGCCGCGTCCTGCCGTCGCCTGCTCGCCGAGGCGGCGGCCGACGCGACGCCGGTCGTGCCGGGACAGGCAGCGCCCGGGCGGTCCAATCACTCCGGGAAGGCCGCGCGGCCCAAAGGCAGTGGGAAACACACCAGTTTCGGTTCATGGGTGATCCTCGCCTGCGTCGCCGGTGTGATCGCCCTGTACGTCTACAGCACCGCGATGCACGGCTGAGGCCTGTTGCGAAAGCCTCCGGCAGCAAGCGTGGCGGTGCGGGAGTGGCCGTGGTGCGCTTCTATCGCGGTCGCATCAGGTGGAGGCCCCCCCATGCGTCCAGCACCGTTTCGTGTCCGGCCTGCCGGGCTGCTGTCTCGACCTGGGCGAAGAGCCGACGCTGTGTGGACACCTCGCCCGCGAGGGCATGTCCGTCGCGGTCGTTCTTGATCGAGCGGTAGAGAAAGTTGGCGCAGGCATCGAGCCGTGCGCCCGCTGCCCGGAAGGCTTCGTCGGCATCGAGCCGGGACTTGCCGGCCAGGATCTGCGAGCGGCGGCCAGGGGAAGGCGGCCGGACTGTGCGCACTGGTGTGCCGAAAGGTGAGGGCAGATCCGCAAGCCACCCGATGCTCGCGGTCAGCGGGATCCCGCAATACGTTTCCGGCAAGAGAAAAACCTTCAGTGCGCCTTGGCGGCCGGCGCGGAGAGCAGTCACCGCGCCGGCCGCGTCACCGATCCGCGGGAGCCGTCAACTGGATGTGTTGCGCCGGGCAGTCACCGTCCAGCGGCCGAAGTCGTAGACAAGCGACTCGTCGCCGACCGTGGCCGTGAAGGTCGAGCCCAACTTGTTCTGCTGGAGCCATGGCGTGTCGAACAGCTTGAACGCGTCGTAGTCGATGGGCGTGCCGTTGACGAGGTGGGCGTCGCCGGGGGCTTGAGCCGCCGAGTCGAAGGCGATGTCGAGGTCGTCGCCGCGCAGGCTGTGATAGACGACGCGAGGATTCGACTCCTCCAAGTGGCTCGTGTCCAGGCGGGACTTGCTGGCCAGCGCCGTCGCGAACGAGTTAAGGCTGGAGAACTCGGAGGCGTCCGCAGTCTCCAGTACCCACCCGTTGGTGTCGGCCTGGCTGCGCAGGATGTCGTAGCTGTAGCTGAGACCGGCGGTCGGGTGCAGCTGCGCCGTCGTCTTGACCTTGTTCGGCGGGTCGTTGGGGGTCTGGTGGTACCAGGTTCCGGGCTTCGCCAGCCTGTAGGCGAAGTACATCGTCCCAGTGGAGGCGACGGTCCAGTCGTCCACCTGACGGCGTTCTTGGACGGAGCCGTTGGCGGGGAACATGGCGTTGATGTAGTTCGAGGTCTGGTCGCCGGACGACTTGTAGACGCCCACGGCCGTCGGCCCGTTCTGCATCACGCGCTGGTTGGCGGGCTGGTCGTACGCGCCGATCGAGGCGTTGCCCTGGTCGACGGAGAGCCGGAACAGCGGGTTCGCCTCCTTCGACTGCCAGCGCAGGACGACCGGCGCGTCCTCGATCCAGTTGTCGATGCGGCGGTACTGGACCTCTGTGCCCAGGCCCCAGGTGGGACGCACGTAGCTCGTGCGGTAGACATCCATCGCGTGGCCGCTGGAGTTCTGCAGGTTCGTCTTGTGCGCCGTGAAGGACTTGTCGGTCTTTCTGCCGATCGTCACTGCGGACTCGGGCGGTTCGTAGGTCGAGCCCGGCCAGGCGAGGAGACCGGCGTACTCCAGGTCCGGACGGTAGGCCGAGGGCGCAGGGTTGTCCGACTCACCCACGCCCGCCTGCGCGCGGTGCGCCCCGAAGTACGTCCAGGCGAGCGTCGAGTGGTCGGCGGGGCGCCAGGTCGGGTCGTTGACGGACGCCAGGTCGCCCTTGGCCCGGCTCTCCGACGAGATCATGTAGCCGTTGTCCCAGTCGCTGGCCCACTCGAACCACATCACGTCCATGGCCATCTTCACCTGGCGGCGCAACTGCTGGTCGTCGGACCACTGGTGGAGGGCGTTGAGACAGAAGTAGGTCATGATGGTGTACTCGGGGCTCTGGTACTCTGCCCAGCCACGCTTTACTCCCGCCTGCACCATCTCCAGGATGTTGGCCTTGTTGATCTCCTTGAGCTTCGCTCCGGAGTTGCCGTTGAGGTCAACCACGTCCGGCAAGTACTGACCGACCAGATAGCCGGTGACGTAGTTGCTCATCCGCAGATTCTCTGTCTGCGAGAGCTTCTGGTAGCCGTACTTGGCGAAGTAGCTGCGCACATGCTCCAGCATCTCGGGGCTGAACTGGTCGCCGGCCATGAGGTAGGAGTACATCTTCGCCACGCTCTTGTACTGCTCGTAGTCGTACCCCTGGAAGAGGTTGTCCAGCTTGGTGAGGTTCGATTCCACGTTCTCGTGATCGATGAGCTGCGCGGTGTACTGCGCCACGTTGGTGGCGCCGTCCTCTTCCTTCATGGCCTTCGTCTTGTCCCACAGCCACTGCGTTCGGGTCTTCACGGTGCCGGGGTAGGGGGCGGGCGAGGTGGGCTCGTACGGGCCGGTCGAGACGTGCAGTGCGGAGCTCATGGGGCTCACGTTGCCGAGCGCGTCCCTCGCCCGCACGGTGAAGTCGTAGCCGGTCGCGGGCATCAGGCCGGTGACGGCCGTCGAGGTCGAGGAGCCGCTGACGGAGGCGACCTGGGAGCCGTCACGGAAGACGTCATAGCCGGTCACGCCGGTGTCGTCGGTCGACGCGTCCCAGCGCAGCGGCACGCTGGTCGCGGTCACCGCGCCCGCGGTCAGGGACGTCGGTGTCGTCGGGGGCGTGCCGTCGGATACTTGGCCGGCTTCGTAGACCCCGAAGTTGTCGACCGTGATCGCCTCGTCGGTTCCGCCGGTATCGACCCGCACCGAGAATCCCAGCTCCACCGTCGACACGAGCCGATTGCCACCGTTCGGGACGATCGTGAAGCGGTACTCCGCGATGTCGCTGTCGTCGACGTGCTCCAGGGAGCCGGAGGTGCTCTTGTAGGCGGAGGTGCTCGTGAGGCTCACGGCCGGGACGGCGAAGCGCGGCACCAGGACGTTGTCGAAGTTGCCGAACTGGATCTGTGCGTAGATGTCTTTGTTGACCGGCTTGTCGCTGGCAGCGCTGCGCTTGAGGTCGTATTGCAGGACGAACTGCTGGGCCGGGCTGCCGACAGGTTCGCGGTAGACGGCGTTGATGCGGTCCTTGAGCGTGCTGGTGGACCAGCGGTGGTAGAAGTAGCTGGAGAGATTGGCCCCTTGGGAGGCGTCGCGCAGCTCCAGGGCGTTGTCGCCATCGGCACTCACGATCTGCTGGGTGCCTCCGGACGACGCATTGGACAGGGCCAAGGGGCTTGTGCCGCTGTCGAGCCCGTCGTCCATGTCCGCTGCGAGGAGGTTGACCGGCGTGTCGTCGGCTGGGATGGCGACGGCGCCGGGGGCTTGTGCCGCGAGAAGCACCGTGACGCACACAGACGCCAGAGTTCCGTACAGGACTCTCATGGATCGTCCTTTCGTTGGCACTGATTGACTACTTGCCGGACCCCGTGACCAGGCCTTTGCTCCAGAACGACTGCAGGGACACGAACATGGCGACGACCGGCACGACGGACAGCAGCGCTCCCGTGACGACGGTGGCGTAGCCGATGGGATAGCCCTGCTGTTCGCGCCAGCCGACGAGACCGACGGTCACGGGCTGGAGCTTGGTGTCGGCGAGCATGAGCGAGGGGAGGAGGTAGTTCGTCCAGATTGCGACGAACTGGAACAGGAAGATCGTGACCATCGCGGGGGCCATGATCTGCATCCCCATGGCGAAGATGCGCAGTTCTCCTGCTCCGTCGATGCGCCCGGCCTCGATCAGCGCGTCCGGGATCGACGAAGCGGCGTAGATGCGGCTCAGATACACGCCGAAGGGGCTGACAACGCTCGGGATGAAGACGGACCAGAAGGTGTTGATCACACCGGTGTGGCTGAAGATGAGGTACAGCGGGACGGCGAGCACGGGGGCCGGCAGGAGCACGGCGGCGAGAACGGTGCCGAAGACGGCCTCGCGCCCGGGGAACGGGAATTTCGCCAGAGCGTAGCCGCACATGGAGGCCAGCAGTGTGGAGACGACTCCGCCGCCCGCGGCGTACAGAAGCGAGTTGAGCAGCCAGCGCGCGTAGATGCCGCCCTGGACGCGGAACAGGGTCTGGACGTTGTCCCAGAGGGCGAAGTGCTCGCCGAACCAGAAGCCGTTGCCGGAGAACAGCTCTCCGCTGCCCTTGGTTGCGGAGACGATCAGCCACCACACAGGGAGCAGGAAGTAGATCGCGAAGAGTGTCATCACGGCCAGCACGAACAGGCGCGAGGCGGGGTTCACGGTCGTCAGCGGGTGTCCCGGCGTTCGCCGCGGCTTCGGCTTCGGCTTCGCGGGCTTCGGCGTGGTGGGCGTGGGCGTGGGCGGGTGCATGGTGGCGGTCATCAGCCGACCTTCCTGGCCGAGGCGCGGAAGACGGCGACGGACAGCACACAGATCAGCGCGCCGAGCAGAACCGACTGCGTGGCCGCGTAGTTGAAGTCGTTGTCCGACAGGGACCGCAGCGCGGCCATGATCGGTGTGTAGGTGGACGAAAGGTTGGGTGCCACCGATTTCATGGTGGCCGGCTCGTTGTAGAGCTGGAACGTGCCGATGATGGAGAAGACGAGGGTGAGCAGCAGGGCCGGTCGGATCTGCGGCACCTTGATGAGCAGCGCGGCCTTCCAGCCGGAGCAGCCGTCCAGGGCAGCGGCTTCCATGGTCTCCTCGGGGACGGCTTGCAGGGCTGCGTAGATGAGGATCGTGTTGTAGCCGGTCCAGGCCCAGGTCAGGATGTTCGCAATGGAGAAGGGCAGGGCGCTGTCGGTGACGAAGCTGAAGTCGATGCCGATCCCTTCGAGAGCCCGGGTGACGGGGCTCAGCGACGGTGCATACAGGAACGACCAGACCAGTCCCGCGATCACACCGGGCAGCCCGTATGGGATGAAGTAGGCGATCCGGAAGAAGCGGCCCCCCTTCGTGGTGGCTGAGTCGAGGAGGAGGGCGAGGACGAGAGCGGTGCCGAGCATGACCGGCACTTGGATGATGCCGATGAACGCCACCCGCCCGAGGGAGGCGAGAAAGTCCCCGTCATGGAACACGCGGACGTAGTTATGCAAGCCCGCGAAGGTGGTTTCCGCGCCACCGAGGCCGAGGCCGGAGCGTTTCACGGCGAAGAAGCTCTGCGTCAGGGAGTAGCCGGTGGGCAACAGGTAGACGACGACGAAGACCAGAAGGAACGGGAGTACGAACGGCGCGGCCCGGCGAAGCTCGCGAAGTCGGCGCCGCCGATTCGTCACGGAGGACACGGTCACCTTTTCTACGGAGGAACAGGGAAGGCGCGGGCGTGGGGGCGGGGTCGCGCCCACGCCCGGGGCGCTACTTGGCCAAGGAGAAGCCCTGGGACTTCAGTGCAAAGACCGTGTCCTTCTGGGCGCTGTCGAGGGCGTCCTGATAGGTCGCCTTCTTCGTGTGCACCTTGCCGAGGCCGTCGCCGAGAGCCTTGGAGGAGGTCGACATGATCGGCCCCCAGCGCCAATCCGGGTTCACCTTGGCCGACTCGTCGCGGAAGAGCCTGTAGATGGGCTGGTCGCTGTAGTAGCTCTCCGGCGCGTTGAGGGCCGAGTTGGCGAGCCCCGACTTGGACGCGGGCAGGATGGCTGCGGACTTGATGAGGTTCGACACGGACTTGTCATTCGTGGACATCCACAGCGCGAACTCCGCCGCTTCCTTGGGGTGCGCGCAGTCCTTCATCACGGCCGTGGCGGATCCACCCGAGTTGCCGACCGCTTCCGTAGTGCCCCACCGGGGCATGGGCGCGACGGCCCACTTGCCGGCAGATCCCGCCGCGTTGTCGCGGATGAGGGAGGCCGACCAGACCGGGCCGACCTCGGCCCAGACCTCGCCCTTGCTCCACGCCGAGTACAGCGCCGCGTCGAAGGCCGGGTACGAGGCGAGGAGCCCCTTGTCGAAGAGTTTCTGCCAGTAGTCGCCGACCTTGCCGTTGGCGGCGCTGTCGAACGAAACTTCCCAGGCGTCGTTCTTCGTACCGAACCAGGCGGCGCCACCCTGCCACGCGAACCCGGCGTAGAGGTAGGGGTCCGTGGGGAGGTTCATGATGCGCGATGAAGGGTCCTTGGCCTTCACCGCGGCCGCGGCCTTCGCGAAGTCGTCCCAAGTCCTGGGCACGGCTATGTCGGCGTTCTTGAACAGGTCCGACCGGTAGAACATCGCCATCGGCGCGGTGTCCACCGGCACACCGTACGCCTTGCCGTCGACGCCGACGTTGCCCCACACCCACTCCGGGAATTCGTCCTTCTGCTCCTTGACGTAGCTGCTCACGTCCTGCAGGACGCCGGCCGCGAGGAAGCTGGTGAACGTCTCGTACCCCACCTGCGCCAGACACGGAGCCTTGCCCGCCTTGGCGGCCGTGAACATCTTGTCGTAGCCGCCGGAACCTCCGTTGGTGATGGCCTCGTACTTGACCTTGATGTCGGGGTGCGACTTGTTCCAGAGCTCGGCCGACTCCTTGTAGCCCTGAGCCCAGCCCCAGAAGGTGATTTCCGCCGGGCCACTGGAATCTGCTTCCGGGGAGCCGCCGCCGCACCCGGTCAGCATGATGCTGGTGGCGGCGAAGATGGCTGCGGCAGTGATTCTTGTCCTTCGCATGGCCATGACGTCCTCTCAGTTCTTCCTCGATACAGCGCGGTTCGCAGTGGGTGGGGGAGTGGTGCCCGTCGTACGGCGAGGTGAGTGTGCCGACCTTGCCCATGTGTTGTGTCCGGGACGTCTGCGCCCGCCGCATGAGCGACTGCTGCGCGGTCGACACAAGGGGGGCGCGAGAGACGCCTCGCGAGTCGCGGCAACGGAGAGCGTCGCCCCGCGCCACTGGTGCATCAGGCTGTGGACGCCTGAGTGCGGAAGAGCAGTCGGCCGGTGGGGGGCGCCGGCCGACCCACAAAGGTGGCAGTGGCCTAAGCCTTGATCCACCGATCTGATGGCGGTGGATAACTGTTCGGGAAACGAGGAAGTGCCCTGCGACCTGCGATGATGGGAGTTCTTGAGGCTT
>NZ_JBEYTM010000114.1:0-8682 GCF_040643055.1 Streptomyces sp. NPDC047515
GACCCTAGACAAGTCCCATCGTCGCAGGTCAGGAGCACTCTTCGCGTTTCCGATCACGCATCGGACACCCGGCCACGCGAAAGCCCGAGGCTAAGCCGGTGGCGAAAGAGTGGAGGCCAGGAAGCTCCTCGGCTTGCACGCTGACGACCCAGTCCTTCAGATGCTGGCCGGTCCGAGTGGAGAGGATCTCGGCGAAGCTGCGGACGAGACGGTGGGCTGCCGTGAGTTCCGGGCAGCGGGTGAAGACTTCGGTCAGCTGCTCACCCTCACTCTCCGAGAGCCGGTCGGGGCGACGCGTGATCCACCCAGTGACTTGCCGGGCCCCTCCCTGTCACCGCCTTGCCCGCAGGCACTCCCGGGTCGGCGACGGTGACGTTTCTGCACGAGTGGCGTCTTGCCCACCTACCACCGGACACCAGGCCGCTGCCCTCGGTGACCCCCTATGACCAGTTGCTCCGACGCCGTCGCGGCAGCGGCGGCACCCACCCAGAGGGAGAAGCCCAGTGACCCTGCCCCGCCAGCGAGGCTTGACCGAGCAGACCGCCGACGCCGCCTGCCGCATGCTGCGGCTGCCGTCGATCCGCCACGAGTTCTCCGACATCGCCGACCGGGCGGTGAAGGACCAGATGACCTACCGCGGCTTCCTCGCCGAGCTGCTGATGGCCGGGTGCGACGACCGGGCCCGCCGCCGCTCGGAGCGGCGGATCAAGGCAGCCGGCTTCCCGAGGGAGAAGTCGCTGCGGACCTTCGACTTCGAAGCCAACCCGAACATCGACCCGGCCACCATCCACACCCTCGCCTCTTGCGAGTGGATCAAGAAGGGACAGCCGCTCTGCCTGATCGGCGACTCCGGCACCGGCGCAGCGATAGCGGCCTCTGTCCCTGTTCACATGCCAGATGGATCTTTGTGGTCCACCCTCCACGGGACCGGCCAAGACCATGGTCATCGGGTTCCACCTGGGTGCCACCCGGAGGTTCCTTTTGGGCTTGCCCGTCCCTACGGACGCCCGCCGCGTGCTGGTGGGCCCGGCAGATCGTCGAGTCGACGTTGACTTCCCAGGTGATCAGCCCCGCCGTGTCCGCCCGGGCTTGCAACCCAGTCAGCACAACCGCCCAGACACCGTCACGCTGCCAGCGGCGAAAGAGCCCGTAAACCGTCTGCCACGGACCGTACTCCGCCGGTAGATCCCGCCACGGGGCACCAGTTCGGACCCGCCAGCGAATTCCGTCGATCAACTGCCGCCGGCACACAGGCGGCCTGCCCAGCACAGCGACAGGCAACAGCGGCTCAAGCGCCGCCCACTGATTATCTGAAAGGTCACCTCGTCCCACACCGAGATCATCACGGCGCAAGGCGAGACACTATGCCGAGTTCTGAAAAACGGCCTATCGGGTCAGCGTCTCGAAGCCGACATCATCGCAGTACTTCACGACACGCTCCAGCGCTTCGGAGTCGCCACTGTTCATCGCTGCCGCCGTCGACTCCCCCAAAGTGCGGCCTCCTCCGACGGCCTCATCCCGGAGCGGCTGCATCGCGAGAAAGGCGTCCTGTGCAACGGCTCCGACCTCGTCGTACCCTGTCGAGTCCACTGTGTCCGTGCGTGCAGCGTTTTGTGCCTTCTGCCACGTCCCCAGCTGCATGCAGTAGTTCTCGCGCTGCTCGGTCAGCCACTGCTCGTCCGTGCCGGTGGAAGAGGAGCACCCCGCCGTCACCGCCATCAGAGCGAGGACTGGGACTACGACTTTGAGCCCGCGCACCACGTTGCCCCCGGCTGTAACTACTACGTCCGCTCGACGCCTGCACCTGTAACTCCCGCAGCAGGATACCCCCGTGGAACACCTCGGCCGCCGCAGCACTTGCTGACTGGACGCGCTCTTCATGGTGATCAGCGACCTCGATGACTCCGACGACACCTTCATCGTCAGCCACCCGGTGAGAATTCGTGTGGCTGGCCTCGTTGGCCGTCGTGGAAGAAGTCGGCTATGAGTTCATTCGCTGTGACATCCCTACGCGCAAAGGGCACCAGGTCAGTCCGGCCCGCCCAGCACAACAATGCAGCAGCCGTCACAAACATCGTCAGCGTGTTGCGCCGCCCGTCCACGCCAAGATCTCCGCGGCGCCATGGCGGACAGTCGCCTCACCGTCCCCAGCGAGCTGCACGCAGACTGCCGCAACGTCAGGCAGGCTGTCCGCTCCGGCGAGGGCGTCATCCACCCCGGTCTGCATCCAGTCGGCATGGCTGTGGTCGGCCACGGCGAGCGCCAGAGCTATGAGTCGCACCGCTGCCAGCGTCCCCACCCGGGCCAGGGCGTCTGCCGTCTGTCGAGTCACTGCCGTGTCCTCGGCGTCCAGCAGCAGTGCCAACAACACTTCCGCTGCCACAGGGGCAGCAGCAAAGGGAGCAAGGTCACGCCCGGCACGAACACGCTGCGACGACGAAGGGGACAAAGCCCCATCCAAGGCCGTATGCAGCCCGATCATCCAATCCGACACAGCCAGACACTCTCATGCCCCCACCGAGAACATCGAACCTGGACCGAAGCCCTCTCCAGGCTTGACGAAAACCATAGGTGCGCCGTGAAGCGCGAGTTGTTCGAGTGGCGGTGAAAGGACGCCACCGCCGTCCTGTCGCAGCAGGGCGGTCGAAGCTGAGGGCAGCCCGACCCGGGAGGTGTCGGGAAGGGCGGCAAGCGGCCCTGACAAAGCCGGGACGTATCAGCACTGCCAGATGGTGCGGGTCCGGCAAGCAAGACGGAAAGAAGTATGCGAGGAACCGGCGTTGACGCCTCCTTACTCGTCACCAGCTCGAACCTGGCGGATCTGGGCTGGATGCGGTGCGTCCCCACCTCTCCAGGAGGTGAAGAACTTCCTGGACGGTTGCTATGTGTCGTCCGGGGAGGCCACGACGAAGTGCTGCGGGGTAGTCGTGGCGATGCCGCGGGGGTATAGCCGGGCTCCTCCTCCGTCGATCGAACAACACGTGAACACGGGAACCGTTCCGGTTCTGACCTGCGACAACGCCGGCAGCGTGGTTGCAGGCTGGGCCCACCGTCGGCCGACCGGGCCGGGACGGGGCGGAGCCGCCGTAGTACTCCGAGCCGGGGAAAGCCCGGCACATTGGGGAAGGGCGGCAGCCGAATCAAGAAGGGAGGGAGACTGCAATGCCGAAAGACACACCGCTGAACAGCGGTGCACCGGAGACCCCGATGGGGTCTCACCAGTGGGTATCGGGGATGCAGGCCAAGCTTCACCGTTGGGCGGCGGCCGACGAGGGCCGCAGGTTCGACGATCTGTTCAACCTCGTGTGCGCCCCGGCGACGCTGCTGGTGGCGTTCAAACGGGTCGCGGGAAACAAAGGGGCCAAAACGCCTGGAGTGGACGGCCCCACGGCCGTCAACGTCGAGCGCGCGATTGGTCCTCAAGGGTTCCTGGAGGATCTTCGACACATACTCAAATCGGGTGACTTCTGCCCGCTGCCAGTGCGTGAACGCAAGATTCCCAAGCCCGGCGGCAGTGGAAAGGTGCGCAAGCTCGGCATCCCGACCATCGCTGACCGAGTGGTCCAGGCAGCCCTCAAGCTGGTGCTGGAGCCGATCTTCGAGGCCGGCTTCAAGCCGGTCTTCTACGGCTTCCGACCCCTGCGGCGGGCACACGACGCGATCGCCGAGATCCACTTCTACGGCACCCACGGCTATCGGTGGGTCCTGGACGCGGACATCGAGGCGTGCTTCGACTCGATCGATCACACGGCCCTGATGGACCGAGTGCGAGACCGGGTCAAGGACAAGCGCGTGCTGCGGCTGGTCAAGGCGTTCCTCAAGGCCGGCGTCCTCACCGAGGACAACAACCGCGAGGACACCATCACCGGCACTCCGCAAGGCGGCATCCTCTCCCCGCTTCTGGCGAACATCGCCTTGTCAGCGCTCGACGAGCATGTGACCCGGCCGTGGGAGCCGAACGGGGAAATGGCGACCAGCCACCTGCGCAGGCGCCGCCGTGCCACTGGACGTCCGAACTGGCGAATCGTCCGCTACGCGGACGACTTCGTTGTCCTGACCGACGGTGAACGCGACGACGTCGAAGCGCTGCGCGAGGACATCGCCGATGTGCTGCAACCGCTTGGCCTTCGTCTCTCGGAGACAAAGACGCAGGTGGTGCACATGTCGGAAGGGTTCGACTTCTTGGGGTTCCGCATCCAGTGGCGCCGCAAGCGAGGAACGGACAAGTGGCACGTCTATACCTTCATCGCTGACCGGCCCATCCGGCAGCTGAAGGACAAGATCCGTGCCCTGACGAACAGAACGTCGCAGCAGAACCCCAGGGACGTGCTGGTCAGGCTCAACCAGATCATGCGCGGCTGGGCCAACTACTTCAAGCACGCGGTCTGCAAAGCCACCCTGAGCTCCCTGGCCAGCTTCACGTGGCACCGGGTGATCAGCTGGTGGATGGCACTGCATCGCTGGAAGTGGAAGGACGTCCGCCGACGCCTCACCGACCACAACGGACGGTGGCAAAGGCCCTCGGCAGACGGGACCGAACTGTTCGACCTCCAGGCGGTGGCGGTCACCCGCTACCGCTACAGAGGCAACACGATCCCCACCCCCTGGACACGCCTCAACCACGCCTAACGGCAGAGTCCGTGGAGAGCCCGGTACTCGGAGACGGGTACGCCGGGTTCGGCGAGCGGCACGGAGAAACGGACCGGTGGCAACACCGGCACCGCGCTCCGTGCCGACTCAACAGGCACCTTTTGGCACGAACGGAGGCCGCGTCGACGATCGCCGAGGTCCAGTCCACCTCGCCCCGGGCCCCGAGTCCGTCCAGCACCGCCCGGTGCAGCCGACGCCACAGGCCGGCCTCGGTCCATACCGTGAAGCGGCGATGCGCGGTGGCGGGCGACGTGCCGAACGTCGGCGGCAAATGCCGCCAGGCACAGCCGCTGGTCAGCACGTACACCACTGCCATGAACACGGCCCGCTCGTCACACGGAGCGGTCCCACCACCTTGCGGACGAGCAGCGAACGACGGCAGCAACGGGGCGGCCAGCTCCCAGAGTTCATCAGGAACCAGACGCTTCGAGAGATCAGCACCCACGACCGGCATCATGCCGCACGAACATCAAGACACGTGAGACAACCTCTAAGCCTTGATCGGTGCGGCCGACCTGGCGGCCTGCTCGATCTTCGCGCAGTAGGCTGCACGGGCTTCCTCGTCGATCTGCTTCTCGTATTCGGCGCGCAACCCGGTCCGGCCGTCGAGGCCCTCGCGCAGGATATCGGCGTGCCCGGCATGCCGGATGCACTCGCCGAGGACATGGACCATGACGGCGAACAGGTTCGTGTCGGCATAAGGTTCCGGCCACCACGGCACGTGGCCGGGGGAGTCGAGGGGAAGCTCGTTGATC
Organism: Streptomyces sp. NPDC047515; assembly: GCF_040643055.1. Taxonomy (NCBI): domain Bacteria; kingdom Bacillati; phylum Actinomycetota; class Actinomycetes; order Kitasatosporales; family Streptomycetaceae; genus Streptomyces; species Streptomyces sp. NPDC047515. The sequence continues at coordinate 5,406 of NZ_JBEYTM010000114.1, forward strand.
GTCGCGTCCGAGCGTTCCCACGTGCGCCGGTAGAACCCGATGATCTGATCGCGGGTCTCGTCCTCGGTCGCCCACAGATCGCTGCCGTTGGAGTCCTGCCACCGGGGCAGCGGTTCCGGGGAAGGGCGGTCGAAGACCTCGCCGAAGTACCTGGCCTCGACGCTGGCCACATGTTTGACCAGGCCGAGGAGATTGGTCCCGGTCGCTGTCAAAGGTCGGCGGGCGTCGTATTCGGACAAGCCGTCGAGTTTCCAGAGCAGCGCCTTGCGGTCCCGCCGCAGTCTCCCCTGCAGGTTGTCTTTCGCGAATTCATCGATCATGCGGCATGAGCCTGCCATGGGCTGCTCGTGGTCTCAAGATCCCGTACATGGCCCGCAACGACTGGCAGAGCCGAGGCGTGGCCATGGCCGCCGCCCTGACCTGCTACAAGAAGCTCGCGAAACTTGCCACGTGAGACAACCTCTTAAGAAGTTGCCGGACGGTGGACGTCTCCCACCCCAGCGGTACGCGTCATCCTGCCCACCGGCACGGATGTCGTAGGGCTGAGGAGACGTTCACGGCCCGGCGGTCAGTCGTCGGAGCAGGGCGAGGTCCACGTCCAGCAGACTGCGCACGACGGTCCGGCGTGGTGCGGGGGTGATGGCGGTGAGCGAGGGCACGGCCACCACCCTGCAGCCTGCGGCCTCCGCGGAGGCGACGCCGGTCGGGGTGTCCTCGACTGCGACACAGGAGGCCGGGGCGGTGCCGAGGGTGGTCAGGGCCGCCCGGTAGGGGTCGGGGAACGGCTTGGTGCGCGGGGTCTCGCCCGCCGCCACCGAGACCGTGAACCAGTGCCGCCCGAGGGCGTCGAGGACGGTGTCCACGACCGGTCGTGGCGACGCCGACACCAGCGCCGTGGGCACGCCTGCGGCATGGGCCGCCGCGAGGAGTTCCACGGCCCCGGGAAGGGGGACGACCTGCCGGCGTACGAGATCCGTGAAGCGCCGTTCGAGGGACTCGCCGAGCCGGGCCGTCTCCGGGCGGTCCGGCGCGCGGGATGCGAGGTGCGCGGCGCAGTCCTCGACGGCGCGGCCGAGGACGAACGACAGGTCCGCGTCCGTGAGGGCGAGACCCAGACCGAGGGCCTCCTCTTCGACCGTCCGCAGCCAGAGTCGCTCTGTGTCGACGAGCGTGCCGTCCATGTCGAAGAGGACCGCCTGGAGTTCGGTGTGCACGGGGAGGCTCCCTGGTGGTGTGCTCGGGTGGAATGGCCGGCCGGAGACCGGGTCCGGGTGCGGGGTACGGAGTCCGGGGGCGCCGCGCTCCGGGCGGATCACTCCTCGGTGGCGCCGAGGCCGGGTGTGTCGCGCAGGTGGACGTGGCGCGTGCCTGCGGCGTGGAGTTCAAGGACGGTGACGTCGTTGGCGCCGGGTCTGAGGACGGGAGCGGGGACGTACAGGCTGGTCTGGGGGCCGCGGGACCAGTAGCGGCCTAGGGGGAAGCCGTTGATCCAGGCCAGGCCCTTGGTCCAGCCGTCGAGGTGGAGGAACGTGTCGGCCGGCTCGTCCACGACAAACGTTCCGCGGTGGAAGGCCGGCCCCACCGGCGGCCGTGCGGGATCGAAGGGCCGGTGGTCCACGGCGTCCGGGCGGTCGAGAGGCAGGGCGCGGCTGTGCCAGACGGCGGGCGGTGTCCCGTTGATCGTGGTGCGGCCGAGCAGGCCCTTGCGGTCGCGGAGCCCCGGTCCGTAGTTCACGCGCCCCTGGTTCTCGACCAGGACGGCGAGCCGGGCTCCCTGTCTGGGCACGGTGAAGGCGAGGGCATGCTCGTGGTTCTCGCGTTCCAGGACGCCGACCGGTTGCCCGTCGACGAAGACCTGGGCCCGGTCGTGGACCTGCTCGGCGTGCAGGACCACCGGTCCGGGCGTGGCCACGTCGGTCTCGTAGAGGACGAATCCGAAGGGGTGGCCGAGTTCCTCCATGGTCAGCGGCCGGTCGGCGGTCATGGGGACGCCGAGGACGTCGGCCTGTTCCAGCAGGGCGGCCGTGTGGGTGAGTTCCACCGGCCCGTACGCCGTCTTGGGAGCGACGGGGGGCAGGGGGTCCGCGGGGACGGGTGCGTGGCGGGCGATGACCTCGCGGAACGCGGCGTACTTGGGGGTGGGGGCCCCGGCCTCGTCGAGGAGGGCGTCGTAGTCGTAGGAGGTGACGGTGGGGCGGTAGGTGCCCTTGTCGTTGGCTCCGTTGGTGAAACCGAAGTTGGTGCCGCCGTGGAACATGTAGATGTTGACGGAGGCGCCGGCGGCGAGCAGGACGTCGAGCTCCGCGGCAGCGTCGGCCGGGTCCCGACGGGTGTGGATGCCGCCCCAGCGGTCGAACCAGCCGATCCAGAACTCCCCGCACATGAGCGGCCCCTGCGGCTGGTGGTCGCGCAGCGCGGCCAGCCCGGCGGTGGCGCGGGCTCCGAAGTTGGCAGTCGCCAGGACACCGTCGAGGCTTCCCCGCGCGAGGTCGGAGGGCTGGTCGCAGGTGAAGAGGGGGACGTCGACGCCGTGGCGGCGCAGCATGGCGGCGAGTTCGGCGAGGTAGGCGGTGTCCTCGCCGTGGGCGCCGTACTCGTTCTCGACCTGGACGGCGAGGATCGGTCCGCCGTTGCTGCCGAGGTACGGGTGGAGGGGTGGCAGGAGGGCGCCGAGGTAGTCGTCGACGGCGCTCAGGTAGCGGGGGTCGCGGCTGCGCGGAACGAGGTCGTCCTCGGCCAGCAGCCAGGAGGGCAGGCCGCCGCCCTCCCACTCGGCGCAGATGTACGGACCGGGCCTCAGCAGGACATGGAGTCCTTCGGCGGCGGCGGTATCGAGGAAGCGGGGCAGGTCGAGACCTCCGTCGAGGTGGAACTCCCCGCGTCGGGGGGCGTGGGCGTTCCAGGGGACGTACGTCTCGACCGTGTTGAGGCCCAGCAGCCGCGCCTTGTGGAGTCGGTCGGCCCACTGATCCGGGTGGACGCGGAAGTAGTGCAGGGCGCCGGAGATGATCCGGAACGGGCGGGCGTCGAGACGGAAGCCGTCGTCGGCGATCTCCAGACGGGACATGGCGGGTGGTGCTCCTCGGGGGCGGACCTGTCGGCTTCCGGGCAGGTGACGTGGGTGAGGTGGGTGAGATGCATGACGGGCCGGTCAGGCCGCGAGCGCGGCCTGACCGGCGTATCGGCCTAGTGTCCTGCGCCGAGAATTCGTTGAATAAGTAGACTGCTTCCATGGCGAAGATGGGGCGGCCGATGGCCGAGCTGGTGTTGTCTGAGG
>NZ_JBEYTM010000115.1:0-8601 GCF_040643055.1 Streptomyces sp. NPDC047515
CCTCAGACAACACCAGCTCGGCCATCGGCCGCCCCATCTTCGCCATGGAAGCAGTCTACTTATTCAACGAATTCTCGGCGCAGGACACTAGGAGGAAAGTCCCGGTGCGGTGGCCGTCAAGGGAGCGGAAAAAGCCAGGACGGGGTGGCGGGGTAGCGAGGAACTTGGCTGTACGCCGACAATGCGGTCACCCTTCGCCGCCCGGGGGCCACCAAGCTCCCGGGCCGAACCGAGAGGACCGACCATCACTATGCGCAAGCCTCTCCTCGCCACCCTCACCGCCGTGGCCCTCGGTGCCGCCGCCTTGGTAGGCGCCACGGGCACCGCAGTCGCAGCACCCGACCGCGCGAGCGGGGCGACCCCCACTGCCGCGACGGCCGCCGTGCACCCTGACAGTACGCCCGCCTCGGTGACAGCCGCCTCCTTCGCCGGCACCGTGGCGCTCAGCAACTGCTCAGGCTCCCTGATCCGCATGCCGAACTCGCAAGCGACGGACCCGGGCCTGGTCATGACGAACGGCCACTGCCTCGAAACCGGCTTCCCGAGCGCGGGTCAGGTCATCACCAACCAGTCCTCCACCCGCAGCTTCACGCTGCTCAACGCCTCGGCCGGCACCGCCGGAACACTCAAGGCGAACAAAGTCGTCTACGCGACGATGACCGATACGGACGTCACGCTCTACCAACTGACCAAGACCTACGCCCAGATACAGCAGTCTACGGGAATCGCGCCGCTGACACTGTCCGCGACCCACCCGGTGCAGGGGCACGCGATCGACGTGGTCTCCGGCTACTGGAAGCGGGTCTACTCCTGCTCCGTCGACGGATTCGCGTACCGCCTGAAGGAGAGCCAGTGGACATGGAAGGACGCCGTCCGCTACACCCCGGGGTGCCAGATCATCGGGGGCACCTCGGGCTCCCCGGTCATCGACACGACGACCGGGCAGGTCACAGCGATCAACAACACCACCAACGAGAGCGGTGAAAGCTGCACCCTCGACAACCCCTGCGAGGTAGACGAGCAGGGGGCCGTCACCATCCGCAAGGGGATCGGATACGCCCAGGAGACCCACGGCATCCCCGCCTGTTTCACGACAGGCAACAAGCTCAACCTGTCGGCCACGGGCTGCACGCTTCCGAAGCCGACAACGGTATCGGCACGCTGAGTTGACGCTTGAGGGGGCAAGGGGAGCTCGTCCACGCACCGGCACTCCGGGGCCCCTCGCCCCCCGGACCGCCCGCCCGGCACCGGAGAGACGGGAACCCCCCGCCGGCCGTCGTCGACGGCCGGGCACAAGCTCGCCGAACGCACGGGTGCGCGAGCCGACAACGGCATAGCGCGGAGGGGCACCGGCACCGGCAAGCCCGCCGCCTGCCGGTGTCCTCCGTGTGCGTGGCTTCACTCGGGGGGCCGCGTCGCCGGGTCGCTCGCGTGAGGGCGGTTCGGGTGTGCCGCCGCGGCGGGGCCCCTGTCGGTTGAGCGGCGAAGCAGCGTGCAGGCCGGTTCCGCACGCCGAGGATCGCGGTCGTCTCGCAGCGGAGCCAGCCCTTGCGTACGAGCACACCTCCGCCCATCGGCGGGCGCGGTGTCGTACAGCGCCATGGAACGCCGCGGTGAACGGGGAGAGGCCGAAGAGGCGGCGAAGCCGCGGCCAAGGCCGTCCAGCGCCACCTCTGCGCCCTCGGCATGGGTGCCCAGGAGCGCGGGAAGCTCCGGCAAGGTCGGGGTGAGCAGCATGTCGTGAGCGTCGAAGTACCGTGCCAGGCTTCGAGCGACCCGGTTCCGGATCGCGAGAGCGGTGACGAACCGGGCGTCACCGACCTGCTGCCCGTAGCGGCAGCCGGCAAGGACAGGCGGCTCGGCGAGGAGCGGATGTCAGGGGTTGGTGCTCTGCGTCTGGTTGCCGTGAGGCCGATGCCCAGAAGGGCGGATGCACTGTAGATCGCGTTCATGGACATCCCCCAGCACGTCAGTGACCTGAATCCTGAAGTCGAGGACAGATAACTGCTCAACAGCTTTTGGGCCCAGCGCGAGAAGTTCCATTCCCTCCGTGTCCTCAGCCGGTCAGCATGGCCCGGCCATAGCCGCGAGGTGCCGGACTCCAGGGTACGGGCCTGCGGTTCGTCACCGTCGACTCCGAGGGCGGGTCGAGAGCCGGACTGGTCCCCCCGCGGCACCTACGGGCAAGCCTGTGCGGCTCGCCCGTACGCCGTGCGTTCAGCGGCTCAGAAGGCGGCACAGCCAGCGGAACCGGGTGTGACGGGCATCCCTCGCGATGTTGGTGTGAGGCGCCAGTTGATCGAAGCCGTGGAATCCGCCGGCCCAGACGTGCAGTTCGGCGTCACCGCCCGCTTGCCAGATACGCGTCGCGTACAGGACGTTCTCGTCGTGGTAGGTCTCCGCGGCACCGACGTCGACATAGGCGGGGGAAGCCCCGAGAGGTCCGCCGCGCTGGCCGCAGCGGCGTACGCGGAGAGGTGCGCACTCCCCCGGGCCCCACCGAGGAGAGAGGTCCGGCCCAGATCGTTGGCGTGCCGATCCCACACTCCGCGGCCCGCCATCTGGTGGGCGGGATCGACGGTGCCGGTGCCGCCGCGAGGAGTCCCGTCACCCGCACTGCTCATTTGGCTCCCCCCGCCCGCTGGATCGCCTGCGCCATGCAACATTCAACTGGAGAAGAAGTCACCACGACGGCCCGACCACACCTGGTGGATTTGTCCACGGGAACGGGCTCCGGCTCAGCTTTTGTGATGCGCCACTGTGAGTGACCGCCCCTCCGCTCCGGGGGAACCGTCGATGACACGATCACCGGGACCGGCACCCGTCGTCCGCCCGGCCAGCGGCTGCGCACGAGCCGAAGGGAATGCAGGGCAAGCCGATCGCAGGGTTCTTCCGCCGGGCCGGGGTGTCATGCTTCAGTCATGAGGACAGGGCGCCGAAGTCAGGCAGAGCGAGACGGGATCACGGTCGAGATCGGCTATGCGCTGCTCAGCGCATGTTTTCTCGCCACCGTCGTGTTCGCGGCGATTGCCGGCCCTGTTGTCGTCTGGCACCTTCCTCCCGCCCTCGACAAGTTCTTGCTGGTCACAGGAGCTTCGGTGGCGGGAATTCTTGGAGCTGTCCGTGTCGTTCATGTCCTGTGGCGACACGCGGGGCAGCACCGCTGACGCCGCTCCACCGGCGCTCGCTGGATCCACCGTCCCTCAGAGGGGGAAGGACCGTCCGGCTGTCGGACCGACGCGAGCCTGCCGAGCTTCACGGACAACTGACCTGACCGGCCCGGACACCGTCCGGACACGGTGGACAGCGATGCGCTGCCGCCCAAACGCAATGGGGCCCTTCCCGTAGAGTAGGAGGGTGTGCGGAAAGGGCCCCGCTGCGTTTCAGCCCGCAGCTACAGTCCGCGGTCCCTGTTCCAGCGGCTGATGTGCACGGCGTAGAAGACGTTGCCGATGCCCGCAGTGAGCATCAGCAGCCAGAAGTGGGCCCACAACGACTGGCGCCGTCGCCGCAGCCGGCCCGCTCCACCGGCGACCGCCGAAGCAGAGGCCGAAGAACTGACGCTGTTGTTGATGATGACCGTCGGAGGCTGCCCAACTACATGGGCAGGCTGCTGATCCGGAGCTGTCGTCATGGCGAGTCGGTCTCTCTGTGCGGTGTGCAAGAAGCGGACCGCGCAGTAGAGGCCCCCAACCGATCACCGGGCCGGAACCGCCTTCACTTCACCCGGTCGAGGAAGCCTGACTGTCACTGGGCAGGTCCTCTTCGGACGGGCGTTTGAGGTCCGTCCGCTCCCTCTGCCGAGGACGGCGTTCCAGCGCCCTGCCCCGTCGGGATCAGGGGCGGGCGCGCCGATGCTCGTGCTCGCCGGCAACGAAGCGCTCAGGGTTCAGCCCTGGGCCTCAGCCGGGGCGTTGACCGTGATCCAGGTATCGGGTGGCAGGTCTGGGCGACCCGGTACAGGCCTGCGTTCCTCGGTCCATGCGCCGCCGGCAATCTCGGTAGCAACGCGGCGCCAGAATCCGACTGCGGCGACATTGCTCTCCTGGAAGGCGACTTCCCATGGCCCCGGGTGCTTCGTCACGACCTCTTGAACGGCGCGCAGCCCGATCCCCGTCCTGCGTGCGCCACGGACCACGAAGAAGCTGCTCAGCACGCGCGTCGGAGCAGTCAGGCTGCGGACGAAAGCGAGACCAACAGGGGATGCGTCACTGGTCAGGAGATAGGGCGCCCAGTCGGCCTGCGTAAGTGCGGCTTGGAGCCGATCGCTCCGGAAGGTTCCGTCGGGGTTGGGCAGAACACCGCTGAACTCCGACATGTCGTGTCGGAACAGCAACCAGAGGCGCTCCAGGATCGGTTGGTCGGTCGCATCGGCGAGACGCGCAGATATGTCGGCCATGAATCTCCTTCATGTTGCGTGATTCCGTGGTGTTTGGGCTCGCGCGACTGCGGCAGGGGTGCGGTGATTGCCCGGTGCGTCCGTGGGCGGGCCCGGACATGAAAAAAGCCTCCCTGGCGGAGGCGAGGCCCGGCCGGGAAGGCTTGAGTACTGACAGGCAACTTATCATGTTCCCTGATGCGCCCCCGCCTTGTGGGGTCGGGACCGGCCGGGGCCGCTCGGTGACCAGCGCGCCGATCGCGGCACCGAGGCCCATCGGCTCGCATCTGTCGCATCGGCATCAGCGCCGACATCTCCCCCGCCTGCACTCGACCTTCTCCCGGCTGCGCCGCACGTTGGCCGGTATGCCGTTGCCAAGGACGGCGGACGGTCGGATGGTGCCGGCCGCGGACGTCTCTTGTTCCGTCCTCTAAAGCGGCGACGCAGGCTTTCGCCCGGGAGGGCCGGCCTGAGGCACGGGCGGTCGGGCCGGTTCGAGAATTTCTCCGGCTCGTCGACCACGAGCTGCAAGGTGGCGCTTGAGCATCCGCAGCTGTTTTGTCCGGGACTGCCTGGCGCGCGGGAGCACAATCCCGGTCAGCACCCGGTAGCTTCGGGTCGCCTCGGCGCGAGACACGTGATCTCGTACGCCTCGGCCACGTCCGGGTCCAGCATGAAGCCAGGGCCTGCGCAGCCACGATGAGCGCCTGGTCGAGCAGCTCGCCTCCCGCGCCCTGTCCCGGGGCAAGTACGAACGGGCGGTGCACGTCCAGCGCGACAAGGACGGGCGGATCGTCGGGGCCGGCGCCGAGGAGCGGGAGCCGGGCGACACCGAGGCCCCGCCGAGTCCGCGCTGCGTCGGGGGCCGGGGCGGTGGTATCGGTGTGTGCGCATGTGACCCCGCCTCTCCGGCTGGCAGCAGTCGACATCGACTGTGCCGGCCGGCACGAATCCGGCCCCGACCCGTGGTCCCCCGCGCACCCCCACCGGCCGGCAGCAGCCGAACGACCACCTTCGAATCGAGCCGGTGGATCCGGTGCCAGGCTGCCGTCGTCACCCAAGTGAAGGGCCGCTGCCTCGTTGCCGTTCGGGTCGGTGACCACACCGGCTCGCCACCCGCACGTGAGCGCCACGATCGGGTGATGCTGCGGCCCGACGGTTCGCGTCCGGAGTGTTGCGGCCGGACGAGGGACAAACGTCGTTACCTTCAGCTCCCGGGTCTTGCGGCTGTGTTCCTGACAGGCGCAGCTGTGATGAGCCGACCCGGTGCGCAGCGGGCCGTTTGCCGGCTCGACGAAGCACCGATCCGTCATGACGCGACGTCGCCGACAGGGCCGGTCCGTGCGCCGGCCTTCGCATGAAGGAGAGTCTGTGATCTCGAAAAGCAAGAGGGCCGTCCGTTCCATGGCCGTGGCGCTCGCCACAGCCGCCGCGTTCACCGTCACCGTGCCGAGCGGCAATGCCTTCGCCATCGACCACGTCCAATGTGTGGGCGGCGAGAACTTCTTGAAGATCTGGTCGCACCTCGACGGCCGTCAGAGCGTCGACTGCTACGCGAACGCCGGAAAGACCGACTTCGGCGGGTGGTGGATCGACCGGATCTCCACGGGCAACAACGACCTGATCTACTACGACGCCAACGGTGACTCGGTGAAGATCGAGCGCTGGCACGACATCACCTTCCCGAACCAGCCGCCGAGGGTCGTCGCCATCCAGATCCTGTGACACGTTGACATCCGGTTGCCCCGGGAATGGTCGGCCGGTCACGCCCTTGCGGGTGTGACCGGCATCGGCATGTGCCGCAGGCCAGTCATGCCGCGGTCGACCAGAGTGCCTTGTTGGAAGAAAACTTCACCTCGGCCCGTCAGCGGCCAAGTTCAGTTCGGCACGAACTCGGCAGGGTTCGGCATCCGGACTCGGTGGCCGCAGTCCGGGCGGAGTCCGGCGGGCTGAGGATTGCAGGCGGCCCAGCCGGTTCAGCTCATTGACACCTGCCCGCGCGCTCGCACCGTCGGGAAACGGGTGGGGTATCCGACGTGCTGCCGGATGTCGCCGTAGAAGCCGTCGTTGTCCCATGAGCTGCCCGAGCCGGCGGAGATCGGACGGTGTGGCGGGTGGTCCTGCCCCGCTCGTGGCGCGCCCAGGACGCGGGGGGCCGGCGGGCGGTATCGGTGTCCGGTCGTCGGCGATAACTCATGGATAAGGGTGCCGCCTAACTTCAATACCGGTGACTTTGCTGGTACTGGCTCGTTGAGTTGGTGTGCCAAGGCCAGGACAGTTGAAGGTAGTTGAGGGCGATCGGTTTTCGGATCGCATCGCTCTGGGAGTGCTCACGCGTGCATTTCCGCCGGAGTTGGTGGATGAGGTGGTGGCGGGGTGCGGACGCACTGAGGAACGTCGGCGCCTGCTTCCCGCGAGGGTGGTGATGTATTTCGTGCTGGCGATGTGCCTGTTCTCGGGGCAGAGGTATGAGGAAGTCGGACGGCTTCTCACGCAGGGCCTGGAGCGGGAACGCCGGTGGTCGAAGACGTGGCGGGTGCCCACCAGCGGGGCGATCGGACGGGCCCGGTTGCGGCTGGGGGCGGAACCGGTGAAGGCGTTGTTCGCCCGGGTCTGCCGGCCCGTGGCGGTTTTGGCGACGCCGGGAGCGTGGTTTCGGGGTCTGCGGTTGGTGTCGGTGGACGGGACGACCTTCGACCTTCCCGATACGCAGGCGAACGCCGCGTTCTTCGGGCGGCCGGGAACGGGGCGTGGTCAGGGCAGGAGTGCGTATCCGCAGGCCAGGGCCGTGGCCCTGGTCGAGTGCGGTACCCATGCCGTGTTCGCCGCTGAGGTCGCGCCGTTGAATGTGCACGAGACGGTTCTGGCCCGCCGCCTGTTCCCGTCGCTGACCAGGGGAATGCTGCTTCTGGCGGATCGGGGCTTCCTCGGCTTCGACCTGTGGCGGGCCGCCGCGGCGACCGGCGCGGACCTGCTGTGGCGGGTCAAGAGCAACGCGGTCCTGCCCGTGGTGACCGCGCTGCCCGACGGCTCGTACCTGTCAGAGATCGTTGCCGCCCGGGACAGGAACCGGTCCGACCCGGCACCGGTCCGCGTCATCGAATACACCCTGGGTCCACGTGGAGAGGGCACCGTCTACCGGCTGGTCACCACACTCCTGGACCCGGCCACCGCACCGGCCACGGAACTGGCCGCCCTTTACGCCGAGCGTTGGGAGATCGAGACCACCCTCGATGAGATCAAGACCCACCTGGGCGGACCCGGATTCGTCCTGCGCTCCCAGCATCCGGCCGGGGTCGAGCAGGAGATCTTCGCGTTCCTCCTTGTGCACCACGCGCTACGCGACCTCATGCACCAGGCCGCCCGGCGGAGAGGATCCGGACCGGATGTCCTTCACCCGCACCTTGCGCGTCGTCCGCCGGCAGACCACCAGCCAGGCGGGATTTTCCCCCTCCCGGCTCACCCGAGCACTGAAGCAGACCCTGCGTGAAATCACTGAACGTCTCCTGGAACCACGGCGGTTACGGTCCAACCCGCGAGTGATCAAACGCAAAATGTCCAACTGGGCACTCAAACGCACCGAACACAACAACCCGCCTCGCCCGGACGTCCCCGTCGTCACTCTCGTCGAACCCACCAAAACGGCCCCAAACCCACGGATGAAGTCCTAAAGCGCCGATATTGCGCCTAACTTCGGATTCCATGCAGGAGGCTCAGTGCGTTGTGGCAAACCGGATCTCGTTCGAAGCCTGCGGTGCGGGTGATCATTCGGACAGAGATGCCGGTGTGGTCGTGGGCATGAAGAAACGGGCCCCTTGGTAGTGACGTGGTTGTTGAGGCCGGTCACGAGCAAGGAGACCCGTTGTCCGATGAGTTGACCATCCCTGCTGTACCTGCGTCTACCGCGGTCACCCCTGGGTGTGACTGCTACGTGCACCGGTTCGGTTCGATCGCTCCGGGGCGGCGGGCGGGCTGCTATCCGAGTGACATGACGGATGCGGAGTGGGCCGAGGTCCGCTCCGCGATGCCGGTGCCGGCCTGGCTGCTCAAGCAGGGTGGGCGTCCGGAGGCGTACTGCCACCGCGAGATGCTTGACGCTGTGCGCTACCTGGTCGACAACGGCGTCATGTGGATGGCCCTGCCGGTCGACTTTCCGTACTGGCGGGCCGTCTACGACTTCTTCCGTCGCTGGCGGGCCTGCGACTACGTGCGTGAACTGCACG
>NZ_JBEYTM010000116.1:0-8546 GCF_040643055.1 Streptomyces sp. NPDC047515
GGACCCTAGACAAGTCCCATCGTCGCAGGTCAGGAGCACTCTTCGCGTTTCCGATCACGCATCGGACACCCGGCCACGCGAAAGCCCGAGGCTAAGGACCGCTACAGCCTCGATCTCGATCTTCAGCTCAGGGCCGACCAGACGGTTGACGCCGATATGGCTGCGTGCCGGCCTGTGCTCACCGAAGAAGTCCACGTAGACCTGGTTGACCTCGTTCTGGGCGTCCATGTCGGTGTTGAAAATGGTGACCTTGACGATGTCCTGAACGTCGCCGCCGGCCGCCTTCAACGCGATGAGCAGATTCTCCAGGCAGGCGCGGGTCTGCTCCGCGATTCCCTCGGGCACTGTGAGCTCGGCCTCGTCATGGGGGTGCTGATGTACGAGCGGGTAGGCGGTGGCGCCCGAGAGCCACACAGTGTCGCCGCGCGTGACGACCGCCGGGGCGAACGGCATGGCGTCTGCCCCGGTGTCCTCGCGCAGCTGTGCGGCCCAGGCCAAGGAATCGGGTGTGATGAATTGCTTCACCGTAACTCCAAATTTGTATGATGACTGATGAATGATGGCAGGTGATCAGGATACTGTGGGGCTGGAAGATTGCAACCGGCGAAGGAGCCCCCATGCGCATGATCGGCCGCAGGTCCTCGGTCGACGAGGTCGTAGGCCAGCTCAACGAAGCTCTGACACAAGGCACTTGGGTGATCGGGGACCGACTGCCGACCGAGCAGCAGCTCACCGAGGAGTTGGGAGTGAGCCGTACCGTGATCCGAGAGGCAGTTCGGGCCCTCGTGCACTTGGGCGTGCTGGAGACCCGGCAGGGGGCCGGTACCTACGTGGTCTCCACCACCGACCCCGCCCCCATGCTGCGCCGGTTCGGGACCGCCGACGTACGCGAAGTGTTCGAGGTCCAGCTCGGCTTCGACGTTCAGGCGGCCCAGCTCGCCGCCATCCGCCGCACCGATGCCGACCTGCGGCGGCTGCGCAGCTTGCTCGCTGCCCGAAATCGCGCCACCACGCCGGAGGAGTTCGCCCGTGCCGACGCAGACTTTCACCTGGCCGTGGTGGAAGCGGCGGGAAACAGCGTGCTGCTGGAGTGCTACCGCTTCTTTGTCGGCCGACTCCATGACAGCCTGCACGCGCTGCGTAGCCAGGACGTGATCCAGGAGAGCGGCGCCGAACCCCACGACGCGCTGCTGGCGGCGATCGAGGCCGGAGATGAAGCCGCTGCCGCCGCCGCAGCCGCGGCCGCGATCCGCCCGAGCCTCAATGCGCTCACTGAGCTGTTCCGAGTTTCATAGCGGCCGGTTTGTGCGGATTCAGGCGGCGTTCAGGGTTGCCTGGGATCGGTAGTGCCGGGCCTTGAATGCCTCGAGCGGGAGGTGGTCGAAGGCTGAGTGCAGGCACTCGGTGTTGTACCAGCCGACCCACTGGACGACGGCACGTTCTACCTGGTCAGCGTCCCACCAGGGTCCTTGGTGCTCGATCAGCTCAGCCTTGAACGAGCCGTTGAGGGCCTCGGCCACGGCATTGATGCCCCTATGGATGTCAAGCGGTATCTCGGGCTGGTCCCGTGTCGTTGGCCGCGGTGTTCGTGGGGACGATGAGCCGGTAGATCTCTCGTGCGACGTACCGCTTGAGGCAGCAGATGATCTCGCGTTTGGTCTTGCCCTCCGCAAGGCGTCGCCGCAGGTAGTCCTGGGAACGGCCCTCCCAGCGCAGGCGGCTGAGGACGATCCGGTAGAGGGCGGCGTTAGCCTGTCGTAGCTGTCCGCGACGGAGCCGACGGACGCGGTCGCGCCGGCCTCCAGCAACCGTTCGCCGTAGCGGATTGGCGCGTATTGCCCAGGTTCAAGGAGTCGTCGCAATCGAGACCGGTACTAGCTCCTACCGACTCGCCACCACCCGCGCCCGCGCGGGCCAACAACTGGCCACGTCCTTCGCTCACTGGCCCAGGGTCCGTCACCCGGCATGATGCAGGCATGATCACTGTTCATCTGAAGTACGAGATCGACGCCGATAAGCTCGAGGACTTCGAGGAATACGGCCGCCGCTGGGTCCGGCTCGTCAACCGTTTCGGCGGGACGCACCACGGCTACTTCCTGCCGAGTGAGGGCGACAGCGACATCGCCTACGCCCTGTTCTCGTTTCCCAGCCTGGCCGCGTACGAGCAGTACCGCACGGACAGCATGTCCGACCCGGAATGCCGGGAAGCGTTCGAACTGGCCCGTGACACCCGCTGCATCAAGCGGTACGAGCGCCGCTTCCTCCGACCGCTCGACGGCGTGTCCTAGGTCGACGGAAGGCGCAGGGTGCGGTTCTGTCGCGCGGCTGTGCGCAGCGCTGCGATGACAGCCGTGGTCGTCGGGCCGCGGTCGGTGTGACGCGTCGCGGCGAACAGCAGGCGCAGGATCGGGCGATCCTCGATGGGCGCAGTACGGATTCCGAGCGCGGCCGGGTCGATGGCGGTCCGGGGGACGAGCGCGGTGGCGAGGGCAGCCCGTGCGAGGGTGAGCTGGGCAGCGATGTCGGCTGTGGTGTAGGGCGTCGTGGGTGTGAAGTCGGCCTGGTGGCAGGCGCGCAGGATGGCCTGCCCGCAGTCCGTGGTCGGCGGCGGCACTACGAGTCTGTGCATGGCCAGTTCCCGCAGTGACGGGCCTCTCGTCGGCTTGGCCGGCCGGGGCGGTGACGACGAGCAGCGGATTGTCGAGCAGCGGCGAGACCTCGATGCCCCAGGGTGTGGCATCGGGCGGGTGGTGATATCGCTGTCCCAGCACCGCATCGACGGCGCCGAGGTGAGTTCCCGCAGCTGCGCCTGGTCGGTGACAAGACAGGTCACGGTGAGCTGCGGGTGATGTGAGCCCAGCACGATCAGCACAGGGGCAAGGTCGAGGCGGCCCCTGGCATGGGCTCGGGTGTGACAGCAAAGGCGGAGGCCCTCCGGCTGTTCTGCCGTTCCGTCAGCTGGGGTTGGCCGGCCCCGACGTGTCGATGGCCAGGGAGACGGCGAGGGCACCGAGGACGGTGCCCATCATGTAGCGCTGCACCTTCAGCCAGGAGGGACGGCGGGAGAGAAAGACGGCAATCGTGCCAGCGGCGAGCACGATGGTCAGGTTGACCGTGACGCTGACCACGATCTGGATGGAGCCGAGGATGAGGCCTTGGAGGAGGACGTGGCCCTTGTCCAAGTCGATGAACTGGGGGATGAGGGAGAGGTACATGATGGCGATCTTCGGGTTGAGAAGATTCGTCATCAGGCCCATGGTGAACAGCCTGCGCGGCGAGTCGTGCGGCACGTCCTGCGGGTCGAAGACGGAGATTCCGCCCGGCTTCAGGGCGTTCCAGGCCAGATAGGCGAGGTAGGCGGCGCCGGCCAGTTTCACCGCGACGTACAGTTCGGGCACGGCGAGGAAGACGACCGACAGGCCCACGTTCGTGGCGACCAGGTACACCATGAAGCCCAGTGCCACACCGCCGAGGGAGATCATCCCGGCGCGCTTGCCCTGGGTGATGCTGCGCGAGACGAGATAGATCATGTTCGGCCCGGGGGTGAGCACCATACCGAGTGCCACCACCGTTACGCCGAGGATCCCGCTCAGTTCAATCATGAAAACCTCTCATTCGTAGGTGCGTTGCACCTCGTTCTCCGCGCGCCTCGTCGGCGCTGTCGTCCTGTACGGCCTCGGCGAGGTCGTGGGCGATGTCGTGCAGGAGGTGGCGGGTGAAGAAGTCGACGGTGAGCCGCGGGTCAGCCAGGCGTGGATCGTCGCGGTTCCAGTCGTCGGCGGTGAGCATGGCCAGGCGGTGGGCCAGGGCCTCGGCGGCTCGCCCCAGCTCCTCCGCCACGTGCCGTGGCTCCTCGTCCCGGTAGTGCGGGACAGCATCGGGGTAATCCGCTGATACCCAGGCCTTCATAGCGACCGTCTGTCTCGGTGTAATCGTTGATTTTCCCAGGATTGCATCGAGTCGAATGTGGAACAGCAGGCACATGTCCCGGATGTGGCAACCCCACTCCAGGGGTGACCAGGCGGGTACCCCTGCGCGTCGGCTGCCGAGCCCTGGGTTCCGCAGCAGCCGCTGCCAGCCTGCGGTGTACTCCCTCAGCGCGTCGGCGACCGCGTCCGACCTGATCAGGTGGGATCTGAAGCCGCACTGACGGCAGTCGGGCAGAGGTGCGGGAGTGCGGCCGAGCGGCGACCGGTTTCGGGTCGTCGTGTTCACTGAGCTCAGGACTCCCTTCCCGACCTCGGGGCAACGCTGGGAGCGTATTGCAGGGCGCCGACTCGATGCAACTATCCAATTGCACTGAGTGCAATGTTGTGGTTGGATGGAGGCACCCGGACGGACGAGGGGAGCGCGTGTCGTGAAGGACTATCAGAGCGTTGCCGACGAGGTAGCCGAGGAGATCAGGTCCGGTTCCCTCCGGCCGGGTGATCGCCTTCCTCCGCAGCGGGAGTTCGCGCGGCAGCACGGCATCGCCAACTCCACGGCCACGCGCGTGTACCAGGAACTGGCCCGTCGTGGCCTGACGGTGGGTGAGGTGGGACGCGGCACGTTCGTGCGCGCGGCGTCCGCGAGGTCCGGTGCCTCCGCCCCCGCGCTCACGGAACCGGCGGTCGGCCGGATCGACCTGGAGCTCAACTACCCGGCTGTACCCGAGCAGAGCGCGCTCCTCGCCGAAGGGCTCGGCGGGCTGCTGCGCCCCGACACCCTCGGGTACGCCCTGCGGCCGGTCGGCGCGTCCGGCCTTCCGGCCGTCCAGGAGTCCGCCGCCGATACCCTCGCCCGCGGCGACTGGCGCCCCGACCCCGCGCGGATCCTGTTCGCGGGCAACGGACGGCAGGCCATCTCGGCCGTCATCACCGCCCTGGTGGCACCCGGCGGGCGTCTCGGTGTCGAGGAGCTGACGTACCCCGTCATCAAGGCCGTGGCCGCCAGGCTCGGCATCACCCTGGTCCCGCTGGCCATGGACGACGCCGGACTGATCCCGCAGGCCGTGGTGGAAGCCCACGCCGTGGCCCCGCTGCACGCCGTTTACGTGCAGCCGAGGCTGCACAACCCGCTCTCGCTCACGATGCCCGAGCAGCGCGTCGAGCAGCTGGCGGAGACCCTGCGGAGACTCGGACTCCCCGCGGTCGAGGACGCCGTCTGGGCGTTCCTGCGCGACGAACTCCCGCCGCTCGCTGCCTACGCCCCCGAGCGGACCGTCCTCATCGACAGCTTGTCCAAGCGCATCGCTCCCGGCTTGACCCTCGGTTTCGCGGTGGCGCCCACCGACCTGACGAGTGAGATCGCCGCCACCCTGGGATCGGGCGGCTGGGCCCCCATGCGCTTCGCCCTGGAGGCCGCCCACCGCTGGCAGCAGAACGGCACCGTGAAGAAGCTGGTGGCCGCCAAGCAGCGGGAAGCGGCGGCACGGCAGGGGATCGCCGCCCGGCATCTCACCGGTTTCGCTGTGCAGACTGATCCGCGTTCCTACCACTGCTGGTGGCAGCTGCCCCGCCCGTGGCGCGCGGACACGTTCGTCGCCGCCGCCGCGCGGCATGGCATCGGGGTGGTGCCCGCCGCCGCGTTCACCATCGACGGCAACCACGCCCCCAACGCCGTCCGCCTGGGGCTCGCCTCACCGCAGCTGGACGTCCTCTCCCAGGCGCTCGGCACGCTCGTCGATCTCGCCCGGTCCGCGCCGGAAGACCTCGTCACCTCCTAATGACGTTGCCGAGTTCCCGTTGTGACAGAGAGTCCACCTTGATAGCACCGTCCGTCACGGATCAGGGCCCCGTCCTCACGGTCGGCGACGGTGCCCTGGGCTTCTGGAAGGCCCTGGCCGAGGTGTTTCCCGAGACCCGGCATCAAAGGTGTTGGGTTCACAAGATCGCCAACATGGCGAACGCCCTGCCGGAGTCCGCGCAGCCCGGCGCGAAGAAGGCCCTGCAGGAAATCTACAACGCCGAGGGCCGCGACCACGCCCTCAAGGCAGTCACGGCGTTCGAGAAGGCATACGCCGCGAAGTTCCCCAAGGCCGTCAAGAAGATCACTGACGACGTAAACGAGCTGCTGGCGTTCTACGACTTCCCCGCCGAGCACTGGATTCCCCTGCGGACCACGAATCCGATCGAGTCGGCCTTCGCCACCGTCCGGCTGCGGACGAAGGTCACCCGGTGCGCCGACAGCGCGGCCGCCGCGCTTGCTATGGTCTTCAAGCTCGTCGAGTCTGCCCAGCAGCGATGGCGCGCGATCACCGCGCCCCACCTCGTCGCCCGCGTCCGCGCCGGAGCCCGTTTCGAACGCGGTCAGCTCGTCGAGCGGCCCGAGCTCACTGCCGCCTGATGGCTCGCTCCCGGCTAATCCGTGTACCCGAGGCAGGGCCGGCCGGGGCGGCGGTGTCAGCCTGTGTCAGCTGCGGGGGCGAAGGGTCCGTCCAGGGCAGCCCATTGCAGGAGCATGATGGTTTTGCCGTCGGCGATGTGTCCGTCGCGGACCATGGCGAGGGCATCGGCGAAGGGCAGTTCGAGCACTTCGATGTCCTCGCCGTCCTCCTCAAGACCGCCGCCGGTTCCGGTGCGGTCGGCCGGGGTGTAGGGGGCCGCGTAGAAGTGCAGGCGCTCGGTGACCGAGCCGGGGCTCATGTAGGCGTCGAGGACGTGGGTGAGCGGGCCGAGCGTGACGCCGAGTTCCTCTGCAGCCTCGCGCCGGATGGCGGCGAGCGGGGCGTCGCCGTCGAGTAGCCCGGCCGCGGCCTCGACGAGGATGCCGTCCGGGTGGTCGTTGGCGTAGGCCGGGTAGCGGAACTGGCGGGTGAGCAGCACACGTTGGCGCTCGGCGTCGTACGGCAGGACGACCGCTCCGTTGCCGCGGTCGTACGTCTCGCGCTGCTGGGTGACCCAGCGTCCGTCGCGGCGCTGGTAGTCGAAGGTGGTGCGGCGCAGAACATGCCAGCCCTGCGAGGTGAGCTCCACATCACGGACCCTGACGCGAGGGTTGCGGTCCAGGTCGCGCCCGACGCGGTCGAGGCCGGTGCGGCCACGGTGGTCGGGGGTGTCGATGCCGGGGCGGGCCGTCACGCGGCCCTGCCTTCCTGCGGGATGCGGCGCGGGATCTCGGCCACGTCGTGGTAGACGGGCAGGCCGCGGCGGCGGGCGGTGGCCACGTCCTGGGCGGCTCCGGTGGAGTAGCCGGGGAGGCGGAGTACGGCGTCGCAGTGGGCGAGCAGACGGTCGGCGGTCGGGTAGAGGACCTGGTCGGCGAGGGGGTCCGTGGGGCCCACGCCGGCCGAGCGAAGGACGGGTAGGGCCACCCACTCCCCGATCACGGGCACGTGGCCGGCGGCGAACACCGGCCATGCTGCCGCTTCGAGGCGGGCAAGGTTGGCGGCCATGGCCCACGAGTCGCCGTCGGTGCCGGAGCGGTAGGGCCCGGCGATGAGGATGAGCATCGGCTTGTCGGTCATGGCGCGCTACGATACATGCAGAAACGTGCAAGAACATGAAGGAGTGTGAATGCTGGTCGCTCAACGGCGTGCTCACCTGCTGGACGTGCTCGCCCGGCAGGGAAAGGTCGTCGCCAAGGACGTCGCCGCAGACCTGGGTATCTCCGAGGACAGCGTGCGCCGCGACCTGCGCGACCTCGCCGCCGAGGGACTGTGCCAGCGTGTCTACGGCGGGGCATTGCCCCTCTCCCCTGCCGTGGCGGACTACGCCGCCCGGAAGACGGTCACCCCCGACGGCAAGCAGAAGGTCGCCGCGGCTGCCGCCGCGCTGGTGCGGCCGGGCAGCGCCCTGATCCTGGACGGTGGCACCACGGCCCTCGCTGTAGCCCATGCCCTTCCGCCGGACCTGGACTGCACCGTGATCACCCATAGCCCGACCGTCGCGGCCGCGCTGCTGGAGCATCCGAAGGCCGAGGTTTTCCTGCTCGGCGGCCGCATCTTCAAACACTCCGCGGTTGCCTGCGGCGCGGCCGCGGTCGAGGCCGCCCAGAACATCTCCGCCGACCTTTGCCTGTTGGGCGTCACCGGCGTCCACCCGGACGCGGGGCTTACCACCGGCGACGCTGAAGAGGCCGCGATGAAACGCACCCTGGCCGCACGGGCCGCGGACACCTACATCCTCGCCTCGTCCGAGAAGATCGGCACAGCATCACGGTTCCGCGTCCTGCCCTGGGAAGACATCAGCGGACTGATCACCGACGCCGACCCCCACCACGCAGTCGTTGAGCAGCTCACGGCGCGCGGCGTGGAAGTCCTGGCGGCCGGCTGAAAACTACCGGCCGAACAGCATGGGATCGCAGGAGATTCAAGGCACCAGCCCGCCACCAGACTGCACCGACAGGCCCTCGGTGCTCGAATGGCTTCGCAATCCCGAGCTACCAAGAAGCCCTGTCTTCATGCGCCCACACCCGCGCGATCACCGATTACGACCTTGGGTGAAATTGGGGTCGGGGCGTGTTGGCCTGGTAGTTCGGCTGGTGGTGATCAGCAGACGGTGTTGTGGGCGAGGACGAGTTCGGTGTTCGTCCGGCGGCGGGTCGGGCGTCGTGCGGAGCGGTCGGAG
>NZ_JBEYTM010000117.1:0-8252 GCF_040643055.1 Streptomyces sp. NPDC047515
CCCGCGGAGCGGGTACCATATCGCTTCGCGATATGCAAGCGAACTGGGGTGCTTCGCACCCCAGTTGCGCCCTCGCTCCGCGAGGGCGCAAGCGGTGGCTTCGCCACCGCACCCGGGTAAAGCCCGGGGTCAGTCCCTCCGCTCCGCTCCAGGACTGACAAGAGGTCAGCACCGGTGCTTCGCCCCGGTGCTGACGGTCCGATGCTTCGCATCGACCCGAGTCAGGCCCTGCCCGGTCCCAGTGGCCTCCGCTGCGCTCCAACCACCCCCCATACCTGCACAGTTGGGCGTGCCACGCTCCGCGCGGCCCACCACGGGCCTGACGGCCCAGCAGTAACAGCAATGGGTGGGGAGGTGACAGGTAGTCGGGCGAGTGACGGGGTGCGGGGGGGCGGCCACTCGCAGAGAGGGAAAGGACTGAGGGGGCGTCAAGGCTTTGGATTGGCTTGCGATAAGGCAAGACTAGCAGCTTTCGGCCACGTTAGAGGGGATCTCGCGATTCTGTGTGCTTCATTTTTGCAACCGAGATAAGCTATGGACTCAGAGCACACCACCCCGGACCCCTCTGGAGGGATATCTAGATCCATCCCACGGCCTTGCCGGTGCTCCGGTGAGGCAGAGCAACCAGCCGATCGCATCAGTCCAACCGTAGCCCTCACAGCTCCCCTACGTGCAGGTTTCCCGTTTCCCGCCACTCGAATCGACCGGACGGCACCCAGGAGAAGGCAGGCGAATATGTCGAGCACAGACCGCGTTGACCAGCGCGAGGCAGCCCAGCGAGAAGCCATTGACGCGGTCGTGCGCGCCCTCGAATTGCCTGCAAGATCACTTGTCCCCGAACGAGGGCTTCGAACGCAGGTGATCATGGCGACCGGGTCCGGGAAGACCCGGGTGGCAGTCCGCAGCGCGGAGGAGCTCCACGCGGGCCGTGTGCTGGTGCTCGTGCCCTCTCTGGACCTGCTCGCCCAGACCGAGTCCGCGTGGCGCGAGGGGGGCCGCCGGGGGCCGATGATCGGGGTGTCCTCGCTGCGGGGTGAGGAGGTGTCCTTCCCCAACACCACGGACGTGGACGAGCTGGTGGAGTGGACGCGGAGCCTGGACAAGGTGACCGTGTACGCCACGTACGCCAGCCTCGGTCTGGGCACGCTGGAGCGGGCGCACGCCGCTGGCCTTTCGGCTTGGGACCTGATCATCGT
This sequence comes from Streptomyces sp. NPDC047515, assembly GCF_040643055.1. Lineage (NCBI taxonomy): Bacteria > Bacillati > Actinomycetota > Actinomycetes > Kitasatosporales > Streptomycetaceae > Streptomyces > Streptomyces sp. NPDC047515. The sequence continues at coordinate 1,197 of NZ_JBEYTM010000117.1, forward strand.
GGACGAAGCCCACCGCGTTTCGGGCCGGGTCGGGAAGCCGTGGGCGGTCGTCCACAACAACCAGAAGATCCCGTCCCTGCGCCGTCTGTACATGACGGCCACGCCCCGGCTGTGGCAGCTCGGGGACGAGGACGAGGCCGGCGCACCCGGCGAGCTGGTCGCGAGCATGGACGACGACCCGGAAGGCCCCTTCGGCAGCAGGGCGTTCACGTTGACGCTCTCGGAGGCCATCGACAGGGGAATCTGTGCCCCCTACCAGGTCGTATGCGTCGACATCACCGACACCGCGCTCCAAGCAGCCCAGCTCCTGGGCGCTGAGGGCCGCTCCGAACAGGTCCGCGGGGCCCGGCTCGCCGCGCTGCAGACCGCCCTGGTGAAGGCGTCGGCCGAAGAAGGCTTCCGCCGCACGCTGGTCTTCCACCACGTCGTGAAGGAAGCAGAAGCCTTCGCGGCCGGCCTCCCCGACGTCGCCGCGCAGCTGCACGCCAGCGACCCCGAGCTGTACCCCAAGACGATCTGGGCCAACTGGCTGTGCGGCGACCACAAGCCGCTCCACCGCCGCCGACTGCTCGGAGAGTTCGCGGCCGGGATCGCCACGGACGGCACCGTGGTGGAGAAGTGCTTCCTGTGCTCGGTCAAGGTCCTGGGCGAGGGCGTCGACACCAAAAACTGCGACTCCGTCTACTGGGCTGACGTACGCGGCTCGATGCCGGACCTGGTCCAGGCCGTGGGCCGGACGCTGCGGATGCAGCCGGGCGAGGGCAAGATGGCCTCGCTCGTAGTGCCGGTGCTGCTCGGGCCGGGCGAGACGGCGGACAACATGCTCACCTCCCGGGCCTTCGGCGGGCTGGCCAAGCTGCTGGAGGCGCTGCGGGCACACGACGCCAGGATCGTGGAAACCCTCGCGGAGCAGCAGGCCCCCAGCCGTACTCCCAAAGGGCGGGAGCTCAGCAGTGAAGACGAGGAGCAGGGAGCGGCGTGGCAGGGCGTCAGCGCCCCCGCCAAAGCCCTCCTGAAGTTCAGCACGCCCCGCGACCCGGCCGCGCTCGCCGCGTTCATCAACCTCCGCGTCCTCAACCCCGAGCACGAACACTGGCGGCGCGGGATCGAAGCCGCCGTCGTCTACGCCCGCGAACACGGCGACCTGCGCGTGCCGTTCACGTACCGCGTCCCCGACGGCGAGGAGGCCAAAGGGGTCGGGTGGCCGGCCTCGCTCGCGAACTTCCCGCTGGGGCAGTGGACCGCCGACGCCAGGAGGTTCTACGCCCGCGGCGACATGAACGAAGAGCGCGTGGCTCAGTTGGAGAAGCTCGGCATGGTGTGGAGCCATTTCGACGTCGCCTGGGAGGAAGGCCTGTCGGCAGCGCGTGGGTGGGCCTCCGAGAACGGCCACCTCCTCGCGCCGCTGGATGCCGCCCACCAGGGCTACAAGGTCGGCATCTGGCTGAAGAACGCCCGCGCCGCCGCCCGGCGCGCCCAGGAGCTTGAACAGCGCCAGGCTGAAGGGCTCACCGTCGAATCGTGGACCGGGGCGATGTCGCCGGAGCGGCGCGAGCAGCTGGAGAACATCGACCCGTCCTGGTGCCCCACCTGGCCTGTCGAGTGGCAGCGCGCCTTCCACCTCACCCGCCTCCACCTCGAAGAGGTCGGCGGCGAACTGCCCACCGAACCAGGCGGCGTCGTGCACCAGGGCGAAGACCTCGGCCGGTGGGTTCGCGCGCAGCGCCTCGGCTGGGACAAGCTCACCAGCGTGCAGCAGTGGATGTGCGAACAGGTCCTCGGGATCGAACCCGCGACCGAGGACGAGAAGCCCAAGCCGCGCACCAGCCAGGCCGACAAGTGGGCAATGCACCTCGCCGCCGCCCAGCAGTACTACGAGCGCGAAGGCCACCTGAAGGTACCGCGCAAGCACGTCGAAACGATCACCGTGGGCGAGGCCGACGGCGAGGACCAGGAGCAGCGGCCTCTCCGGCTGGGTGCCTGGGTCGGGAACCAGCGCTCGCGGGCGGCAACGCTGACCCCGGAGCGGGTGGAGCAGCTGTCCAAGGTCGGGATGCGGTGGACGTGATGGCGTACGGATGAACGGCCGGGCCTACCTGGTGGGGCTGGGCGAATGGGTCAGGAGCCTGTGCCGAGTCGGCTGAAGGCCCAGCGCAGCACGTCCTCGTCGACGCGGGCGCGTCCTGTGCGGTCAAGGGCGGTCTGGGTGTGGGCGGTGAGCCTGGCCCAGTTGCGGAAGTTGCCGTGGGCGGCGTGCTGGTCGGCGAAGGCAATGTCACCGGGATCTGCGTCTGCCCAGAGGGGGTGGTAGAGCGGGATGACGTCCAGGACCTCGTCGGGGGTGAGGCGGGTGAAGCGCTGCCAGATGAAGATGCGGGAGGACAGCATGGGTTCTTTGCGCAGTGTGGCGTAGCAGCCTTCGCCGCCGACGAAGACGACGGCGAGCTGGGTGCAGGGGCCGTCCCAGAGGTAGCGGACGTACTCCAGCAGGTCTCCGCTCAGCCACTGGGCCTCGTCCAGGACGAGGGTGCGCGGGTGGGTGGCGAGCGTGTCCTTGAGGAGGTGGTCGAACTCGGTGGCGTAGCGCGGGGGCTGGCCCGGCAGTTCGAGTGCGGTGAACAGTTCGTGGCGTACGGCGCGGGTGGTGGGGCGGGCGTGGAAGGTGATGCGGCGGATGTCCTCGTCGGGCTCGAGTGCGCGCAGGCAGCTGGTCACGGCGACGGTCTTGCATCGGCTCCATCCACCGCCGCCACCGGACCGTCGAGTTCAAGAAGTTCCTCACCAAGCTCGACAAGGAAGTCCCGTCCGGCCTGGACGTCCACCTGATCTGCGATAACTACAGCACCCACAAGTCGCCGGCGGTCAGGAAGTGGCTTCAGGCCCACCCCCGGTTCCACATGCACTTCACCCCCACCTATTCCTCCTGGCTCAACCAGGTCGAGCGGTGGTTCGGACTCCTGACGGACAAGCAGATACGGCGCGGCACCCACAAGTCCCTCCACGCGCTGGAGAAAGACATCCGAATCTGGATCAAGACCTGGAACGAGAACCCCCGCCCCTTCGCCTGGACGAAGAGCGCCGACGAGATCCTCGAACGCCTCGCCGCATATCTTGATCGAATTCCTGGCGCAGGACACTAGTTGCGGCCCGGTCACGCTTCTCACGTACGACTGCGCGCACGCCCGGACTTCTCCGTGCGACGCCGACTGAGTGACAAATGTCAGTGAAAGCGATGAGGAATCGCAGCAGTTCGTCGGCAGTGCGGTTCATAGCCTTTCGGTAGCTATTCACGCGCCTGGGCACCGCGCGTACAACCCTCGAAGGAGATCGTCATGCCGCGTCCGGCCTCATCCTCACCGAGCAGCACCCGCAGGACCAGCAGGACCACCGGAATCAGCAGGAGACGTATGGTGACCACGGGCACCGCGCTCGCCGCGGGACTCGCTCTGACCGCCACCCCCGGCACCGGCACCCCCGCCGTCGCCGCGTCGCCCCGCCGAGCGCCAGGTGATTTCCAGCCGCCCGTACGGCTCGTCCTTCCGCCGCCGAGCGGTCCTCATGCCCTCGGCACCGTGGCCCTGCATCTCAGCGACCGCAGCCGCCGGGACCCCTGGGTCGCTGCACGGCCGGTACGGGAGCTGATGGTTCAGCTCTGGTACCCCGCACGTGCAGCCACCGGCCTGCCCAGGGCGCCATGGATGACAGGACAGGCCGCCAAGGTCTTCCAGCAGACGGGGTATCTCCTCCCCGAGTACGCCACGTTGCCGGACACGCACGCCCGTATCGGCACAGCGGCGGATACGCGCAGGGGCCGACGCCCGGTGATCCTCTATTCCCACGGACACGGCCAGCACCGCAGCTCCAGCACGGCGCTGGTCGAGGAACTCGTCGGCCACGGATACATCGTGGTCACCATCGACCACACATTTGACGCCGGGCAGGTCGAGTTCCCCGGTGGCCGGGTCGAGAAGTACGCGATGCCTCCTTTCACGGCGGAGGACGACGACCCGGTGATCCTCAAGGCGGTCGACGTGCGGGTGGCCGACACCCGTTTCGTACTGGAGGAGCTGTCGCGGCGCGTACGGGGCCGCCGGGACCCGCTCCCGCACGGACTCGGCGACATCCTCGACCTGTCCAGGACCGGCATGTTCGGCCACTCCCTGGGTGGTGCGACCGCGGCCTCGGCGATGGCGGCAGGAGTACCGATCGCGGCAGGCGCGAACCTCGACGGCAGTCTCTTCGGTCCGGTGGTGACCAAGGGGCTGCGCAAACCGTTCCTCCTGATGAGCGAGGACGCGGACAGCAATCCGAGCTGGCCCGAGATCTGGCCGCGGCTGCGAGGCTGGCGCCGCCATCTCCGGCTGACCGGTACCCGGCACTTCTCGTACACGGACTACGAGACGTTCATGCCGCAGGCCGCCTCGCGGCTCGGAGCGACCGACGAGCAGCTGGCCGAGTTCATAGGGCCGCTCGACGGGGCGCGCGGTATTGACGTCCAGCGGCACTTCCTGCTCGCCTACTTCGACCTTCACCTGCGCGGCCATCACGCCCCGATCCTCGAAGGGCCGTCACCCCGGTATCCGGAGGTGCGCTTCATCGGCGGTGTCAAATGATCCGAAAGCAAACTCGTGGACGCCCGCGTCTCGCAGCCGGTGAAGGCCACCCGTTCGATTGCTCGTGCTTGTGCCGCCCGTTCTTGTCGCGTGTGCTGCCCCATCATGTGCACGTAAGGGCCTGAGGTGGGCCCCGTACCGGCCACCGCCCGATCCCGTGTGTCGGGCGAAAGGAGCGTGGGACTGCTCCAGCCCGTACCACCAGCGTCACCAGATTCACCTTCACCAATGTCTCCATTCGCATGCCGGGAGGATCGGGCAACGGCATGTCGAAGGACGCTCCTACGCCCGCCCTCATATCTCCTGGCGCGGGCGCCCAGCCGGGCGGCGGTGGCGAACCCCACCGCAGTCAGCAGCACCACTGTGGCGTCCAGGCTGAGCACCGCGGTGATCAGCGAGGCCGTCACGAAGACAAGGACCAGCAGGCGGCGGGGGCGATCGGGCGGCCTCGGCCGCCGCGTGGTGGAGCGAGATCGCGCCGGTGGCGATGACCGCCCCGGCGGCGGGGACGGCCACGGCCGCCTCCGGCCAGCCCCATGGTCGGATCACCGCGCAGGCCAGCACCGCCAGGAGCAGGGCGACCGAGAGGGCTTCAGCGAGTGCGGAGTTCAGCGTCTGAGCCTTCCGGGACGGAATTCCGGCGCAGCGGACGGCCGCTTGTACCAGCGCATGCCGAGTGCGTCGAGGTCCGCCCGGCGTATGCCATGTCGTGGCAGGACCATGTGGGCGGCTCTCTCGACGGCACCTCGTACGGGCCGAGGGACGGACGCTGCCGCGCCCTATCGGAGGGCGCGGGCCGCGACTCGCCCTTGGCGGCGCTGCACGCCGTCGCCGACGAGTTCGCCGGTCACCTATCCACCCCCCGAGGAGATGGCCAATCACCTCGGCATGCTCCAGCTCGACCTGTCCGACCCCGAGTTCCGCGTGCATGCCGCCGCGCACCCGCGCGGTCGACGCGGCACTACAGGAGCTGCTCACCGACGCCGTCGTGCGGCACTCCTGAGCGTGCGAGGGGGACGCGCCGTTCAGCGCCCGGGCCGGCGGCCGGTCACCCCCGGCCGAGGGCTTCGCTGTAGACGCGCATCGCCGACAGGATGTGTTCCTCGGCCGCCCGGCGGGCGGCGTCCTCGTCTCCGGCGATCACGGCCTGGCATATTTCCTGGTGCTGGGTGAGCACGGTCAGCCCCCACTCTCCGTCGGAGAGGTTGGACACCGTGGAGATCGCGATGCGGTCCCGCACCCGGTGCAGCGCGTCCGTCAGGAACGCGTTGCCGGGAGCTTGGCCGAATGCCCGGTGGAAGGCCAGGTTGGCCCGCGCCGACTGCTTCGCGTCGCCCTCGGTGACCGCTCGCTCCACCTCTTCCGCAGCCTTCTCGATGTCCCGGAGGTGCGCGGGCGCGATCTGCCCGGCCGCTTGCAGGCGGGCGGTCTGGGCCGCGGCCAGCCCCTCCAGCACGGCGCGCAGATTGTAGAGCTGCTCGATCTCGTCGCTGCTGGGCGTCGCCACCGCGACCCCGCGCGCCATCGGTACGACGCGGCCGTCCGCCTGTAGGCGGCCCAGGGCCTCGCGCACCGGCGTGCGGCTCACTCCGAGCTCCTGCGCCAAGGCGGCCTCGGTGAGTCGCTCGGCCGGCGCGAGCTCTCCCTCCGCGAAGCGCCGGCGCAACGTTACGAAGCCGGCTATTCGCGTGCGGCGTTCCATGCAGCGCTCGTCCCGAAATAGGAGTCGTAGAGTTCCTGGACTTCGAGGAGGCTCTCCGGTGGCACTTTGCCGTAGTGGATGCGCTCTAGGTGGCGGAAGTACTCGAAGCGTTCCACTCCGGGCGTGATGATGACCAGCATGTCCGCGATCTCGCCGGCTGCGGCGGCGAAGGCGTGCTGTGTACCGGGCGGTACCACGACAACGTCTCCGCGCTCCGCGGTGACCACCTCATCGCCGGACAGGAGCTGGGCGGTGCCGTCGAGGACGTAGAACATCTCGGCGGACTTGCCGTGGTGGTGAGGACGGGCGCCATCGGCACCTTTGCCGAGGGTGACACGCATGCTGGAGAGTGCCCCGCCCGTGGCGGAGCTGTCGACGAGCAACTGGTTGGTTACTGGGCCGCCCTCGCCTATCAATTCGGCGTCAGCAGAGCGCACAACGACGGTTCCGTCGAAATCGGGAATGAAGAGAGACATTTCTTGCTCCTGCGATATTTCATCCCGCTGAAAGGCGGGAACTACTGGGCAGGCAGTCGTCGGCCGGGGCAGCAGAGGCCGCCTGCCCGCTGCCTGCACCGGCGTCGGCAGGGCGAATGGCGCGCCCTGATCGGGGAGCACGCCATCAGCCAAGGGCCACTCACTGTCAGCTAACCTCGATCTTTCGTGATTGGTCGTCAGCTTTGGTTGGCGGCTGATGCGTCGTTGTGGAGAGTGTGCGGGCAAGCGGAGGGCCCGATCGTCA
>NZ_JBEYTM010000118.1:0-8075 GCF_040643055.1 Streptomyces sp. NPDC047515
CCGATTTTGATCAGATACGCCGACGATCTTGTGGCTCTCTGTCACAACCGTGACGAGGCCGAACAGGTCAAGGCTCGGCTCGCCGCGTGGCTGACGCCCAGGGGCCTGGTCTTCAACGAGGACAAGACACGCATAGCGCACCTCGATGACGGCTACGACTTCCTGGGGTTCAACGTCCGCCGCTATCGCGGCACGCTGCTGATCAAGCCGAGCAGGGCTGCCCTGCAACGGATTCGGGACCGGCTCTCCGCCGAGGTGGTGAACCTGAGAGGGGTCAACGCCGCGGCGGTGATTGCCAAACTCAACCCAATCATCCGGGGCTGGGCCGCCTACTACCGGGGCGTGGTGTCCAGCGAGGCATTCGCCTCGCTGGACTTTCACATGTGGAAGCTCACCTACAAGTGGGCCAAGCACAGCCACCCGAAGAAGTCGAAGCACTGGGTGGCGTCCCGATATTTCGGTCGGTTCAACCGGGCCAGGCAGGACCGGTGGGTGTTCGGTGACCGGGAGACCGGCGCCTATCTCACCAAGTTCGCCTGGACCAAGATTGTCCGGCACCAGATGGTTCCGGGCCGGGCGTCGGTGGACGACCCGGCCCTGACCGAGTACTGGGCTACACGACGGAGCAAGCGGAAACCCCCGCTGACTGCGACCGGGCTGCGTCTGCTGCAAAAGCAGCACGGCCGATGTCCGCTCTGCAACGGGCTCCTCCTGCACGCCGACCACGAGCCGCAAAGCCCATCGGAATGGGAACAGTGGCTCAAGGTGACCCGACAGGCGGTCCGCAAGAACGCGATCACCGCCGACCCAGGTCGCAGCACACCGGACAGCGCCGCCCACCTTCGCCTGATCCACACCCACTGCCACCGCTGGCGCGGTGCCAGCACCGGCAGTCGGACAGCACTGCAATCTGCCAGCGGGCCAGCAGGGCCTGCTTGAGCCGTGTGCTCGGACGACGGGCACGCACGGTTCTGAGGGGGGTGCGGCGCAGTAATGCGCCGCACCCACCCGACCACATCGGGCTGTTCGCACAGGCCGGGCGGGAATGGGCCCCGCTCGGCAGACCCGTGAAGGTCCTCGATCACGACTTCCCCTCCCAGGCGGTCGGCACCGCGATCCCCTACGGCATCTACGACGTCGGACGCAACACCGGCTACGTAGTGGTGGGCACCGACCATGACACCGCCGCGTTCGCGGTGGCCGCCCTGCGCCGCTGGTGGAAGGAGGAGGGGCAGGCCGCCTACCCGAACGCGCGCCGTCTGTTGATCACTGCCGACGGCGGCGGCTCCAACAGTTCCCGGGCCAAGGCATGGAAAGCGAACCTCGCCGCCCTGGCCACCGAGACCGGCCTGGAGATCAGTGTGTGCCACCTACCACCCGGCACGTCGAAATGGAACAAAGTGGAGCATCGTCTGTTCTCGTTCATCTCGATGAACTGGCGGGCCCGCCCTCTGACCAGCTACGAAGTCGCCCTGAACCTCATCGCGGCCACCATCACGAGCACCGGGCTGAGCGTGAACGCCCGCCTGGACGAGGGCACCTACCCCATCGGTATCGAAATCGACGCCCAGCACGCCGCCGCACTCACCATCACCCCCGACAGCTTCCACGGCGAGTGGAACTATACGATCCCGCCCCAGCCCGGCGTCCCCGCCGTGCCCCTCCAGCCACCCACCCGCCGGACCCACCCCCGTCACGCCCACACCTTCGACACCACCATGGCAACCCACCCCGTACTGACCGGAATGACCCGACATGCACTCGATCAACTCACCGCAGGCGTATGCGCGTTGATCGATCAAGTCCCCACCGGCCAGCGCCCCCGTCACCGCAAACTCGCCGTGGAAAGCATGATCCGGGCCGCCGTTCTCGATCAGCGCGGGCTGCCCTGCTCACTGACCGCCCACCTCTTCCACATCGGCGAGAACCAGATGCGCACCCTGATCAAGCAGGTCCGGCCCCTGCTCCAGCAACACGGCCACCACGCAGAACCACTGCCCATCCGACTCGTCGACCCCAGCGAACTCGCCACCTACGTCATGCACACAACATCAACAACAGGCTGACATGACACGCTCCATCAATTTATCGACGCTCCCCCGCTCGGACAGCACCGATCCGACCGCTTCCAGGCTCGTCATGAACCCCTCCATCGCCGGGCTGGGCAGCCGAGACGGGAGGGCGGCTGTGTCGATGTCGGCCGCGTCGAGCGTCATGCCCGCGAAATGGCTCAGCTCACGAGGGTCGGGCGCCTCGACCACTTCCGAATCCGCGCCCACCTTCTGCGCGTTGACTCCCGAAGCCTGCGCCATCGCTTCCAGCAGGCCGCGGCGGTAGAACGTCTCGGCCGACCCGGCGTTCAGGCCCCGCAGCCCGAACGGGAACGCCTTCAGGGGCGAGGTGAGTTCCGGGCCCCGCTCAAGGACCAGAACCGAGCAGCCGGACAGGGCCGCTCGCCGGCCAGGAACAGACCGACCGGGCCGCCGCCCGCGATCACGACGTCGTGCATGAGAGGTGTCCTTTCGAGAAACGAACGATGGGGGGCACCCGGCCAGATCGGCCGGGTCAGCACAGATGGGTGAGGCCGTCGAGGATGACGGCGATGCCGGTGAGGAACTGCTCGCGGTCGTCGTGCTCTCTCATCTGGCCGACGATGGCGTGCATGAACGGGTAAGCCCCCGGGTCGAGCCCCTGCCATGCCGTCGACGCCGCATCGAAGAACTCGTCGCGACCCTCGTCGGTGTCGATTCCTGAGGTGTCCCCCTCGATGCGGGCGTTCTGGCTGACGGCTCCGAGGATGTAGTGCACGAGCGTCGAGGCTGCGTCGAACCAGGAGGCTCGCGGCACGCCCAAGGCGCCCACCTGCCCGCCGATCCGCTCGAAGATCCCCACCGTCACCGGGCCGACCGGATTCCGGATGATCTGGAGGGTCAGCCGCGTGGCGAGCCATTGATGTGCGGCGATCGCGTCGAACAGGGCCAGCGCGACGACACGGATCTCGTCCCCGGGCGTGGCCGCAGCCCCGGCGGGCTGGGTCGCCAGCGCCGCGCCGATCACGGTTTCCGTCGCCGTGCCGAGCAGCTCGTCACGGTTGCCCACGTGGTAGTAGATCGCCCCGGAACCGGTGGACAGCCGTTCGGTCAGTGCCCGGATGGTCAGCGCGCTCTCGCCGCCCGCATCGAGGATCTCGACCGCAGTGTCGATGATCTGCTCCCGGGAGAGCACCTGGTTGCGCCGCTGTGGTCGGCGTGCTCGCGTCGTCATACCTCGATGGTGCACATTTGGTGCACCGATCCAAATTGGTGCACCGTACCAACGTGGCATACGGTCTTACTTTGGAACAGTGCACCAACGTGTTGGTCGGCCGACGCCGGTCGCAAGAGCAAAGGGGCGTCATGCACCACGTCACGATCACCGGAGCCGGGCTCGGCGGACTCACGCCGGCCCGCGTTCTGCACGTCCGCCGCATACCGGTAGAGGTCTACGAGGCGGAAGCCTCGCCCGAGGCGCGGGCGCAGGGCGGGATGCTCGACATCCATGACTACAACGGGCAGCTCGCCATCGAGGCGGCTGGGCTGATGACGGAATTCCGCGCCATCGTTGCGCCAGGCGATACGCGTTCTGGGACAGGACGGCCGTGTCCTGTTCGAGAAAGGTGACGACGGCACTGGCGGCCGCCCGGAAGCACAGCGCTCGGACCTGCGACGGATGCTGCTCGACGCGCTCCCGCACGACACCGTCCACTGAGGTCGCAAGGTCACTGGCACCCGGAGCCTCGGAGACGGCCGCCACCAGGTGACCTTCACCGACGGCAGCGCCGTCACCACGAGCGTGCTCGTCGGCGCGGACGGCGCTTGGTCACGGATCCGCCCACTGGTGTCGCACGCGACGCCCGCGTACGCCAGCACCTCGTTCGTCGAGACCTGCCTGTTCAACGCCGACACGCGACACCCGGCCACCGCCGACGCGGTGGGCGGCGGTTCGATGTTCGCTCCTGCAGCGAACAAGGCGATCACCGCTCACCGCGAGCAAGGCGACACCCTGCACGCCTACGTGTCGCTCACCAGGCCGCTGGAGTGGTTCGACGCCATCGACTTCTCCGATCCGGCCACGGCCGCCACCCGTGTCGCGGCCGAGTTCGCAGGCTGGGCACCCGAACTCACCGCACTGATCACCGGCACCGAAACCCCGCCCATCCTGCGCCCGCACTACGCCCTGCCCGACGCGCATCAGTGGCAACGGACGCCCGGCGTGACCCTCATCGGCGACGCCGCCCACCTCCAGGCCCCCAACGGTGAAGGAGCCAACTGGGCCATGTGTGACGGCGCCGAACTCGCCCACACCCTCGCGGCCCACCCCAACGACCTTGAGGCCGGCCTCGACGCATACGAGGAATCAACTGGGCGCACCATGGCGAGGGGGCCCGGCAGTGCCGGGCCCCCTGCCTGCTTGTGCCCGGATCCGGGCTCAGCTGTCGGATACCGATCCGTTCCCGCCGGGCTCCTTCGGAGCCCAGGTGGGTGGGCTGGTGGCTTCCTTCAAGCTGCCTTCATTCATCATGACTCGCCAACCGTCCTCGCCGGCGTTGCCGTCCAGCCGCACCGTGACCTCTTTGACCTGCTGGGTGCCTTGGAAGTACAGCACCACGACTTGGCGTTCGGATGCCTCGTCGTAGAAGTCCGCCGCGACTTTTCCCTGGGCTCCTTTCTGGAAGCTCTTGATCCAGTTCGCGGCCGTCTTCCGGGTCTCGCTGTCGGTGCTGTCGCTGGTCGCCAGCTTCTCCAGATCCCCGGCCTTGCCGTCGGCGATGCGCCACACGATCTCCTGGATGACTTGCAGGGAGCCGGTGGACGGATAGCCGAACACGTGCAGCGGTTCGTGGTTGGCGTAATCCGATTCGTACCGAGTGTCGGAGGAGTCGATCGGTGAGCATGCCGACAAGCCCAGCAGCAGGGTTGCCACGGTGCCGCATACGGCCCTGAGATATTTCATCGCGTCACCTGTCCTTGACCCGGACGATCAGGATCTTCTCGATCGAGTTCTTCTTGTTCTTGTAGCGGGCGATCACGTCGCTGAGCGTAGTCAGCGTCTTGATCCCGTGCTGGACGAGGTGAAGCTCACCGCGTGAATTGGCCCGTACTACCGCAGCGTGGTTATAGCGACTCTCCTGCTTCCACTTGAAGAAGATGACGTCACCGACCTGGGCCGAGCCCGCACGCGAGATGGTCTTCGCGTGGCGGTACTTGGTGACGTGACGGCGCAGGTTGTCCGCCCCGGCCCATGTGTACGTCTTGTTCTTGATCGAGCCAAAAAGCCAGTACTCCTGCCACCAGGAGTGGTCGGCTTTGCGGCCACCATTCCGGAACTTCATGTGGCCGCCGTAGTAGAGGGCCTTGGAGACGAAGTTGGTGCAGTCCTGCTTGTACTCCCACTTGGTACCGCGGTTCTTGTACGCCCAGTTCGCGGTTCCGCTCCCGTCGACGACGCTGGCCAGCGTGGCGACCCGCGATACGCCGTAGGTGACCGGGAACCCGTTGTCGTCCAGGTCCAGGGCGCCGTCGTCGTCAGCCGGGAGATCGGCGTCTTCCGACCCTTCTGGCTCTACCTGGGCCTCCGCGGCAGCGGTCGGGGACAGCGTCAGACCGGCGGAGGCGTCATCGGCTTCCGTGGCCAGCGTCACGGCACCGTCCTTGACGGTGAACGTGAACCGCTTGTCACTGCTGCCCTCGGTCTTGTCGTCGACGCCGTCCGTGCGTACCGTCTCCGACTCCTTCACGGTCGCGTGCACGATCACGTCAGCAGAGTTCGTGCCGCGGCGCACCAGCACGTCGCTCAATTCAGCGGACGCCGAGCTGTAGCTCTGGCCGCGCTGCTCCAGGGCCTCCCGTGCGCCAACGAGACCTTCCTCCTGCGCCTGGAGAAGGTCGCGGAAGACCGCCCCGTGGGAAGACTCGGCGGCGGCGTCCCCGGCCGTGAGGCTTCCTCCGGTCATGATCCGTCCGCGTGCCTCGAGGTAGTCCTGCACGTACGTCTTGTACAGGTCCGGACCGCCGGAGACCGCGGCCGGCTGGGAGAGCGCGGAGCGCGAAACAGGCCCGTTGCCGAAGGTGTTGTGTGCCGTGACCGCGACCCGGTAGGCGCGGGAGTTGTCCAGGCCAGTGATCACCGAGCGAGGCACGGTGGTCTCGACCTCGGCCACCACCAGCCCGTCAGTTGTCTCCACCTTCACCGTGTAGCCGGTCTCCTCACCGGCGGCCCCACCGGTGAGCGGCGGATTCCACCGGGCCAGCAGCCCCTTGTCGCCGGCACCGACAGCGACGTCCTCGACCGGTCCCGGAGCGGACGGTGGGACGTACTGGATAGTGAGCTGCGGCCGCTTCGCAGCGTCGCCGACCGCGGCTGAGTAGTAAGCCGCACCCGGCGCTCCATCTGCTGCTCGCAGCAGCAGACCGGTGTTGTCCCCCAACTCGGCCCATGACTGCACCATGGGGCCGAGGTTGGTGACGGTGAGTTCCTCACCGGAGGCGTAGCTGTCGTCGCTTGCGGCGGCGAGAAGTTCGTTCCCGCTCTGCGACGGGGACCACGCGGCGGCGAGCTGGAAGAGGTCGAACTTCTGAGCCGTGCACCCGGTGATGCAGTCGGCGCGTGTGAGGGACAGCTTGGCCCCGGTCACAAAGGATCCCTTGGGCAGGGACGTCAGGTCCGCTTTGATCCAAGTGGCCCAGTCGTGCCCGTCGGCCCGTCCGGCGAGGATCTTCCCGTCGGGTGTGGCAGGGCATGCGGCGTCGCAGTCCGTCGCAGCGGATGCGGCGGCGAGCTTGCCGTCGATGAGGGTGAGGGTCTTGGACTCGGGAACGGGCAGAGGCCGTACCCGCACGGTGAGCTTCTGCTGCGCGGACCAGGGTGAGCAGCCGACCGTTGTGCAGGCTCGGGCGTTCCAGTAGTAGGTGGCGCCGTCAGTCAGCACCCCGTCCGGGATCTGCACGGCGGACCGGTACCCGCTGTCCGTCCACACCGGCTGCAAGGTGAGCCCAGGAATCGGGGATCCTGCGGCATCCTTCAGCGTGAACTCACTGCTCACTCGTCCCTGGGAGGGATCGGTGACCACGGCCGACAGGATCGGCGTCAGTGTCTGCTCGGCGCCGGCCTGCAGGTCCTGCGGGATACCGGGCAGGGGACTTACGCTGAATTTGGCCCATGGCGACCACTCCAGGTTGTAGTGCGTACCGTCGTAGGGAGACGTCCGGAACCGGTAGGTGTGCCCGTGCTGGAGCCGCCCGGCCGGCACCGTGACCTCTGCCGGCTTTCCACTGGCCACGAACGGGGAGACCAAGAGATCGCCGACCTGCTTGTTGGTCGCGTCGTCGAAGATCTGGAATGTGCCGTTGACCTTGTCGCCGTCCGGGTCGAGGAACGTGTCCCTCAAGGTGGGGGTCGTCGTGTCAACGCGCCAGGTGCCCGTCTTGTCCTGCGTGTACGGAGGACCCGCCTGCTGCTTGGTGCCCGTACGCGGCCGGTAGTTGTAGTTGACCACCAGCTTCGGCGGATTGGAGGCGGCGTTGGCGGAGTTGACGCGCTTCCACTGCGCCACCACCGACTCGTCGGCGGGGCGGATGCCCATGTGGCCGCGGGTGGCCTTGGCCGACGCCCACTCCTGCACCAGCGTGGTGATGTCAGCGTTGATCCAGCCCTTGGGCTGAGTGCTGGTACACGCCGAATTGCCGCGTGTCTCGGTGGAGGTGGCCTTCTTCGCCGTCATCGTCGGGCGGTTGCTCCACCGGCTGGAGGTGGACGCGGCGCCGGAGGACCACACCTCCCACGGGTAGGCCTTGCAGTCGGTGTTGCCCGAGTGGAAGTTGTACAAAGACAGCTTCGCGTCCAGGACCAACGCGTCTTGGAACGGCGTGGTGTTCCAGGAGATGAAGGTCTGCGCAGTGCGCGGGGTGCCGTCGGCGTTCTTGGTGCCGGGGTTGCCGAAGTCTAGTGCCGGATCAGGCAACGTTTGCCCTGTTGTGATGTGACGCGCCGCCCGGGATCCTTTTCCGGACGGCAGGCGGCGGTCACCGTGTGCGTGT
>NZ_JBEYTM010000119.1:0-7566 GCF_040643055.1 Streptomyces sp. NPDC047515
TCCCGAACCCCCACCGTCACCCTCGCCGCATGAATGGGACCCACACCCCCAAAACCGACAGCGCGGGATTGACGAACGACATAGAGGCACCCCCCCAGGGATTCATGATCCGCTTCAACGAACTCAACGTCAACGCCAGCGTCCGCAGCGACGGCCTCCACGCGACCGAGACGGTCGGCTGGATCGCGTCCACCGTGTAGCAGGCTGCCGCGGATCTCGCTGCAGGGCTGTTCGGCCGGATGCCGGGCAGCCCTTCCTGTCTCTGCGTTGGCGGGTGCGAGGTGCCAGATGTCGTGTGTCCGGCCGGGCAGGTCGCCGTGCCGGCCACTCAGCCGATGCGGAAACCGCCGTTCGTGAAGCCTCGTTGGTGAGCATCCGCATCGGGCGCCATGAACTGTCCGATACCAAGTGTGAACTCATGCAACCACTGGCTGCCTCGGCTTCCTCGGTAGGGCCGGCGCCGAGGCGGAGCCGCGAACCGGGCACCGCGCTCATCAACGGCCGTGCCAATCTCGCTGCCGGTTTCACTGGGCAGGCAGGCGCACTGAATAGATGGACGGTGTGTCGAGACTGCGGGAGACGAGCATGGCACCGGTCACCGCAAGCAGCAGAGGAACCATCAGGGCATCGACGGTGCGGGTGAGTTCCAGCATCAGTACGACAGCGGCGACGGGTGCCTGCATGGCGGCGGCGAGGACGGCCGCGGCACCGATGACCGCGAAGCCGGCGGCAGGCCCGGGCCAGAGATGCGCCCACCCCTGCCCGGCGAGAGAACCCAGCAGGGCACCGGTAGCGATGGTGGGAGTGAAGAGCCCGCCGCTGGCCCCACTGCCCAGACTCCCGGCAGTGGCGATCGGCTTGAGGAGGAGCAGGGCCACCAGTGTGGGGGCGGCGAGTTGCGCGCCGAAGGTGAGCTGGACAATGTCCTGGCCATTGCCGAGCAGTTGCGGATACGGGACAGCCAGCGCGCCGACCGCGGTGAACACCAGCAGTGGAGCCACCAGCTGTCGCCGTCCTGTTGGCCGGTGTTCGTGCGTGGTGCGGATCAACCGCACCCAGCCGACGGACAGCAGGCCGGCGAGTGGGCCGATCAGCACGGCGAAGACGGTCAGAGAGGCGGACAAGGGCACTTCCGGCAGCTGGTAGGTGGGTCCGGTGGGCAGAATCGTCCAGGAGACGGCGGTGGCGATGCAGGACGTGGCCAGGGCGGGCAGGGCCAGCCGCAGCGCCAGAACACCGAGCATCACCTCAAGCGTCAGCAGTGTTCCGCCCAGCGGAACGTTGTACACACAGGCCATGCCGGCACCAGCGCCGCAGGCGGCGAGCAGCCTGCGATGCGCGGTGTCGATGCGGGCCCAGTCGGACAGACGGGAGGCCAGGGCCGCACCGGCGAGCCGTGGCGCCGCCTCTCGTCCCAGCGACGCTCCCATGCCCACGATCACCACGGACAACACGGCGGTGCCCAGGCTCCGCCGCAGCGGCAGGTGCCCCTCGTCCCGCCACAGCGCTGTGCTCACTTCGGAGCTGCCGGGCCCCGCCCACCACCGCAGCAGCCACCAGCCCGCCCCGGCCAGGGCCCCGGCGGCGGCCAGGGCCACCACTCGTCGAGACGCACCGGCCTGCTCGACCGCGGTCAGGAAACTTCCCGCCTCGTAGCCATAGGTCAGGTGGGCCGCTGCGTGCAGCAACGCCATCAGCGCGGCACCCGCGAGCCCCGCCATCACACCGGTGGCCACTACCAGTACCCAAAAGCGCGCAGAAAGCGCGGGAACATCCACCGGTGCGACGAGGTTCGGCTGCTCCACCGCCCCCGTCCCGTCGAACTGCCCGGCCTCGTCCCGTCGGCGGTCACCGCTTTGTCCACCGTCCATCGCGCGCCCTTCCCCGGGAAACCGGCCGCCACTCGGCTCTCGCCGGACATCGTCTCCCGTCCGGCCGCTCTCGCAGGGACTTGGCTCGCGTGTCCCGCCGCCGCACGCGATCGGCGCCGGACGTCCCCAACGCCTGTACCGCCATCCGATTGCACATTGCCCTGTGCGTCCACTGGACCGGCCCGGCTCTCGTTGTGCAGGGGGATACCGGACGCGGAGGCGTGGCGATGTACTGGAACGCACAGTGGGTACGAGACGCCCTGGTGACCGGCATGGACCTTGTGGTCACAGCCGGTCTGATCACCGGTGCCGTGCTTCTGCACCACCGCTGGCTCGCGGCGGTCGGGGGTGTGTGGGCGGTGCTGGCCCTGCGGCAGGGCCAGCTGATCACGCGAGCACGCAGACGATCGATGAGAACGCTGAACAGCCCGTCCTCGACCCGGGACCGTCCACACCTCTGAGCACGCTTCGAGGTCATCTCCCAGCACCGGGCCGTCGAGCGGTCGTCGGCCGAATGACGAACCACCGCAGTCCCGCTCAGACCCCGCTTCGGCGCGGGTCTCGATGACGGCGAGTTGGCTTGCGCTGTTCCGGGGCACGTTGTGATCGCGGGCGACCGGAACCGGCTCGGCGCTCTCGACGCGAAGTGCTGTCACGGTCGTCTTCACTGCGGGCCGTACAGTGCCCGCCGGCACGAGGACCAGCAGCATCGGAATCGGTCGTCAAGTCCGTGATCACCGGGCCTGCTCGACACGGGCTTCGGCATCTGTTGGCTCGTCGGCAGCGTTGTTCTGGGAGTGCTGTACAGCTACAGTTCTCCGTCGCGGCGCAAATTGCCGCGCTGCTGCTGGCTACACGCAGGAGCCGAACGGCGACGAAGCGCTGATCGGAGCGCTCGGACCATCAGATGAGCCGTATGCCAGTGCGGCGTGCTGCCGTGCGGTGAACCGAAGGTCACCTGCCCCGGGGTGCTCATGTCACCGACCGGACGGAACGTGAGCTGGGGCGGTCGGTGTCGCCCTCTGGGGCCCTGTCTTGCTGATCGAGCGGGACCGCGCGACGATTGAGTGCATACGGCGATGGGACTCACCGCAACCGCGGACTTGGCCACCGACGGCTTGTGTATCCGATGCGCGCCCCTGGCAGGTGCACTTGAGGACGTAGGTGAGCCATGCCGCGAAGTGATCCTGCCCAGCTCACGGAGACCCCTCTCCTCCACGGCCTCTCCTCCACGGCCTCTCCTCCACGGCCTTTCGGCCATCGGCGGGTCGAACGTCGCCGCCGTGCTCGCCGACAACCGCGGCCAGCGGAACGCGCGGCTCAGCTGTTTCCGCAAACTTCTCGCCGAAGGCGGCAAGCGGCGCACCAACCCAGCCCCTACCTGATGACCGTGCCGCGCTGCCGTGCCTGCGAAGAGGAGCGCACAGCCGTACACCGGCAGGTGGTGCTGCTCACTGCCCGGCTTCACAACCCCGTACGTGCCGGTGAGTACAGGCACACGCACGGCCTCTGCCCGCGCCACGCCCGAATTGGCAGGGTGCGTGGGCGACCCCTGTACATGAGGTGCGACGTCGGCCGGATCGATCAGCACGCCCGTTTCTTCCTCAGCCTCGCGGATCAGCGCCTCGCGGACATCTTCGCCGTCCTCTGTGTGCCCGGACGGAAGATGCCAGAGGCCGGCTGCGTAGACCGAACCGGCCCGGCGCGAAAGCAGCACCTCCGGCCCCGTCCCACTGTCACGGCGCAGGATCAGGTGGACGTCCAGTGGCTCGGTCGTGTCCAGCGGGTGTGGACGTCTTCGAGTTCGGTCCACACCTTGCGGCACGGCGACGCGCGCGTCCACCACCTCGACGATTCCGCGTAGCGAGGAAAACTCCAAGACCGACGACCTCACAGGTGCCACACCAGTCGTCTTCACCGGCGGCCGCCAGTGCGGGCATGCCTACGGCGATTGCGGCCTCCCCTTTTCGGTGGACTTTGGGCGCGAACCGGAAGGGCGGTGGGGTGTCAGATCTGCTGACGGGTGGTGTCGAATCCGTGGTGCAGGTAGAGGGTGGTGTCGTGGGTCAGGGCGTGGGAGCAGGCGTGCAGGCGACGGGCCATGTGCGGGGCCAGGAGGGCGCGCCACTGGTTTGGGGAGGCCAGCTGCCATTCGGTGAGCTCGTCGGTGTCGAGATGAACCCGCGTCTGCGCTTCGTGCTCGATGATCGGGCCCCCGTCGAAGAGGTAGTTGGCCAGCGGGGGTCGGCCGTCGGGCTGTTGCGGTACCCAGTCGACGACCAGTAGGCGGCCCGGGGTGATGTCGAAGCCGAGCTCTTCCTTGATCTCGCGTTGGACTGCTTGCCGCGGGTCCTCGCCTATGTCCAGTCCGCCACCGGGGATCTCCCAAGTGCAGTTGCGGTAGGACGGCTTGACCAGGAGAATGCGGCCGGCGGCGTCGTGGAAGATCGCCCCGGCTCCAGCAATGTGCTTGGGCAGGGAGGCGTAGTACGCGGCGGGAGACAGGTGCGCGGTGCTCATGGAGCGGGACGCTATCCGCGCCACCGCATGACCTGGCGAGCATCATCGGACTGGCACGAAACGGTGACAAACCGGTGTGATACTCACTCCAGGGGTGCGGCCTGGTTCCCGGCGCCCGCCGCGTCGGCACACCCCTGCTGTGCGGCCCGCACCACGAAGAAGTGGACGGCCCACCGCGACCAGTACCCCGTCGAGGTGCTGGAGGGCTGGAAGCGCGCACGCGAGGCCGACGGCCTGGACGCCTTGGCGGGCCTGGGGAGACCTCGCCAAGAGCAAGCTCGGCGGAATGATCGCCGAGGCCCAGAGCGAGCTTCTCGACCGCGTGGTACCCGCGCTGGACGAGTTCGCCAAGACGGCTCCCGAAATCGCCGTCCTCATCCGGACCCTTCTCGACGAACTGGCCGACCCGAGGATCCATGGTTTCGGGATCTCAGAGGACGGGATCCACACGCTCCACACCTCCTCGGGGGCACTCGCCAATCTGGAGGACAACGCCGGGATGCTTCTGGACGCGGCCGAGTCCCTGGTGAATCTCCCGGACTGGATCACCGCGCTAAAACGTGCCGCCTCCGAGGCCAGGAGCGCGGCAAGTGCTTTGGAGGACGCCCGCTCCAGCTGAAGCACGCTCCTGGCCGCATGGACTACGCGAAGGCCAGTTGGCGAAAGGCGTTGCGGATGTCCGTCAGCGGCTGGCAGTCGCGGGTGTAGTAGATCCTGTTGGTCAGCAGGACCGCCCACCGGTCCTGTGTGGGGGAGATCCACATGCCGGTGCCGGTGAAGCCGTAGTGGACCCAGACGTCCTCCTCGTCGGTGGTGCCGGGGGCCGGGTGCCAGAACAGGCCGCGCTCGGGCTCAAGGCCCCCGGTCTGGAGGGTCAGCGAGTACGCGGTCCACTCGGCGCCGAACCCGGCCTCGGCGGGGGCGGTGGCGGGGTCGAGCATGTAGCGCAGGAAGCTGGAAAGGTCGGCAGCGGTGGTGAAGGCGCCGGCGATGCCGCACACCCCGCCCAGCAGACGGGCGGAGAAGTCGTGGGCGGTGCCCTTGAGCCGGGTGCCGGTGGCGTCGTCGAGTTCGGTGGGCGCGCACTCCGTGGCGATCGTCGGGGACAAGGGGCCGAAGCGGGTGGCGTCCATGCTCAGTGGGCGCCAGGTCCGCTCGGCGGTGAGCTGGTCCAGGGGCTTGCCGGAAAGGTGTTCGGCGAGGTAGCCGAGGATGAGCGCGGCCCGGTCGGTGTACTCGACGGCTTCGCCGGGCGGCCGGTTGAGGGCCTCGTGCAGCACTCCGGACCGGATGGCCTGTGGGACGAAGCCGTAGAGATTCTTCAGCTGGGCCCGCAGCGGGAGGCCGGCGGTGTGGGTCAGCAGCTGGCGGGCGGTCACCGCACCGAGCGGAAGGTTGGCTGTCTCGTCCCAGAAGGTGCCGAGCGGAGCGTCGAGGTCGAGGACGCTGTCCTCCCACAGGGCCCCGATGGACGGCCACACGGCGAGGATCTTGGTGAGGCTGGCGGCGTCGAAGTAGGTGTCGATCCGCATCTTCCAGTGCGGCTCGTCGGGGTCCAAGGCCCCGGTGGCGCCGGAGGCACGGACTCGAGCGGTGTCGCCGACGGCCCACACGGCGCCGGGGTAGACCTTGTCGCGGACGCCTTCGTTCAGGAGGGCTTCGATGCGGTCGGTGCGGTACGTCATGGTCTCCCTGTTCGCCGTCGCTATCCCGCCGGTCAGCGTAGTGACGTAGGCGGCCTGGGCGGTGCGGTGGCGCGGTGCCCCGGCGGCCGTGCCGCCGGGGCCGGGTGGTGAGGGCCAGTTCAGACGAGCTGGCGGCCGACTTTGTCCAGGGACCGGGCGGTCGCGGAGAGGGGGTAGCGGGCGGCATCGGTGTACCCGGCCTGCCGCAGGGCGGGAAGCAGGCCCGGGGCGGTCTGCAGCCGCTGGATCTCCCGGGCGAGGGCGGCGGTGTGGGAGAAGTCGGTGGCCACCCCGGAGGCGGTCAGGACCTCGTTCAGGCCCGGAACGGGCTGGTAAAGGACGGGCAGCCCACACGCCTGGGCTTCCAGGGCGACCAGGTCCATGGCTTCCAGGGCGGTCGAGGGCATCACCAGCACGTCGTGCTCGGTGAACGCCCTCCACAGCTGCGGGCGCCGCAGCCAGCCGAGGTAGCGGGCCCGGACGCCGGACCGCTGCAGGAGCGGGGCGAGGGCATGGAACTGAGCCCTGGGGCGGCGATGGACAGCTCGACCCCGTGATCGGGGCCAGGCTCCTGACCAGGGACTCGGCTCCCTTCTCGGCCGTGAGCCGTCCCGCGTACAGCAGTCGCAGGTGGCTCGTCGAGGTGCGGGGTGGCCGGGTGGGCGGGGAGGTCAGGAGGCGGTCGTGGATGCCCTACGGGATGTGGACGATCTTGCGGCGGTCGGTCTGCGGGGCGAGCTTGAGCAAGCGGTCGGCTATCGCTTCGGTGGGCACGACGATGGCGTCGGCGGCCCGCGCGGTCTCGCGCAGAACCTGGTGCTGGTCGCGGTGGGCTTCGGCGAAGAGAAGATCGGTGCGAGGACCAGGGCGATCCTGGGATGCGCGGGCAGGGCCCGCATCAAGGCGGGGTGGCGCCGAAGGCGAGGTGCTGCAGGTGCAGGACGTCGATCCGGGAGGCATCGATCGCGGACCGAAGGGACGTCCGCAGGGCCGCGACGTAGCGGGGGAAGGCCGGTCCCTCCAGGCACCTTCCGACCGTGGCCAGCAGCTCGAGTCCGGCCGGGAGGGACGGCCTGGGCCCTGGTGGGCGAGCATGAACGCCCGTGCAGGCAGGACAGGACTGGCGCCGGTCAGCGCCGGCGAGCAGGACTGCCTGGAGATCGCCACGCCCCCCTGAGCACTGCACGCCGCGACTCGAAGCGCAAGTCCGGCCCGACGCTGACCTTCACGCCGACAAGGTTCACCGCATTCGCCAGGTTCGCCGAGACACTCGACATCTGACCAGATGACAGAGAAGGCCCGCATCCCTCGATGCCGCTTGTCGCCGAGCGGGGGTATGCCTGGGGCGCGGTGAGCTGTCGCGCACGACACCTGCCCGGCGAGCATCGCGGGGCGGGTGTCGTGCGGGTGTGGTTCAGGCCGGGGTGATGTTCTCCGCCTGGGGGCCCTTCTGGCCCTGGGTGACGTCGAAATTCACCTTCTGGCCTTCC
>NZ_JBEYTM010000120.1:0-7115 GCF_040643055.1 Streptomyces sp. NPDC047515
GACCCTAGACAAGTCCCATCGTCGCAGGTCAGGAGCACTCTTCGCGTTTCCGATCACGCATCGGACACCCGGCCACGCGAAAGCCCGAGGTTAGGTTGTGCATATGCCCCGACCCACTGCCCGCGTGCTGACACTCCTGGAGCTGCTGCAGTCGGGCGGCACCCGGACGGCGGCCGAACTCGCCGACCGGCTCGGCGTCGAAGGGCGCACCGTGCGGCGGTATGTGGACCAGCTGATCGACCTGGATGTGCCCGTGGAATCGGTGCGCGGCCGCTACGGTGGGTACCGGCTCGCCCCCGGGTACCGCTTGCCTCCGCTCATGCTCAGCGACGACGAGGCGCTGGCCGTGCTGCTCGGCCTGGTCGCCGGCCGCCGAGCAGGGCTGACGACGACGCAGCACACGGCAAACGAGACGGCATCAGCGAAGATCCGGCGGGTGCTGCCCAAGCACATCGCCCGTCGGCTCGACACACTTCTGGAGGCTCTCGCCTTCACGGACCAGCCCGGCAAGTTCGACACCCCGGACGCTGGGGTCCTGCTCACCCTCGCCGATGCGGTGCGCCACCGCCGACCGGTCTCGATCCGCTACACCGACCGCGACGGACGGCGCAGCGAACGCACACTGCACGGGTACGGGATCGTCGCCCATTCGGGCCGGTGGTACGTCACGGGCAAGGACGCCCGGATCGGCGAGGACCGCACCTTCCGGCTCGATCGCATCGCAGATGCGCGGACCCTGCCCGGTTCATTCGAAGCGCCCGTGGGGCCCGGTCCGGCACAGCGCGTGTTGTCAGGGTTCGCCACGGCCGAGTACCGGCATGAGGTGACCTTGCGGATCCACGGGACAGTTGAGCAGATCCGCGCCCATCTTCCCGCCAGCGTCGCGAGCCTGGCGGAGCACGAGCCCGCGGCAGGCCAGGACCGGGCGACCGAGCGCTGGCTGCGCGTCGAGCTGCGGGCGGAGCGGCTCGATTGGTTGCCTCCGGTACTCGCCTCACTCGACCGGCCGTTCGTCATCGAGCGCCCCGATGAACTGCGCGACCTCGTCATCGCGCTCGCCGATCGCCTCGCGTCCTACGCCCGCCAAGCCTGACAGGCGAGGAACCAATGTCATGAGATGGCACACCTAGAATTCGCCGATGCCGCGTATGCCGCCGACCCAGCCCCAGCAGAGTTGACGAAGCCAACTGTCCAGAATGAACGAAGGGAGAACACCATGAACACCACCAGGACCGCACGTGCGACGCGGGCCAAGATCGCCGCGGCCCTGGCCGCGGGCGCGCTCATGCTCACCGCCTGCGGCGGAAGCAGCGGAGACAGCGACAGCAGCCTCGACGGGACCTACTACATCAAGGGCGTCAACGGCACGTCCGAGCTCGGCCAGCTGGTCGTCAAGGGCAACACCGTCTCGCATCACGAGTACACCTGTGACGGTGTCTACGAGGAGCCGGACGTGACCAGCACCGGCGAGTTCAACAAGGATCGGACCCAGATCATTTGGACGGTCGCCGGAGACGATAGCCGCAACGAGCGGACCGGCACCGAATCGATCTCGACCAGCGACACCTCGATCAGCATCAACGGCAACGCGTACGTGTGTGACAACTCCGCTGCAGGCAAGGCCCTGCTCGGCGCCTTCAAGGCCAAGTGCGCGAAGTAGCTCGAAGTCTCGACCCGTCGCCGATGACGACGGCGCTGAGCTCGAGGTCGGGACGGTCACGGGACCCCACTCCACAGGTAGGTCCGAGGCCCATCCGCTACACCGACTGGCTCTCCTGACGCGCTCGCGCCCTCTCGGGCGCGCAGACCGCTACCCCGGCGAAGCCAAAACCGACGCCCGCGACGCAGCGGTGATCGCGGATGCCGCCCGCACCATGCCCCTGACCCCGCCACGTCCGACCTCCCTGGGTGGTCCAGGACGACCAGTGCCACGCTGTGTCCGGCACCTGGTACTCCGCGTATCACGGACGCACCATCGAGTCCGCATCCTGCATCGACATCGATCATGTTGTCCCCCTCAAGGAAGCCTGGCGCTCCGGGACGTCTGCGTGGTCGACGCCCGAGCGGCGCGCCTTCGCGAACGGCCTGATTCATTCGCAGTTGATCGCGGTGTCGGCCGGCAGCAATCGGGCGAAGGACGACAAAGACCCGGGGGACTGGAAGCCTCCGCTGCAGTCGTACTCGTGCACCTGCAGCCGTGCCTGGATCAGCGTGAAGGCCACCTACCAGCTCACCGTCAACCCGAGCGAGGCCGCTTGCCTGCCCCAGATGCTCGACACCTGCGACACCTGACCCGCCGTCATCGGGGCGGCGGATCGTCTCGGATTTGAAGTGTCCATGCCCGGGGGTGCTCACCCTCGCGTTACGTCTCTGTGGCCGACACTTCAGTTGGGTAGTCGTCGTTTCCCGTTCTGTTGCTTCGGATAAGGAGCCGATCCGACGCGACCACCCTTGTCTGTCCGCGGACAGTGGACCAGCCGGAGCTCAGTTCGTGGCCCTGCTCGATCCGGACGCCGAGGCCGGCTGGACCACCGGCATCCGGCTCCGCATCGACGACAGCGTGCATGCCGCATACGGGAAGAAGGGCGCCCGGTCCCCTACCGGCGCACCCCGCTCGGTGACACGCTGACGGCTCGCGTACCAGGCGCCGATATTTTGCGTGACCGTCACCTCAGCCCACTTTCTTCAAGTCCGGGTCCTCTTGAATACTTCCGTTGCCCCTCTTCGTGGACGGACATCACCGAAGCAACAGGAGGACCCCCACACCCATGACCGAAATCAATCGGCGCCGATTCCTCCAAATCGCCGGAGCCGCCGCCGGGTTCGCCGCCCTCTCCGGCTCCATCGACCATGCCGCCGCCATCCCCGCGGCGCGCCGCAGCGGAACCGTCCAGGACATCGAGCACATCGTCGTCCTCATGCAGGAAAACCGTTCCTTCGACCATTACTTCGGGTCGATGAAGGGGATCCGGGGCTTCGGAGACCCCCGCCCGGTGACGCTCCCCAGCGGCAAACCGGTATGGCACCAGTCGAGCGGCGGCAAGGAGACGCTGCCCTACCACCCGGACGCCGACAACCTGGGCATGCAATTCATCGCGGGTCTCGACCACGACTGGGCCGGCGGCCACAGCGCGTTCAACAACGGCAAGTACGACAACTGGATCCCCGCCAAAGGCACCGGCACCATGGCGTATCTGACGCGGGACGACATCCCGTTCCACTACGCCCTCGCCGACAGATTCACGATCTGCGACGACTACCACTGCTCATTCATCGGCGCGACCGACCCGAACCGTTACTACATGCTCTCCGGCCACGTCGGCAACGACGGCACCGGCGGCGGCCCGGTCCTTGGCAACCAGGAGGCGGGCTACGGCTGGACGACGTATGCCGAGCGCCTGGAGAAGGCGGGCGTCTCCTGGAAGGTGTACCAGGACATAGGCGATGGCCTCGACGCGGCTGGCGGATGGGGCTGGATCAACGATGCGTACCGTGGCAACTACGGCGACAACTCCCTGCTGTACTTCAACAACTACCGCAGTGCCAAGCCCGGCGATCCCCTGTACGAAAAAGCCCGCACCGGCACCAACGCCAAGGCAGGAGAAGGATACTTCGACATCCTCAAAGCTGATGTCAAGGCCGGAAAACTGCCGCAGATCTCCTGGATCGCCGCCCCCGAAGCATTCTCCGAACACCCCAACTGGCCAGCCAACTACGGTGCTTGGTATATCTCGCAAGTTCTCGAAGCGCTCACGTCGAACCCCGATGTATGGAGCAAGACCGCTCTGTTCATCACATATGACGAGAACGACGGCTACTTCGACCACATCGTGCCGCCCTATCCGCCGGCCTCCGCGAGCCAGGGCCTGTCCACCGTCGACACCACGCTAGACCACTACAAGGGCAGCATCGGATATGCCGCAGGCCCCTACGGCCTCGGGCAGCGCGTCCCGATGATTGTCGTCTCGCCGTGGTCCACCGGCGGGTACGTCTGTTCGGAGACCTTCGATCACACCTCGATCCTGCGCTTCATGGAGAAGCGGTTCGGGGTGAAGGAGACCAATATCTCGCCGTGGCGGCGTGCTATCTGCGGCGACCTGACGTCCGCCTTCG
The DNA here is from genome assembly GCF_040643055.1 of Streptomyces sp. NPDC047515. Taxonomy (NCBI): domain Bacteria; kingdom Bacillati; phylum Actinomycetota; class Actinomycetes; order Kitasatosporales; family Streptomycetaceae; genus Streptomyces; species Streptomyces sp. NPDC047515. The sequence continues at coordinate 4,114 of NZ_JBEYTM010000120.1, forward strand.
ACTTCTCCCTCAAGGTCACGGACCCGGCGGGCCTGCCGGACACCGCGGGCTACGTCCCGCCGGACCGTGACCGCCACGGCAGCTACGTGCCGAAGCCGCCCGTGCAGGGCGCCCTGCCCCGGCAAGAGGCTGGGGCGCGGCCGAGTCGCCCGCTCGCGTACGTGCCCTACGTCGACGGGGCTGCGGACCTCACAACCGGTAAGTACAAGCTGACGTTCAGCGCAGGAGACCGGACTGGTGCCGCCTTCCAGGTACGCTCACAAAAGCGCACCGACGGCCCGTGGACATACACGGCGGCAGCCGGAAAGCCGATCTCCGACAGCTGGAACTCGGTTTATTCCGGCGGCAGTTACGACCTCACGGTCCATGGCCCGAACGGCTTCCTGCGTACCTTCAAGGGCAACAACAAGGTTGCCGAGCCGGAGGTGACGGCTCGCCACGACGCCGGCACCGGCAACCTGAAGCTCACCCTGGCCAACCCGTCGGCCGCCGACGCACATCTCACCGTGACCAACGCCTACGGCGGCGGGCCCCAAACCTACACAGTCCGTGCCGGTGCCACCGTCGAGCAGAGTATCGACCTGCGCGCCACCAAGCACTGGTACGACCTGACGGTCGTCGTCGAGGGTAACGCCGGATACCTTCGGCGGCTGGCTGGACACGTCGAGAACGGCCGGACCGGCGTGAGCGACCCGGGCATCGCGACCGTGTGAGATCTGCCCCCACCGGCCGGGCGGGCTACCCGTTGTGGGAGGCTGCCCGGCCGGACCGTGTGGTTCAGCGAACGTCGTAGGCGCGGGTGATGGTCTGGGTGACCGTGTTGCCGTTGGCGTCCTTGAGGGTGGCCTTCGTGGTGACCTGCTTGCCGGAGGCGCCGTGAGGTCGAGGACGGCCGTCCAGTCACCAACCTGCTGCCCGGTCGGCGCCTGGGTCCAGGTGATGCCGCCGTCGTAGGAGTAGGGAGCGGTGGCCGTCTGCTGCGTGAGCGGGAGGTATATCTCCAGCTCATGAAGGCCCCGGAGTCCTAGCCCGGACACCAGGGAACAAGTAACCCGCCAGTAGGTTTCAGGGGTCGCTTCTCTGCCGTTTCTCGGTGCCGGGCGCCTCGTTGGGCTGTCCGGGTGAATGCCCAAAGGGCCGACGACAAGGGGCGGGTGTGCGACAGGAGTGGTCGCCGGAAGAACTGTTGGCGAGCTGGACGCTGGTGGAGGGCGACTGGAAGCTCGTGGCCAACAAGACCGGGGTGACGCGGCTCGGCTTCTGCCTGATGCTGAAGTTCTTCGAGGTCGAGGCCCGGTTCCCGGAGTTCGTCGAGGAGTTCCCGCAGCTCGCCGTGGAGTACGTCGCCGGTCTGGTGAAGGTGTCGGCCGCGGAGCTTGCGAAGTACGACCTGGCGGGCGCGAAGCGTCACCGGAAGCAGATCCGCGAGGCCCTGGGGTTCCGGCCGGCGACTCTGGAGGACGAGGAACAGCTCACCGCGTGGCTGGCCACGGAGGTGTGCCCGGTCGAGCTGGTGGAGGACCGGCAGCGGGAGGCCGTGCTGGTCGAGTGCCGGGCGCGCAGTATTGAGCCGCCGGGCCGGACCCAGGTTGAGAAGGTGCTGGTCGCGGCCCGCAACCGGTGGGAGCGGGTGCTCTGCGCGCGGGCCATCGAGCGCCTGGGTGAGGTCGGGGTGGCCCGGCTGCTGGCGCTGCTCAAGCGTGACCCGGGCGCGGTCGGCCTGGACTCCCTGCTGACCGAGGTCAACGAGCTGAACGGCGTGCGCAGACTCGGGCTGCCCGAGGGGCTGTTCGCGGACTGCTCGGAGAAGCTGGTGGCCGCGTGGCGGGCGCGGGCGATCAAGATGTACCCCTCGGACTTCCGCGACACCGCCGAGGGTGTACGGATCACGCTGCTCGCGGCCTTGTGCTCCTCCCGGCAGGCGGAGATCACCGACGCCCTGGGGGACCTGCTGATCGCCCTGGTGCAGAAGATCAACGCTCGGGCCGAGCGGCGGGTGGAAAGGCAGCTCACGGCCGAGTTGAAGAAGGTCCGAGGCAAGGAGGGCATCCTCTTCAGGCTCGCCGACGCGGCGATCGGCCAGCCCGACAAGACCGTACGCACAGCTCTCTACCCGGTGGTCGGGGAGAAGACGCTGCGCGACCTGGTGGCCGAGGCGAAGGCGAACGAGAAGGTCTTTCAAGGCCAAGGTCCGTACCACGCTGCGCTCGTCGTACAGCTCGTACTACCGGCAGATGCTGCCGCCGCTGGGGTTCCGCTGCAACAAGACCGCGTACCGGCCGGAGTGATGGACGCACTCGCGCTGCTGGAGAAGTACGCTGACATCGACGGCAAGACCCGCTTCTACGACGCCGCGGACGCGGTGTCGATGGACGGCGTCGTGCGCAAGGACTGGCGCGAGGCCGTCGTCGACGACAAGGGCAGGGTCGAGCGCATCCCGTACGAGCTGTGCGTCCTGGTCGCGCTGCGCGATACGATCCGGCGCCGTGAGATCTACATCGAGGGCGCGGCCCGCTGGCGCAACCCAGAGGACGATCTGCCCGGAGACTTCGAGGCCACCCGCACCGTGCACTACGCGGCGATCCGTCAGCCGCTGGACGCGGCCGAGTTCATCACGGATCTGAAGCAGCGGATGACGAACGGCCTGGACCGGCTCACGGCCGCTCTGGCGGACGGCTCGTCGGGCGGAGTGAAGGTGACCACCCGGTTGGCGAGCTGGCGAGGCTGGGAACGATCAGCGCGGCCGCATCGGTGCCCGGGACGACGACGGTCTGCTCGTCGAGTGCGGCAAAGGTGTCCTCGACCAGTCGCTCTGCCATGCGGGGAGCCTTCGGCCGTATCAGCGTGATCAGCCGTCGCCTTCCTGCCTTGCGGATCTGGGCGGGTGAGCCGAACTGGTCCAGTACCCTGAGCACGGCCGGGTGCTGGATGGGCGGTCCCAGGACCCGCTCCAGCGACGGATGGATCTGGGTGAGCAGGCCGCGGAGCCGGTTGGCGATCCG
>NZ_JBEYTM010000121.1:0-6662 GCF_040643055.1 Streptomyces sp. NPDC047515
CGGGGCATCCAACTCCACCTGCTCGACCTCCTCGGCCTGGAACCCACACAACCCCGCTGGCCACAGACCTGAACGAGCTACCCGCGAAGTACGGAACTAGTCGGCGGACGCGGGCGGTGCGGTCGGTGAGGGTGTCGCGGCCGGGGGCGTGGGCGCCGGGATCGCCGGGGGTGCGGGCGTGGGCGCGGTGGGAATCGCCGGAGTAGTGGGAGCGGTCGGTGCCGCCGCCGCGCCGGGAGACCAGGACAGCTTGACCAGCAGATGGCCCTCGACCGCGCTCTTGGCGATCACGGCCCCGGCCTCGGCCGTGATCTTCACTCCGAACTCCAGCTCCACACCGTCCGGTTTCAGGGCACCGTCCCGGAAGACCGCGAGCGCGGACTCGGCCGCCGAACGGATCCCGGTGAGTGCGCTGTCGAACGTACGCCCGGCTCTGGCCAGGGTGTTGTCGTCGCCCAGTGCGACGAGATGAGCGCCCGGCGTATGGCGGTCGACCTCGACCGTGACCGTCGCGCCGCTGTCGGTGGTGAACTCCATCAGTGCCGTCATGACCGCCCCCGGGAAGCTGATTCCGTACGCCGACGAGGTTAGCGTGTGCGGCATGGGCGACAGGTACGAAGAGTGGGCGTCGAGGTTCGACGGCGCGACCCTGTGGACGCTGAGTGTGCCGGCCGGATCGGCCCATGCGGTGCTGCCGGACGGCTGCATGGACCTGCTCTGGATCGACGGACGGCTGCTCGTCGCCGGACCCGACACCCGTGCCGCGACGACGGCCGTCGGGACCGGCGGGCGGTACATCGGCATCCGCTTCGCGCCCGGCACGGCCCCCGCGCTGCTCGGTGCGCCGGCGCACGAACTGCGCGACCGCCGGGTCGATCTCGCGGACCTGTGGCCGGGCGCGCTGGTCCGGGAGCTCACCGAGCGCCTCGCGCAAGCCCCCGACCCCACCGCCGGGCTGGAGGCCATCGCGCTGCGACGAGCGGTCGGCGCGGCTCCGCCGGACCCGCTGACGCGGTCCGTCGCCGTGCAACTCGGTGACGGCCGGCCCGTCGCCGACATCGCGCGGACGGTGGGCCTCGGCGCCCGTCAGCTGCACCGCCGGTCGCTCGCGGCCTTCGGCTACGGGCCCAAGACACTTGGCCGGATCCTGCGGCTGCAGCGCGCGCTCGCCCTCGCCCGGTCCGGAACGCCCTACGCCGAGGCCGCCGTCGCGGTGGGCTGCACCGACCAGGCCCATCTCGCACGGGAGATGCGCGACCTGGCCGGGACCACCCTGACCGCCCATCTGGCGCCCTCGTGAGGTGGCCGGACGGGCCCCGGGCTCAGCCGTTGGCGGCGAACAGCGACACCGCGCAGCCGTCCGGGTCGAGGACCGTCGCGTAACGCTGCCCCCACACCGCGTCCCACGGCTTCAGATGTCCCCGGTACCCGGCGCCGGTCAGGTCGTCGTACACCGCGTCCACCTCCGCCGGGCTGTCGCAGAGAAAGGCGAGCCCGAGACGTTCCCCGCCGTGCGGCGGGGCCCATTCGGGATCGAACGAGCGGGTGACCTCCTCGGTGTCCCACAACAGGCGCTGCCCGCCCGGGAGTGTCACTTCGACGTGAGGTGCGGATTCCGCGTCGGTGGGGATGTCGAGACCGAGCCGACGGTAGAAGGTGAGCGACGCGGCCAGATCCGCGGTGATGATGCCGATCGCGTCCATGCGTGGAGTCATGCTCCGACCGTAGGACGGACACTGTCACGAGTCTTGTACGAAACGGACATGGGCGGTGAACCACGATGCCGCGGGGCCGCAGGACGTTCGGCGCTGCGGGGGGCTGCGGGGGCTGCAGGGGAGGGGGCCTGCGTCGGCGTGGGCGGCGTGCGGGCGGGCCTGCCGGGAGCAGGATCCCCGGCAGGCCCGTCCCGCCCTTCACCCCCGCCGTCATGGCGAGCAGCACCGCCCCGCCGTCACGGCGACGGGGTGCTCGCCGTGCAGTCGGCGGGTGATGTTCCCCGGTCGGTCAGCGCCAGTCCGAGCTGGGCGCGTTCGGTCACCCAGCGGCTCGGGCGGTGACGCGGGTCGCCCGTCGTGATGTGCAGCGCCCGGTGCAGCTCCAGCATCCGCTCGGCGCCGATCCGGTCGCCCCAGGCCAGCGGGCCGACGGGGTAGCCGAGCCCGGCCGTCACGGCCAGGTCGATGTCGGCGGGGGCGGCGATGGAGCGCTCCGCGATCGATGCCGCGACCGACACGATCGAGGCGAGCAGCCGCTGGGCGACCGAGCCCGCCGTGTCCCGCACCACCGAGACCGCGTACCCGGCCTCGCCGTCCTCGGCGCGGGCCAGCACGGCGCGGGCGTCACGCGCGGCGGACGGGTCCGCTGCCGGGGTCACGGCCAGCACCCGGCGCCGACCGGCCGCGGGCAGCGGGTCCACGCCGAAGGTGCGCCCCGCCGGCAGCCGGTGCGCGGCCACCGCGGAAGCCACCGTGGTGCCCCAGACCGGAACGAGTACGAGGGCGTCGGCGGAGGGCTCCGTGCCGGTCTCGACGACGGCGCCCGCCGTGGTCAGCGCCGCACGCAGCGTGGTCGCGTCCTGGCCCTGCGGTGCGGCGCCGTGGACGAACACCGGGCGGTCCGCGTTGCCCGTGACGGGCGGTTCGGGGGCCGGGCCGGGTGCCTCGGGGCCGTGCTCGAACCAGCCGCGCCCGGTCTTGCGGCCGTGCAGCCCGGCGGCCAGCCGGTTCGGGGTGAGGTAGGAGGGACGGAGCCGGTCCGCGTACCGGAACCCCGTCCAGATCGAGTCGATCACCGTGGCCGTCACGTCCAGACCCGTGAGGTCCATCAGCTCGAACGGGCCCATCCGCAGCCCGAGCACCTCGCGGGCGATCCGGTCGATGCCCGCCGGGTCGGCGACCGTCTCCTCCAGGAGCGCGAGCGCCTCGGTCACCAGGCCGCGGCCCGCGTGATTGACCAGGAAGCCGGGGGTGTCCGCGACCGTGACCGCACGGTGTCCACAGCTCTCGACGAGTGCGGTGAGGGCGGGCGGGATCTCCGGACGGGTGGCCGCGCCAGGCACCACCTCCACGATTCTCATCAGCGGCACCGGATTGAAGAAGTGCAGCCCGGCCAGGCGCGTCGGATCCTTCAGCGCCGCGGCGATCCGGGTGACCGACAGGGAGGAGGTGTTGGTCGCGAAGACGGCCGTCGCGGGCAGGGCCTCCTCCAGCCGGCCGAAGACCTCCGTCTTGGTGTCGAGGTCCTCCCGCACGGCCTCGATGACCAGTTCCACGTCCGGGCCCGCCGCCCACGGGTCGTCCAGCGGGATCAGCCGCTCCAGGGCGGCTGCGGAGTCCTCGGCGGGCATCCGGCCCTTCTGCACGGCCCGTTCGAGCATGGACCGTACGAAGTCCACGGCGGCCGTCACCGCCTCCGTCCGTACGTCGCACAGCTCGACGGTGTGTCCGGCGGTCGCCGCCCACTGGGCGATGCCGCGGCCCATGGCCCCGGCGCCGACGATCCTGATGCGCATGGCGGTTGCGGTCCTCTCGGGATGTGACATGTGATCCGTCTCAGCGAAGACAGACGCGGTCCGGGTCCACGTCCTCGCACAGCAGCCGCAGTTCGGCCGAGGTCGGCGGGGGGACCGTCCCGACCGTGTCGGCGATCCGCAGGTCCCGGCCGGTGGCCGCCCGCACCTGGTCGACGGTGACGCCCGGGTGGACGGCGACCAGCCGCAGCTCCTCGCCGATGTCCGCGCGGGCCAGGATGCCCAGTTCGGTGATGACCCGGGTGACACCGGCGCCCGGCGGCCGGTACGTGGCGTCCGTCCTGTCTCCCCGGTCCGTCGTGGCCACGGTGCTCCTCCGGCTGTGCGTGCGCGTCCTGTTGTATGCGCGTCGCCCCACCGTGTCAGCGGCCATTGAGTGCTGTCCAATATCAAATTAAGGTCCGACCAAGACGTCTGATGAATGAATCCGGTCGGTGGGGACCGGTGGTCCGAGGAGCGGACATGGAATTGCGTCATCTGTCCGCGTTCGTCGCCGTGGCGGAGGAGCTGCACTTCGGGCGGGCCGCCAAACGGCTGCAGATGGCCCAGCCGCCGCTGAGCCAGCAGATCAGGCAGCTGGAGAAGGAGCTGGGCGTGCAGCTCTTCGAACGCAACACCCGGTCGGTGCGGCTGACGAGCGCGGGGGAGTCCTTCCTCCAGCCGGTGCGGACCGTCCTCGACGACCTCGACACCGCGGTGCGGGCGGCGAAGGCGGCGGGCCGGGGCGAGTACGGGCGGGTCACCATCGGCTTCGCGGGCGCCTCCAGTCACGAGACCCTGCCGCTCCTCACCCGGGCCGTGCGCGCCGCACACCCCGCCCTTGAGCTGGTCATGAGGGGGCAGACGTACGCCAACGTCGCGCTCGACCGGGTAGCGGACGGCTCGCTCGACCTGGGGTTCGTCCGGCTGCCGGTGACCCAGCCGGCGGTGGCGTACCGGGTGATCGACGAGGAGGAGCTGGTGTGTGCGCTGCCCTCCGACCATCGGCTCGCCCGGCTGGAGAGCGTCCCGATCGCGGTCCTGGCCGAGGAGCCCTTCGTCTCCTTCCCCGCCAACACCGGCTCCACCGTGCGCGATGCGATGGTCGGGGCCTGCGACTCCGCCGGGTTCAACCCGCGCGTGGTGCAGGAGGCGCCCGACTCGTACACCATCCTGGCGCTGGTCGCCGCAGGCGTCGGCGTGACGGTCACCGTCACCTCTGTCCAGCACATCCAGCAGAACGGCCTCGTCTACCGCCCCCTCTCCGGACCCCCCATCCGCCTACAGGCGGCGCTGGCCTGGCGGTCCGACAACCCCTCCGCCGCACTGCGGGCGGTGCTCGCGGTGGCGGAGGAGGCGCTGCCCACGCCGGCGGGTCCGGTAAATGCGACGGACGTGATGGGCGCGTTGGACGCGTTGGATCGCGTGGGCCCGGCCGGGCCCCGATCCGCCGTGAGCCGCAATTGAGACGCACCACGTCTCGAACCAGGGTGAACTGGATATTGGACCGACTCCGTCGTCGGGTGCGAGGGTCGGCGACACACGCCCCTCGTCGCCGGAAGGGCAAAGACGCGCCCCTCGCCACCGAAAGGTCACGCCGTGCCCGACCAGCAGCTCGATGTCGTCATCTGTGAACCGCTGCGCACCCCCATCGGCCGTTTCGGCGGAGTGTTCGCCCAGCAGACTCCGGCCGCGCTCGCCGCTCGCGTCATCGCCGAGGTCGTCGCCCGCACCGGGATCGATCCGGCCACGGTCGACGAGGTCATCCTCGGGCACGCCTACCCGTCCGCCGAGGCCCCCGCCATCGGGCGGGTCGCCGCCCTCGACGCCGGGCTGCCGCAGACCGTCACCGGCTCCCAGACCGACCGCCGTTGCGGCTCCGGGCTCCAGGCCGTCCTCGACGCGGCGATGCAGATCCGGGCGGGCTTCAGCGATGTCGTCATCGCGGGCGGCGTCGACGTGATGAGCGCAGCCCCGTACTACACGCACGAAGGGCGCTGGGGCATCAAGGGCCCCGGTCTCCAGCTCCACGACGCGCTGGCCAGGGGTCGGGTGACCGCGGGCGGCATCAACCACCCCGTGCCCGGCGGGATGATCGAGACCGCCGAGAACCTGCGCCGTGCCTACGGCATCAGCCGCGCCGACCAGGACGCCCTCGCGCTGCGCTCGCAACAGCGCGCCGGCCGGGCCGCCACGCAGGGGCGGTACGACGCGGAGATCGTTCCCGTCACCGTACGGACCCGCAAGGGCGAGACCGTCGTGACCGCGGACGAGCACCCCCGCCCCGACACCACCGCCGAGCAACTTGCCGCGCTGCGGCCGATCATGGCGAAGTCCGACCCCGCCGCGACCGTCACGGCCGGCAACGCCAGCGGGCAGAACGACGCGGCCGCCGCCTGCCTGGTGACCAGCGCGGCCACCGCCGAACGGCTCGGCCTCGACCCGCTGGTCCGGCTGGTCTCCTTCGCGCGCGCCGGGGTGCCCGCCGCGACCATGGGCATCGGTCCCGTCCCGGCGACCCGGGCCGCCCTCGACCGCGCCGGACTCACCCTCGCCGACCTCGACCTGATCGAGGTCAACGAGGCCTTCGCCGCCCAAGTGATCGCCTGCACACGCGAGTGGGGACTCGGTGATGCCGACCACGAGCAGCGCATCAACGTCAACGGCTCCGGCGTCTCCCTCGGCCATCCGGTCGGCGCCACCGGTGCCCGTATCCTCGCCACGCTCACCCGCGAACTGCACCGCCGCGAGGCCCGGTACGGCCTGGAGACCATGTGCATCGGCGGGGGCCAGGGCCTTGCCGCGATCTTCGAACGCATCGCTTCCTGAGGTGGGGCCGTCGGCGGTGGGACGCACGGCGTCCCACCGCAGCCGCGATTCAGGGTCCGCGAAGCCGGCGCGCGTGGCGCAGCCGTCGACGCACTTCTCCCCCTGAGGGCCGGGGCGAGGGCGCGTTGGGTACCGGCGGCGAGGGGGACGGAGCGCCTGAGAGCCTGTCGGGCGGCCTCTGATCGGGCGGCCACGCCCTGGCACGCACTCCCCCAATGCCTTGAGGGCCAGGGGGGTGCCTCTATGTCGTTCGTCAATCCCGCGCTGTCGGTTTTGGGGGTGTTGGTCCCATTCATGCGGCGAGGGTGACGGTGGGGGTTCGGGA
>NZ_JBEYTM010000122.1:0-6202 GCF_040643055.1 Streptomyces sp. NPDC047515
CGAACCTCTTCCATCTCCTCAGGTGTCACACCTGAAAGAAGATCACAACCCTACTCCTGCTTGATCATCCGGGGTACCTAACAAAGCCCTACTAGCGGGCTCGAAGGTCGGCGGCATGCTCCAGCAGATCGGCCGCGACGAACGGCCCGTCACCCACGACACACTCGACGAACTGCCCACGAGCAAGGTCCTCGTGCATCTCCGCAGCGTCCTGGTCGCCACCGGCACCCTGCCATCCCGCGACGAACGGCTCGTCGCCCTGGAAAAGTGGATCACCACTACGGTCCAGGCCCGCACTGACCCAGCCGAGCGCCGGATCCTGCACGGCTCCGGCGGCGCCTCGGCGAGGAACACACCGCCCGCCTCCAAGATCTGTACGTACGCTGCCACGTCACCGCGGCCGACAACCTCCTCACCTGGCTTACCGGCGAAAGGTTGACGCTGGGGACCTGCACCCAGCCGGACCTGGAACGCTGGATGGCCGACCCTACAGTCAGCTACCGAGACGAGACCGGCCACTTCGTCCGCTAGGCAGTCAAGCACCGGCATGCCCACTCCTTGACCTACGGCACCATCCGCTGGACAGACCCGCTCAGCACCATCGACAGCGAGAAGCGCTGGGCCGACGCCAGGCGCCTCCTCCACGACGACACGCTACTGACCGCGGACCGAGTCGCCGGACTACTGCTGATCCTCTACGCCCAGAAGATCGCCACCATTAGCCAACTCACCACCGCTGACGTCGACATCAACGACAACGCCGTCGCGATGACGTTCGGGACCTCGCCAGTCGTCCTCCCCACCCGGTTGGCCAGCCTGGTCCGTGAGCTCGTCGCAACTCGTCGCGGCAAGGCCAAGATCGGCACCCCGGACGACGTCCCATGGCTCTTCCCCGGAGGACGCCCCAGACACCCCCTCGGCGACGATCGGATCGGCCAGCGCCTCCACAACATCGGGATCCAACCCAGACAGGACCGCTCCACCGCACTGTTCACTCTCGCCGCCGAACTACCCGCCGCCATCCTTGCTCGGATGCTCGGCGTCCACATCCAAGTCGCCGTCCAGTGGCAGAAGGCATCAGCCGGCGACTGGGCCGCCTACGCCGCCGACATCGCCCGCCATCCGAAGAAGGAGACTCTATGAGGCTTCGCCATCTTCGAACGGGCTGGTCGGAGGGGCTGGCGTGGGGGCTCTCCGTGGTGCCCGTGCTGGTCGTGGGTGGGAGCCTGCGGTCTTGATCGTCCGTCAGCGGTTGACCTCGAGGTTTGTCAGGACGAGCAGGGCTCGCAGGAGGTGGTGGCACGGCAGGGGTCGGTGCGGAGCTTGGTGAGGATCCGCCAGGTTTTGAGGTTGGCGAAGCCGTGTTCGACGGGGGCGCGTCCGGCAGCCAGGACTCGGTTGGCCTGCTTCTGACCGGGGGTGAGCTTGCGGGCGCGGGTGGCCTTGAAGCCGGTGACGATGACCAGGTCGTCGGGGTTCTTGGGTTTGTCCACACCGATGAAGCCCAGGTCGGCGAGGGCGCCGAGGCCGGCTGCCTTCAAGTGTTCGACGATCTTGTCGTGGCGGGCGGCAGTGGCGTCGTGGGTGCGGCCCGGCCGGGCCACGGAGATCCAGATCAGCTTGCCCCTCTCGTCGGTCAGGGCGAGGAAGTGCAGGCCGTGGCGGTGGTGCTTGCCGGAATAGTTCGGGCGGTTCGCTGTTCCGGTGCGGCGCCGGGTGGGGATCAAGGTGCCGTCGATCAGTACGACCTCCCCGCCCCGCCTGGCTATCTGGCGAAGCGCCCGGTCCAGGCGCGGGGCCTTCGCGGCGAGCAGGCCGATCATCTCGTCGCGCCAGCGCCGCAGGGTGGACTCAGGCACGTTGTTGCCACCGGCCAGGTCGAGCAGGCGCTGGTCGTGCCGCAGCATCGCCAGCTCGTGGACAGGTTCAGCCTGCACTGGTAGACAAGGGAGACGCCCTCGGCGGGCGCGTTGGCTTTGGTCACACAATCTCAACGACCGTCGCGGGCACCGCAGTTACGCTCCGCCCCGCGCGGCGGGACCGGTCACAGGCGTGCGGTGTAGCGGCCGTCGGGCAGCTTGCGCAGCCAGCCGCGCCCGGCGAGCTTGGACAGCTTCCCGCGCAGCGGCTCCAGCCTTCCCCGCACCGCGACCTCCAGCCCCAGCGCCTCGCCGACCTGCTTGGTCGCAACCGGGCCGCCCGCGTCGCGCACGATGGCCAGGATCCGCTGATAGTCCGGCGGCAGCGCGTCCTGGTCCACGCCGGGCCCACGGTGCGGGACCAGCAGCACCGCTCGGCCTGCCACCTGCGCCGCGGCTGGCTCGGCCGCCGCGCTCTCCACGGCGAGCTGTTCGGCCATCCGCTGCCAGACCCTTTCGGCCACCGCGAGCTCGTCGCGCTCGGACCGCACCTCCTCCAGCTGCTTGACCAGCCGGTCTTCCAGTTCGTCCAACTCCGCGCGCCGCGCGGCGATCCGTTCCGCGATCTCGGACTCCACCATGGACCGGACCGTAGGCGGCACCGGGCCCGCGATGCGAAGGAACCGGCGAAACCGTCCCGGCTGGCCCTGTCAGACGATCAAGACAGCAGACTCCCGCCCACGACCAGCACGAGCACCCCGGAGAACCGTCACACCAGGCCCTCCGACCAGCACGTTCGAAGATGGCGAAGCCTCATGGACTGGTGGGGCCTCAACGGCATCTTCTGACGCCGGTGCCCCCGGCGTCGCTCTATGGGATCATCGCCGGAAGCCTTCCTGTGCCGAGCGCGCCCTGACACCGGGAGGCGTCAAAGCGACACGGGGGAGCCGTGGCTGGTGGTCGGGCAGGCTCCGACGGGGCCCGAGTGGAGTGACGCCGCGTCAGAGGTGGCCGCTACCACCGCGACGGGTGAATCATCGGGGTCTGCCGAGCGACTCCCAATCCGACCATCCGCCGGTGGAGTCTGGCTGTTCCCAGATGTGCTGAAGGGTGCCGTCGGTGAAGGGGGCGAAGACCTCCAGTCGGCCGTCGGCGTTCTGAGCGACGGCCGGGTCACCTGCCAGGCTGCCTCCGAGCGTTGCCCACCCTGACCATCCGTCGCCGGGTGCGGTCATCCAAATGTGTTGAAGGGCCCCGTCGGGGGCGGCGGCGAAGACCTCCAGCCGGCCATCGGCGTTCTGGGCGACGCCCGGGTTGCCTGTCGAGCTGCCGCCGAGCGATTGCCATTCCGACCATCCGTTGTTGGGAGCGGTTTGCCAGACGTGGCCAACGGTGCCGTCGGTGCCGCGGGCGAAGACCTCCAGCCGGCCATCGGCGTTCTGGGACACCACCGGCCTACCTGCCAGGCTGGGGGTGTTGAGCCATCCCAGAGACGACCACCCACCGACGTGGGTCTGCCATTCGTGCTGCAAGGCGCCCTGGGGGTTGCGCGCGAAGACCTCCAGCCGGCCGTCCGCGTCCTGGCCGGCTGCCGGGGTGCCAACCGGGTCCAACATCAGGTCGTCCCAATGCGACCATCCGTTGCCGGGCTTGGTCTGCCAGATGTGCCAAATCAAACCGCCCCAGACAACGAAGACCTCCAGCCGACCATCGGCGTTCCGGGCGACCGCCGGGTCACTCACCGGACTACCGCCGAGCGACTCCCAACCCGACCATGCGCTAGCGGGGGCAATCTGCCAGATATGGTCGAGGGTGCCGTCGGTACCGTGGGCGAAGACCTCCAGCCGGCCATCGGCGTTCGGGACGACGACCGGGTCACCTGCCAGGCTGCCGCCGAGGGATTGCCAACCCGACCAACCGTTGCCGGGCTCGGTCTGCCAGATATGCCCCAGCGCGCCGGAAGGGGCGCGGACGAAGACCTCGAGCAGGCCGTTCGTGTTGCGACCGACCCAGGAGTATTGGGCACCCCACTCCATGCTGACTGTCGTAGTCATGAGACTCCCTGGATTTCTAGTCGCGGCTGTCTGCGTGGCGACTGGGGGACTCCGCTGCGGACTTGGCGCGGAGGTCTGGCCGGCGCCTGCCAGTTAGGCGCTTGCTTAGGATCGAGGCTGCGGCGAAAAACGGCAGCAGCGGTGCCGGGCAGCGCGCCAAAGAGGGCGGGCATCGCCGGGCATCGCCTTCGGTCTTGAAGCGCGCTGCCATACCCTCCCGCCCGCCCGTCCAACAGTCGAGGACCGCGCGGAACTCTGCTCTTCGTCTACGACGATAACCTGCACGCGGCTCTTGCGCGCGTCGGCCCTACACGCAGTACGCATCTACCCCACGGCCCTGTGAGAACCAGGACGGATTGCCATCCAGCGGGCCCCGAAGCAGCACGGCTGACCAACCCATTCGGACAGTTCCAACTACCCGACTCCACCGTTAATCGCGCTCGCGCGGCGGCATCCACGACCTGCTCGACTTCGAAACCGCCCGCAACGTCGCCGAGCAACTCCGCCAGGTCCACGAGGCCATCCAGGACGGCGAGGGCGTCTCGGGCCCCGCCGCGAGGCGTCTGATCAACGCCGCCGCCCAGGAACACCACCGCTTCGGCGGTCTCATCACCTCCGTTCGTCAGGCCAACGACCTGCTGGCCGACCCGACCCTGAACGTCTTCGAGAACAAGGAGGCATTTCTGTTCTGCAACTACGACCGGGCCAAAGCGCTCCGCCATCCCGGCCGCAACGCGAAGAGCGAGGCCCCCAGCCTGGACCGTTGCAAGGCCAACTGCGCGAACATCGCCCGCACCGACACCCACGTAACTCAACTCCGGGAGACCAAGGAGCGACTGGCCGAGCTGATCGAGGAGAACAAGCGACAGCAGGCCGAGATCGAGACATTCGCCCGCCTGGTGAACGTCCTCACCGTTGAGAACCACCAGCTCCGCGGCCAGTCGGGGCATAAGCGAGCCCCAGTGGTGGCCTTGCGCCCGGCCCCCGAGCCCGGCTCGTAGTTGCACCGCCTCGTTTCGTCCTGACCGCTGCGCGGTCAGGACGAGACCACAGGGCCTGTCGAGCACGAGCTCAATCAGAGGGCATCACGGGGGACCGCATGCCGAGCCATTGCTCGGCGTCCCAGGCATGGAACCGCTCTACCTCTATGAATCCCAGCTTCGCCGCGAGGCGCATCGAGCCGACGTTGGCAGTCTGGGTGTGGAGCACTACCGGCTCGCCGGGAAGGACGCCGTCGAACCAGTCGAGTGCCGCCGCGCACGCCTCGGCGGCGTATCCGAATCCCCACGCTCGCGGCAGGAACATGTAGCCGAGATCGACCTTCTGCGCAGCAGCCGGGCGACTGTGCTCCGGTGCTCTCCTGAGCAGGATCTGGCCGATCATCTCCCCGTCGAGATCAACGACGAAACTCCCGGGCCACCGCTCAGGCACCGCGGGCAGCCCGCGCTCAAGCTCTTCACGCGGGCGGGGGCCACCGAGGTAGGTGTGCACCTCTGGCGAGGCGAGCAGTTCGATGAACGCCGCACGGTCCCGGGCCTCGGGCTCACGGAGTACGAGCCTCTCGGTCCTGATCGGTGCGGGGGGCCAGGCGATGGGGCCGAGCTCAGTCATGTCGGCCAGCCAATCAGCACGCTCGGCAGCGATCAAGACTCGCAGACCGATCAAGCCACCGGCCCGGGCCCCATCCTCGCCAATGAGGCTCCGCCAAGCTCGTTTTCGCAGGTCAGTGGGGCTGGTGTGATGTTCCGGTGAGGTCCTCGCGCTGGCAGGCGGGGTGATCGTCGGGGCGAGATCGTCCGTCATCGCTGTACTTCGCTGTTCGTCAGGACGAGCAGGGCCCGCAGGAGTGTGGTCGCCTGCCGGGTGTCCGTGCGGAGTTTGGTCAGGTTCCGCCATGACTTGAGGTTCGCGAAGCCGTGTTCGTTGGCGGCGCGTTCGCGGCTGACCAGGCGGTTCGCTTCCTTCTCGGCGGCGGTCAGCTTGTGGTTGCGGGTGGCCTTGCGGCCGGTGATGATCACCGGGTCGCCGTCGGTGAGCGCGAGAAACAGCAGCCCATGGGCCTTATGTTTGCCGGAATAGTTCTTCCGGTCGTCCTTCCCGGTGCGGCAGTGGGTGCGGATCAGGGTCAATGCCGTTCAGTTAAGCCCTTCTGGGCTATCGTGAGGGGATGCCGCGTTCTGGTTGGGCGAAGCCGTCTTCTGATGTCCGGTTGTCGGATTTGGTGTCTGTGGGGTTGCTGACTCGGGTGTTTCCCGCGGATGTGGTTGACGCGGTGATCGAGGAGGCGGG
>NZ_JBEYTM010000123.1:0-6119 GCF_040643055.1 Streptomyces sp. NPDC047515
CGTGCTAACGATCACTCCACCTGCCAGCGTGAGGACCTCACCGACGCATCACACCAGCCCCGCTGAACTGCGGAAACGAGCTTGGCGGAGCCTCAGTGATCGACTCGCAGGCCTTCCTCGCCTGTCGGTACGCGGGGTCGCCCGCATCGATGGACGCCGATCCGTTCTGCTCCTGCGGCGCGGTCCAGCCGTTGTCGCGCATGCACTTCTGCAACTCGAGGCTGAGTGCCTGCACCTTGGGGTCCTGGGCCTGGCCGCCGTCACCGGCGCGGCCCGCGGCCGATCCGGAGGCCTGTCCGCACACCTTCGCCGCCTTGTTCAGGAGGTCCTGAGAGACGCCCTCCGGGATCCTCGGGACGTCACCCGGCTTCGGATCCTCGACCTGAACGCCCTGCTTACGCATGCACGCCGCGTACTTCACCCCCGTCGCCGCGTCCGCCGAGCCCCCGCCGCCCGCCGACTTGTCCTGGTGCCCGCCGCACGCTGCCGCTGTGGTTCCCAGGACAAGAGCGACCGCCCCTGCGGCCAGGCCGCGGTGCCAGCGCGCAGATCGATTCATGAATGCCTCCAAGAGCAAGTCGGCCCGCCTGTGCGGACCGGCAACGGGAAAGGGGTCGCCGCGCTCTCGTCGGTGAGGAGGGGAGAGTGTCGTGGCGACGGGCGCCATTCCAGCGCATCGGTCATTGCACTCCCGTGAGGAAATTCCCTTACCTTTTCGCAATGCCGGGCGCCGGGGTGCTGATCCTGGCGCCAGCCCAGGCCCGCACGCCCAGCAGCAGCGCTCTCTCCTCTACCGGCGATCCAACCCACCCGCCACCAGCCGCCGGATCAGTCCTGGCGACGAAAGCCGGGAAACCGGAGTACGACCAGTGCTGGAACGACCGCCGTGCAGATCGCCGCGGCCGCTGGAGTGGTGTGCTCTCCTGGCCAGCGCGCTGACATCCTGCTGGCGGGCGTCGCCCTGTCCCAGCCACGGTGCGACCAGGTAGAGATGTGCGGGGGCCGCCCGCGGAGCCCTTGCGGCGAAAGGCGTGGAACGTCGGGCCGATCGTGTCGGAGACCTCCATCCCCACCGACGCGGCGGCCTTCGCCAGCCTGGCCTGCAGCCCGGCCAGGGCCTTCTCCCTCGTCGGCAGCGCGGCCGGGAGCCCGAGCTGGGTGAGCGCGCCGGTAGTGAGGCAGACCATGCCGTCGCCGCCGCGGCCCGAGGCGTGGGCCCGCTCGATCCTCAGCGACAGGCCGGTGCCCAGCCACGCGAACCAGTCCGTGAGCTCGGCTCCGGCCGGGGCCGGGACCTGCGGCACTTCCAGCACCCAGCCCCCGTCTACGGCGTCCAGGGCGACCGCCGGCCACCACGGGCAGCAGACTCGGTGGCCCCGGCGGTGGGGCGCGAGGAACTCGTGGACGCTCACTTCCGCGCCCGGGAGCACAACAGCGCCCTGACAGGCACCCAGCGGCGCGCGCCCCTCGATCCCGGTCGTGCGGCCCCCGCCTATGCGGAGACCACGGCCGCGGGGGCTGTCGCCGCCTGGAGCATCCTTGGGCAGGCCGACTGCCGCCGGGCCGCTCCGCGCATGAAGGACTTGCTCGACGCGATCGTGGAGCGCGGCTACTGGGCCAGCCCCACGGTGACCCGGAACTGGGGCCGCAGCAACAGCCCTGTGCTCGAGGCCGTCCACCTCAAGACCGTTGCGCCGACTCTGTGGCCCAACTCTGCCCTGCGCTACCGCACCGCGCTGCCCGCGCCGTCGCTCCCGACCACCACGCCCTCGCAGCTGACCGCCCGGGCCCGCAAGATCCCCAGCCTCATCTGGCCATTGTGGGCCGTACGTCTCAACCCCGTCCCGCAGGTCCGCGAGAACCTCGCCGCCGCACTCTCGTCCAGCCTGATGCTGGTGAACAGCCGCCTCGAACTCCCCGACGCGGTCAAGAAGGTCGGCAACCTCATCAACCAGCCCAACCTGACGCACGTGCTCCAGGCACTGCGCGACGACGCTCACTACGAGGACATCCAACTCGCCCTGATCCAGCTCGCGACCTACCTCGACAACCACAAGGTTCCGATCGACTACGGCCGGCGGCGACGCCTGGACTACACCGTCTTGCTGCCCGAAAGCGAGTGGATCGCCCTGTGCCGCCGCACGCTGACCGCGCCCGGAGTCGGCACCCGCTACCGGGTCGCCCGCAGTTACCTCTTCGAGAGGCGTTGTCACGTTGGTGGGGTGTTGATCGGTTGAGGGCGCGTCAGGGCGTGGAGGGGTCGGGCGGGGGCCTGCATCACGCTGCGGCAGGCAGGCCGGCGACGCCGGTGATCTGGTCCCAGACGGCGAAGCGGGTGGTCATCTCGGTGCGGTATTCGGTGGCGGTCATCAGGTGGCGGCGGGGCCTGAAGTGGGGTGAGATGCCGCTGAACGCGGACAGGAGCGCCGACGCCCTCCAGGAACTCGTGCGCGCGGTCGGCCGGATCGTCGAGCGTGGCGAGGCCAAGCTGCCCGCCCCGGCCGGCGCTGGGCAGCTGGCGAACCTGAGCGACGGCCTGGCGACGCTGCGGTCGGTGTCCGAGACGATCCACGGCCTGGTTGCCCGGCACGCCTCCACCACAGTGCACGCCCTGAACGCCGCCCCCAGCTCCGCTCCGGTGCCCGCTGATGCCCACCAGACCGTGGGGGACGTGGCGGCCCTGCTTGCCGAGCAGCACGACGGGGCGGTGACGCTGAACACCTATCACGAGGACGGCGCGTATGAGGACTCCGACGACGGTTTCGGGTGCGGCTGCGACGTCACGATCGTCAGCGGCGGCGAGGAGTACAACTTCCACCGCGTACGAGGCCGCGGCCCGGCGAGAGGAGGCCCGCCGACGTCTGGAACACGGCAAGGAGTAGCCGCACCTACGAAACCGCTCATCCAGGACGGCCAGGACCGGGATGAGGCACGGGTGCTGCTGGAGTTCGCCAGCGGCGCGACGAAGCAGGACGACGGTGCGAGAGTGCTCGCCCGGATGGAGATTGTGCAGGCCGCGACGTACGAGGACTACCGGCAGGTCGCCGCGGGCTGACCTGGCGGCATGTGAAGGGGCCCGAACCGGCACGGTTCGGGCCCCCTTGGCGTGCGTGGGTAATCACAGGTCGATCTGGATTTGCTCCACGTCGGTGAACTCCACTCCGAGGCCGTGCGCGCGGCTGTTGTTGGCGCGGAAGTACATCTGCGCGAGGCCGTCGGCCGCGATCTGCTGGAGCTGCCGCTCGTTGGCGCCCTGCTCGCGGGCGGTGAACAGGCGGTCGGCCCACTCGGGCGGCAGGGCCTGGATGATGTCGCGGATCCGGGCGTCGTCGGTCGTGCCCGAGGCGGCGGTGAACCCGAAGCGGGCGCGGGTGGAGACGACCAGGCCGTCCGTGGACGCCGCCTTCTTCCTCGCCTTCGCGCGGATCTGCGGCTGCCACCGCTTCTTGACCTCGCGCTCCAGGCGGCCGCGCAGGTCCTGGCGGGGCCGCTTGAGCTTGCCCGAGATGTACCGCTCCACGGTGCGCTGGGAGATCCCGAGCGCCTGGGCGGCGGCCTTGGTGCCCTTGAGCTGCTTGACCAGGTACTTCATCTGCGCCTGGGCGCTCTGGGGGATGCGGCGGGTGAACGCCCCCTCCAGCGCGCGGTCCAGACTGTCCCCGAGCGAGTCGACCATCGGTTACTCCCCTTCTCCGGCGCTCTGGTCGGTCTTGATGAGGTTGGCGATGTTGAAGACGCCGCCGCGTTCCTCGAACTGCTTTTCTGCCCACAGGACGGTCTGGGTGCCCTGGTGCTTGACCATCCCGGGCGAGATTCCGAGCCGGAACGTGCCCGGCACCGGCTTGCCCTCGGGCGTGTGCGGCAGGACGTCCAGCGGGGACGGGCCGGGCGAGGGGTAGACGATCGCGTCGGTGCCGATCGCGACCGGGTACAGGCCGGCGGCAGCCGCCGTCTTCATCAGCTTGCGGTGCAGGCCGACGCGCTGCGTCGCGAGCACGGCGGCCCGGATGTCGGGACGCCACGTCTCCCGCTTGAGCGCCGGGTACTCCTCGTAGTACGGCACTTGGCCCCGGCTGCGCTGGCGCAGCTTGCCGATGCCGCCCTTCGCGGTCGCCTTGATCGCGGTGGCCAGCAGCGACATCGTCGGGTCGACCTGCTTGGAGCGGGTCATCGCCCCCAGGAACTCGGCTCCCGACAGGTCGGTGGTGACGCCCAGGTCGGCCATGGTCGCGATGTAGGCGTCGCGCAGCCGCTTGTACCAGGGGTCCAGGTAGCGGCCGGTCTGGGTGCGCACGTGCGCCTCGATCGGCGCGACGTCGAAGCCGAGCTCCACCGCGTACTGCACGGTGGGCGTGGCATACCAGGCCGGGCCGGTCGGACGGTCGCCCTTCGGCGTGAACGGCGAGGGCAGCCGGTCGCCGTCGACGGTGCGGCCGTTGATCTGAACGCGGGACAGGTCGACGTGCGAGAGGTCCACGAGCCACGAGCCGGGCAGCGACGCGTCGAACTTCGGGTTGTTCTCCAGGTGGGTCGGCCCGTTCAGCCCGACCGTGAGTCCGTTCGCGGCCGCGGCGAACGACATGTTGATATCGACCGTGACCAGGAACTGGTTCATGCACTCCTCGTCGGTCAGCGGTCGGCACCAGTCGTAGGGCTCCTCCATCAGCATCTCTGCCGGGGTGCGCAGGTGGTGCCGGGCGAACTTGTCCTTCAGCTTTGGGTGTTCGTCGGGGACCTCGCACTCCACCACGGGATACAGGGCGGTGAGGGCGTCGGTGTTGAAGGCCCGCTTGAACTCTCCGGTGGCCGGGTCCTTCTCCGCGCGGGTCGGCGGGCGCAGCGCGGTCATCAGTTCCAGGCCGGTCGTCGCGGTGGTGCCGCGCGGCGTCATCACCCGAGCCGCGTACAGGCCGAGGTAGCGGGCGAGGTCGGCCGGGTGCATCGTCGGCAGCTGCGGGTCGTCCTTGCGGTCCCACTCCCGGGCGTCCAGCGCGTTCCACGGCAGGATGCACAGCTGGACGCAGCGGCGCTTGGAGCCCTCGGGCTCGCGGTAGACGCGGGCCCATGGGCCGAACCCGCGCTGGGTGAGCTGGAGCCCGGCCCGCTCGATCTGCTTGACCACCTTGTGGCCGGCCGGGAGCCGTCCGTGGCGCCGCTCCTCCTCCGACAGGGTGGCGGGCAGGCTGTAGCGCTCCAACGCGGCCGGGGTGAGGACGAGGATCGGGTCGGCGTCACGGCCGTTGCGGTGCAGCCGGGCCTGCCCGAGCCGGGCCTCGGTCAGCGTCCAGTCGACCAGCGCCGGAATCGTCTTGGCGGGCACGTCCAGGACCAGGCCGCCGACGCAGTACGCCGACACCTGCCCGTCCTCGCAGTCGATCACAGCGAGCGGCCCGTTCTCGAACCGCGGGTCGACAGCGGCGGCCGCCGTGGTCCTCTTCGGCACCGCCTTCTTCGCACCCGGGCGCCGCGACGACGTCGACGGCCTGGTGGTGTCGCTCGCCGCCGCCTTCGGGCGGGACGGCGGGACAGCGGCGGGCGCCGGGGCCGGCTCCGGGACTGGCTCCGGGGCCAGGCCGGTGAACGCCTCCGGGACCGCGGGGGCCGGGGCAGCGGCGGGCGCGTCGGCGGCCGGGGCGGGGAACCGCTGGGCGAGGCCCTCCAGGAGACGGACGTACGCGGCGCGCTTCGGCGGCCGCGGCTCGGTCCGCCCAGTCTCCCAGTTCCCCACCGCTTCCCGGCGGGCGTCCAGCGCCGTGGCGATCTGCGCCTGACTCAAGCCCGCCGCCTCCCGCAGACGCTTGCGCTCCGCAGGGGCTGGCAGATCATCCTGCGCGACTTGCTCCAGCAGCGCATCGACGGCGCGGAACAGCTCATTCTCAGTGGACACAGAGGTCACCTCCGATAGACAGCATACCCCAATCGCGCAATGATTCGCGCGTTCAATCGCGCATTAATCGCACATGATCGGGGTGTGGCACCTGGCCGGAAGGATGCGCGTATCGGGCGTTCGTTGATCTGTCGCAGCGATTCCTAATGCTGTTTGTCAAGCGGCTAGGGTGACGGGTGGCGTGAGCTCATAGCAGCGTCCGTCGCGCAGGAGGGCCCAGAGGACGTTGACG
>NZ_JBEYTM010000124.1:0-6019 GCF_040643055.1 Streptomyces sp. NPDC047515
ACGGGGCGGAGGACGATGCATTGACGGACATGGCGGAGGTGCTCCTCGCTGTGTCGATGCGTGCTCGATGAGGACCGACTGCCGGTCGGTCGCGGTCGGATCGTGTTGCGGTACGGCGGGACGAAGCGCGGACGTCGGACGGCGGCGCGGTACGGCGGGACGAAGCGCGGACGTCGGACGGCGGCGCGGTACGGCGGGACGAAGCGCGGAGGTCAGATCGTGTTGCGGTACGGCGGCATGAAGCGCATGCGCGGCATCTGGTCGGCCAGCACTCCCCCGTCGACGACGATCCGTGCCCCGGTGAGATACGCCCCGGCGTCCGAGGCGAGCAGCAACAGCGCGCCCACGCATTCGTCCGGCTGTGCGTACCTGCCCAGCGGGATGCGCTCGCGGTAGGCGGATTCGAAGGCTTCCCGGTCGAAGGGGAACTCTCCGTCGATCGGGGTCTCGACCATGCCGGGCGCGAGGGTGTTGGCGGTGATGCCGTGCGGGGCGAGTTCGACCGCCAGGGTCTCGGTGAGCAGTTGGGCGGCGGCCTTGGAGGCGTTGTAGTGGGCCAGACCCGCCTCCGCCACCAGGGCGTTCTTCGAGGTGATGGTGATGATGCGGCCGGCGACAGCATCCGCCGTCATGTGTTCGGCGATGCGCTGGCTGAGGAAGAAGACCGCGTCGACGTTGACCCGCATGATGTGCGACCAGCTCGCGGGGGTGATCTCGTTGAAGCGTTCCAGCGCCGCCGTTCCCGCGTTGTTGACCAGGATGTGCAGCGGTCCGGCCTCGGCGCGTACGGCATCGACGAAGCCGGGCAGCGCGTCGATGTCCGCGAGGTCCTGGCCGTAGGTGCGGACCCTGCGGCCCAGCGCCTCGACGGCCGCCGCGGTCTCGGCGACGCCGTCGGCACCGGGCAGGTCGACGAGGACCAGATCGGCGCCCGCCTCGGCGAGCCCGACGGCAAAGGACCGGCCGAGGCCCCGAGCGGCCCCGGTCACGACCGCGGTGCGGCCGGTCAGGTCGAAGCGGTCGGTTCCGCGGGGCGGGACGGCTGCGGTCATGGCGGGGTTCCTCCAGGCGGAGAGGTACGAAAGAGGGGTGCGGTGATTCCGGCCCTGATCCGCCGGAGAGGTCCGGGCCGCCGCGCAGGGACACTGGGGTGGGAGCGCGGCGGCCCGGCTGCCGGCCGGGGCCCTCGGACAGGGGGTTGCTCCGGACGCCGGCCGACAGGTTCGTGGGGAACGGCCGGGTCAGCCGCTCAGCCCCAGCAGGTCCAGCGACGGCCGGTGGATGATCTCCTCCACCGCGTCCGCGTCGAGCGGCGGCAGTCCGGGGATGCCGGGGATGCGGGCGATCTCCCGCAGCCCCTTCACCGAGTCGTCGACCGTCGTGAACGGGTAGTCGCTGCCGAACATCAGCTTGTCGAAGACCCCGTAGTCCTGGACGAGCCGGAGGCTGTGCCAGAGCTGGAAGGGCCGGTAGTGCAGGGCGCTGATGTCCGCGTACACGTGCGAGTGCTTGCGGATCACCGCGATGCACTCGCCCTCGAAGGGGTGGCCGAGGTGGGCGAGGACCATCCGCAGTTCGGGGTGGCGGATGGCGACCGCGTCCAGGTGGCGGGGCATCGCCCACTCCAGGGGCGCCTTCGACACGAACGTCGTGCCGGTGTGCACCAGGAGCGGGAGTCCGTGCCGTTCGGCGTAGCCGTACAGCTCGTCGTACTCCTCGGCGGCCGGGTCGAAGCCCGCGTACATCGGCATCAGTTTGATGCCGCGCAGACCCAGTTCCTGGTGGCCGTGGCGGAGTTCGTCCTGCCAGCCGGGCTGGGTGGGGTCGAGGGAGAGGTAGCCGATGAGCCGGTCGGGGTGCTGTCCGACGTACGAGGCGACGGCCGCGTCGTCGACCCAGAGTCCGCTGCGCCGCGCCTTGCCGCCCACGACGATCGTGCGGGTGCCCTCGGGTGCCGTGGCGGCGTACTCCTCCCACTTCACCGTGAGGTCGACCTCGCCCGCGTGGGCACGGGCGGAGTCCGACTTGAACGGGTCGGTGAAGTCGTGGCTGTGCCGGAAGAGGTGCGAGTGGACGTCGACGATCATGTCCGGTTCCGCTTCTCCCAGCCGTCCGCGAACATGTTCCAGAAGCGGTGGCTGGGCGGGTGTTCCTCGAAGACCTCGTCGACGAGCTCGACGCCGAGCCCCGGGGCGGTCGGCAGACCGATGTGGCCGTCGACGATCGGGAGGGTGCCCTTGAGGGCGTCGAAGACGTAGTCCTCCAGGAGTCCGTCGAAGGTTTCGAGGATCTTGAAGTTGGGGATTCCGAGCGTCGCGTGCACCGAGACGGTGGTGCAGAGCGGCGAGTTGGAGTTGTGCGGGGCCACGAGCATGCCGTGGGTATCGGCGATCGCGGCGAGCTTCCTGACCTCGGTGAAGCCGCCGGCCATCGAGAGGTCGGGCTGGATGATGTCGACCGCGTCGGTGGCGAAGAGCTGCTTGTACTCGTAGCGGTTGTGGAAGTGCTCGCCGCCGGAGATCGGGAAAGCGGCGCGCTGCCGCAGCTCCGCATAGCGCTCGATGTGGGTCCAGGGCATCGGCTCCTCGAACCAGCCGATGTCGAACGGTTCCAGTTCTCGTACGAGACGGGCGGCGGTCGGCATGGCGAACCGCGCGTGGCCCTCGATGAACAGGTCGACGTCCGGCCCGATGGCTTCGCGGACGGCGGCCACGAGGTCGATGGAGCGACGCAGTTCGGCGCGTTCCAGCTCGTGGAGTCCGGGGCCGAACGGGTCGAACTTCAGGGCGGTGAAACCCTTCGCCACGGTCTCCTTCGCCTTGGCGGCGAAGGTCTCGGGCTCGCGTTCGCCGGTGTACCAGCCGTTGGCGTACACCCGTACGCTGTCGCGGCAGGCGCCGCCGGTCAGCCGGTACGCGGGGACGCCGAGCGCCTTGCCCATCAGGTCGTACATCGCCTGGTCGAGGCCGGACAGGGCGACGCCGCCCATGTCGCCGCCGCGCAGGAAGTCGCCCTGGTAGACGCGGAGCCAGAGCTCCTCGATGTCGAAGGGGTCGGCGCCGATGAGATGGCGCTGCGCCAGTGCCTCGGTGAGCGCGCAGACCTCGCGGACCCGGTAGGGGTGGGTGATCTCGCCGATGCCGCTCAGGCCCTCGTCGGTGTGGACCCGGACGTAGCCGAAGTCGCGCCAGGAGGTACCGAGCATCAGGGTCTCGACGCGGGTGATGCGTCCGGCGGGGCCCGCGGGACGGGTGCGGTTGACGGTCAGCATCAGCGGGTCGCTCCGCCCATGGTGGAGGTGTTCTCCAGGTCGCGGGCGCCGCCGTCGGCGAGGACGGCCTTGACCGCGGCCTCGGTGCCCTCGATCAGGCGGTCCACGTCGGCATCGGTGTGGGCGTAGCTGATGTGGCTGCGCTTGAGGTTGAGCGGCAGCTCGAACAGGCCGTGGTCGAGGAGCCCCCGGCGGTAGCCGACGAACAGGGAGGCGTCGTTGTTCAGCAGGTCCGCATAGGTACGGGGGGTCTCGCCCGGCATGAAGTAGCTGACGAAGACGGAGCCGTAACCGGTGACGACCGCGGGGACGCCGAGGCGCTCGTACAGCCCGGTCAGTTCGGTGCGGACGCGCTCGCCGAGCCGGAAGACGTGCTCGTGGACCGGTTCCTCGCGGAGCTTGCGCAGGGTGGCGAGGGCGGCGGCGACGACCGACGGGTGACCGTTGTAGGTACCGGCGAAGAAGGCGGGGGCGCCGGGACGGGTGGAGAAGAGGTCCATCAGGTCGGCGCGGCCGCCGATCGCGCCGACGGGGGCGCCGTTGGCGATGGCCTTGCCGAGGGTGGTGAGGTCGGGGGTGACGCCGGAGATCTTCTGCCAGCCGCCGATGTCGTGGCGGAAGCCGGTGATGACCTCGTCGAAGATCAGGACGCTGCCGGCCTTCGTGGTCTCCTCGCGCAGCGTGGTGAGGAACTCCTGGTACGGCAGGAGCGCGCCGACGTTGTGCGGAACGGGCTCGACGATGACGGCGGCGATGTCGGCGCCGTGCTCGGCGAAGGTGCGACGGACGGCCTCGCTGTCGTTGAAGGGCAGGACGAGCGTGGCTTCGAGGACCTCGGGCAGGATGCCGGTCGAGATCGGGTCGTGGCCGCCGACCTTCTCGGGGGCGGAGATGACATTGAGACTGACCGCATCGTGCCAGCCGTGGTAGCAGCCCTGGAACTTGACGACCAGGCGGCGACCGGTGGCGGCGCGGGAGACGCGCAGCGCGTGGAACGTGGCCTCGCTGCCGGTGCTGGTGAGCAGCACCTTCTCGATCGACGGGATCAGCTCGGTGAGCTGTTCGGCGAGGAGGACCTCACCCTCGGTGACGCCGACGCCCATGTGGCCGAGGGTGGCGCCGGCCTCGGCGGTGGCGCGGGCCACGTCGGGGTCGTTGTGACCGAGCAGCGGCGGGCCGAACGCCGAGTGGAAGTCGGTGTACTCGCGTCCGTCGGCGGTACGGAACCGTGCGCCGTCGGTCCCGGTGACGACCAGGTCGGTCAGTCCGGGAACGCTGCGCTGACCGCTGTTCACGCCGCCGGGTACGACCTGGCGGGCGCGCTCGGCGAGTCGGGCTCCGGATTCGTTGCCTACCGGGCCTGAACTCATATCGCTTGCTCCTTGCGTCGAAAGTCGTCGGTTTTCGCAGGCCCTGCCCGGCCCGTGAGCCCCTGGCGCCATCCGCCCGGCAGTCGCCGCAGGAAGAGGTGATCCGTGGTGCTTGGGTGGTGCGTCTCGGTTTTTCCGAACACTGTTCTGTAGAGCAGAACAGTGCCTGGATATTACGTGCGGCGCCGAGGCCGGTCAACCCCCTTCCTGGCACCGAAAGGCCCGCTGTCGCGTCTATTTCACGACGAAAGCGCCTCACGGCCTCCCCGGAGGCACTACGCTGTTCTGCTATGACGAACAGCTCTGCCACAGAAGAACCGAAGTACTGGGTCAAGAGCGTGGCCAGGGCAGCGGACATCCTCGAAGCGCTCGCCGCCCCCACGCAGGGCAACGGCCTGAGCGTCACGGAGGTCGGCCAGGCCTGCTCGATCTCCAAGAGCGCCGCCTTCGGCATGCTCCAGACCCTGCGCGCCTACGGCCTCGTCTCGGACGACGGCGAGGGCATGAACCGTCGCTACCGGCTCGGCATGAGCCTGGCCCGGCTCGGCGACCGGGCCCGCTCCCAGGTCTCCCTGCGCGGGGTGGCCCATCCCGTGCTGAGCGAGCTCACCCGGACCACCGGCATGGCGTCCCGGCTCGCCGTGCCCGAGGACGGCCACGCGGTCGTCGTGGACCAGGTCGAGCTCGACCAGCGCGTCCGGCTCGATCTGCGGATGGGCCAGCGCGAGCTGCCGCACTGCACGGGGCTGGGCAAGGCCCTGCTCTCCACCGTGCCACAGAGCGAGGCCGCCGCGGTCGTCGAGCGGTTCGGGCTGCCCCGGCGCACCTCCCGCACGATCACCGACCCGGCCACCTTCCTGTCGCATCTGCGTGACATCGCCCGGGTCGGCTACGCCCTGGACGACGAGGAGGACGCCGAGGGCATCATCTGCATCGGGGCACCGGTCTTCGACGACCGGTCGGTGTGCGCCGGGGCCGTCTCCATCACCGGTCTCAAGCTCGGCCTGCCGGCCTGGCGCTACCAGGAACTGGGCGGCCAGGTCCGGGACGCGGCCCGCCGGATCAGCGTCTCGCTGGGCTGGGTCGACGACGCGGAGGACGGAGCGTCGGGCAGCGACACGTCGGATTCCGACGGATTCGGGTCTTGACCGATCGACACAACCCGCCGTAGGTTCCCTGCCAACCGCGGTGACATTCTTTCGTCACCGGCGATTTACCCCTTCCGGCCCGCTTCCGACGCCTGCCCATCGCGTCGTGGACATCCGACGGCCGGATCTCTTTCAGCCATCCGCCTCACGGCAGTCCACCGCAGGAACGCTCCCTCACTTTCGGCACTTCTCGGAAGGCGAAGTCCGCATGAGCGTTCCGCACCACCACA
>NZ_JBEYTM010000125.1:0-6008 GCF_040643055.1 Streptomyces sp. NPDC047515
AACCCCCGCCCCTTCGCCTGGACGAAGAGCGCCGACGAGATCCTCGAACGCCTCGCCGCATATCTTGATCGAATTCCTGGCGCAGGACACTAGCAACTTGTGTAGTCGAGGGCGGTCAGCCAACTGGCCGCCGCCCAGTCAAGGCGCCGGCATCGAAGCAGACCTGGGTGCGGCAGATCGCTGTCTCGCACGACACCGGCCGGGTACCGGTCAGTGGCGGGCGCCAATACGGTCCGAGCCCGGAATCGCCAGTGGAGGATCAACAGTCTGGCCAGCAGTCACTCGCTGATTGCCGGCGGAGCGGTCGGCCTGCGTCGGTCGCTCTCGCGTTCAGGGTGCGACGGCCCAGCCGGTAGTCCCTGGAGTTTCGTAGAGCAGTGGGCGTGTGCCGTCCGGATCCTTCTCCAGGCTCCCCAGGGCAACGTGCTATCCCATCGGTTGCCGCCGAGTGTCGGCCAGCGCTGTGCCGTTCAACTCTCTGCGGCGAATGACTCGATGTAGGCCAGGGCCCCGTACAGCGCGTCACGCAGGGGTGTGGACTCGCCGGCTGCCTGGTCCAGCAGTGCTCCGCCCTGGAACGCGGCGGTGAGCAGGTGGGCGAGCGCGGACGGGTCGGCCTCCGGCCGCAGATCGCCGCGCTCGCGCATCTTGGTCAGGCCGCGCTTGAACAGCGCTTGCCACCGCTCGAAGCCGTCGGCCACCGCGTCCCGGTGGGAGGGCTCGGCCTTGACGACCTCGGCGGCCAGGGAGCCGAACGTGCAGCCGCCGCGCAGCATGTCCCGCGAGGCGATGTACGAGTCGGCCCACCGGCGCAGGGCGGCGAAGCTGTCCAGCTCGCCCAGTTCGGGCGCCTGGTGGCGGGCGACGATGCTGTCGGCCTGCCAGGCGAGCACCGCGCGCACCAGGGACTCCTTGGTGGGGAAGTGGCGCGTCAGTTGCGAGCCGCTGACCCCGGTGGCGGCGCGGATCTGCTCGTTGTTGGTTTTCTGTGCCCCGTGCTCGTAGATCAGTTCCGCGGCCGCCTTGACGATGCGCTCGCGTGTGGCCAGGCCCTTGGCGGTTAGCTTCCGAGCCAGCGCTTCGCTGGATGCGGTCATGGTGATGATCGTACCATAAAAAGGGGCTTGACAACCCATTTTTTGAGGTGTCCCATGGGCCCGAGTACAAAAAGGGCTAGCAAGCCCTTTTTATGGGAGGAGCGGACACCATGACCACACAGGCTGCACCGCAGGCGGTCGCCCCGACATCGCACACCAGCCCGGCTCCGGCCCAGGCCGTCACCGAGGCCGGTCACCCACGCCGCTGGAGCATCATGGCGGTGCTCGGTGCCGTCGCCTTCATGGCGCAGCTCGACTTCTTCGTCGTCAACGTCGCCCTCGACGGGATCGGCCACCCGTTCCCGGTCGCGGGCGTCGCGAGCGTGTCATGGGTCCTGTCGGCCTACGCGATCGTCTTCGCCGCCGTGCTCGTGCCCGCCGGCCGCATCGCGGACCACTGGGGACGCAAGAAGATGCTGCTGTCCGGAGTGGCACTCTTCACCCTCACCTCCGCCGTCGCGGCCGCCGCACCCAGTCTCGGCGTGCTGATCACGGCCCGGGCCCTCCAGGCCGTCGGTGCGGCGATGATCGTGCCGACCTCGCTCGGCCTGCTCTACCCGAGCTTCCCCAAGCGACAGCACACCCTGGTGGTCGGCCTGTGGGCGGGCGTGGGCGCGATCGCGGTCTCGGCGGGCCCGCCCGTCGGTGGGCTGCTCGTCACCCTCGACTGGCGGTGGATCTTCCTGATCAACGTTCCCATCGGTATCGCCACCCCTCGTGGCCGGCGCGCTGCTGGTGCCCGAGGTGCGCCAGCCCAAGGGTGCCGCTGTGCCGGACGCGGCTTCCGCCATCGCCCTGTTGCTGGCCGTGAGCCTGCTGGTGTTCGCCACCGTCCAGGGTCCTGGGTGGGGCTGGACCGACATCCGCACCGTGACCCTGTTCGCCGCGGCCGCCCTGGCCGCTGCCGCGACCGCCGAGCGCACCCTGCGCGCCAAGGCACCGGTGATCGAGAAGCAGCTGTTCGCCAGCAGGCCGTTCACCGCCGCCACCCTGGCCCTGTTCCTGTTCTCCGCCGGCTTCGCCATCGTCCTGCTCAGCACCGCCCTGTTCATGCAGGAGGTCTGGCACTTCAGCCCGCTGCGCGCAGGCGTCTCCATCGCCCCGGCCCCCTGGCCTCGATCGCCTTCGCCATGAACGCCGGCCCTCTCCAGAGCCGCTTCGGACGCACCGCACCCGCCGTGACAGGCACGCTGGCCATGGCACTCGCCGCCGCCTACTCGATCTCGACTGTGCATACCGCCCCCGACTACTGGGGCGCCATGTTCCCTGGCCTGATCCTGGTGGGCCTGGCGGGCGGTCTGGCCCAGGCGCCGCTGTTCGCCGCCGCCGGCACCCTCACACCCGAACGCGCCACCACCGGCAGCGCCGTACTCAACATGAGCCGCCAGATCGGCAGCGCCGTGGGGGTGGCTGTACTCGTCGCCCTCACACCCCACGCGACGAGCACAGGCTTCGACCACGCCTGGTGGGTCCAGGCCGGTGCCGGACTGACCGCCGCCATCGCGCTACTCGCCCTCCGGGCCCGCCGCATCCCCTGACCGTGGCCTGACCGCAGTCTCTCCACGGCTTCAGGTGAGCGCGCAGCCGTCCGTTCCTCCCGGCCGGCGGACATCACACGACTCCGCCCTGGATCCCATGTGGCATCCGCTCGAAGGACCCCCGGACACTCCCGGGTTCTCCCACCGACAGACCTCTCAAGAACAGGAAACAATCATGGAACGCAACCTTCTGGTGATCGGGGCCACCGGCAAAACCGGTCGCCACACCACCGAACTCCTGCTCCAGCGTGGGCACAGCGTCCGCGCACTCGTCCGCGGCCTCGACGGGCGCGCAGAGCGGCTCGCCGCCCTCGGAGCGGACGTCGTAGAAGGGGACGTCCTCGACCTGGACTCCCTGGCCCGGGCGACCAAGGGGATCGACGCCCTGTACTTCACCTATCCGATCCGCCCCGGCCTGATGGACGCCACCGCGAACGTGGCCCAGGCGGCGGAGGAGAACGGGGTCCAGGCGATCGTGAACATGTCGCAGGTCTCCGCCCGCCGCACAACCGCCAGCAACGCGGCACGCCAGCACTGGGTCGCCGAACGCGTCCTGGACCACTCCCCGGTCCCCGTCACCCACATCCGCCCGACCTTCTTCGCCCAATGGCTGATCGACACCTGGGCCGACGGAACCGGCGAACTGCGCCTGCCGTTCGCCGACGGACGCCACGCCCCCATCGCGGAAAGCGACCAGGCGAAGGTGATCGCGGCCATCCTGGAAGACCCCGCCCCGCACGCCGGCCAGATCTACCCGCTGTACGGAGCCGAGGAGCTCAACCACTACGAGATCGCCGAGAAGATGTCGCGGGCGCTGGACCGTGACGTCACCTACGTCCCCATCGAACTCGACGAATTCGCCGCCATCCTGCGCGGGCGCGGCGCGCCGGACCACCTGATCCAGCACCTGCTCGCCGTCGCCGTCGACTACCGCAACGGCGTCTTCGCCGGCACCAACGACCTCGTGAAGACGATCGGCGGCAGCGAACCCCTCGACGTCGAGAGCTTCATCGCCCAGAACCGCGCGGCCTTCGACCTACCCACTGCCTGAAAATTCGACCTGCCCACCGCCTGACACTGGAGAAGACAATGAGCGTTTGGTTCATCACTGGAGCGTCCCGGGGCTTCGGCCTGGAAATCACCCGTGCTGCCCTGGCCGCCGGTCACCAGGTTGTCGCGACCGCGCGGAAGGCCGAAACCGTCCGCGAGCAGTTTCCCGACGCCGGCGACACGCTGCTCACCGCGCCGCTGGACGTGACCGACCACCAGAGCATCAAGGCGGCCGTCGACGCGGTCGAGCGGTTCGGCCGGATCGACGTCCTCGTCAGCAACGCCGGCACCGGACTGCTCGCCGCCGTCGAAGAGTCCGACGACGCCGCGGTCCGCGCGGTGTACGAGACCAACGTGTTCAGTCTCCTCGCCGTCCAACGCGCCGTACTGCCGGTACTACGGCGCCAGCGCTCCGGCCACGTGATCAACATCAGCTCCATCGTTGGCTTCGCCACCGCGCCGGGCTGGGGCATCTACGCCTCCACGAAGTTCGCCGTCGAAGGCTTCACCGAGACCCTCCACACCGAACTGGCCTCCCTCGGTATCCACGTGACGCTCGTGGAGCCGGGCTTCTTCCGCACCGACTTCCTCGACCCCGCCAGCCTGAACTCGGACATCGACGTGATCGACGACTACGCGCCCACGGCCGGCGCGATGCGCGCAGCCGCTGCGAGCCTCAACCACGCCCAGCCTGGCGACCCGGCCAAGGCCGCCCGCGCCATCGTCGAGATGGCCGCCGCCCCCGAGCCGCCACTGCGCCTCCCGCTCGGCGCCGACACCCTGCAAGCCTTCGAAACCAAGCTGAACACCTTCCGCAAGGAAATGGACAACTGGCGGCACATCGCCCTCGCCACCGACCACGAATAAGGCTGTGCCCTATACCGCGACGATGACGAGTCGTTGGGAACAGCAGACCGCCCCGTGGCGGCCTCAGCGACTGACTGGCCTCGTCCTCGCAGACGATCCAGGCCCCGCGGGCCGTCGCGGTGCTTTTACCCACGGCCACACCTCCTTCTTCCACAACTCGACGGCCTCGTCATCGCGTTCGATCGCCCGTCGGGCCGGCTGCTGCCACGACCAGCCATGGCGCTTCAACAGCCGCCACGTGCCCTCCACTGTGTAGCTGACGTGGAACAGCCGCCCGATCAACGTCTTCACCCGGGCGAGCGTCCACCGCTGGTCCGCCCATCCATGAGCGAGCGGTCTACGTTCCAACTCCCGCTGAAGTCGGGCTACTTGTGTCTCATTCAGCCTCGGGCGCCCCGGTGAACCCTTCGAGCGGACACCGGCCTGACCATGCTCCCGCCATTGACGGCGCCAGCGTTCCACCGACCGCTCACTCACCCGCAGCGCGGCAGCAACCTCCCGGTTCTTCTCCCCGCCCTCGAAACGACCGCCTGCCTCCAGCCGGACCCGCTCCCTCGCCACCCTCTTGGCATCGGTCAAACCGCCACCCTGTACGTATCTCACACCACACAGCTACCGACCCAACTCAGCCGCTGTCAGACGAACGAGCCGACATCACCCAATCAAGTTCAGTAGTAGGGCTTTGTTAGGTGCGGTGGTGAACCGCCCCGGGTTCGGTAGAGATCTCAGATTGTGGTTTTGACCTGGGGTTTCGTGAGTTCCATGTAGTAGTTGGCTTCGTACTCGACGGGTGGGATGTGGCCTATCTCTCCGTGGAGTCTGCGGTGGTTGTACCAGTCGACCCATTCGGCAGTGGCGAGCTCGACCTGGGAAAGCGTCTTCCAGGGCGGGCCGGGTTTGATCAGCTCGGTTTTATACAGGCCGATCGCGCTCTCCATCAGGGCATTGTCGTAGGCATCGCCGACCGAGCCGATGGAGGCGGCGATGCCGGCAGCCTCCAGATGCTCGGCGAGCCTGAAACTCGTGTACTGCGACCCGGCGTCCGAGTGATGGATCAACTGGCCTGGCTGTATGGGGCGTTGGTCTCGACCGCGTTGCCAGATGGCCATCTCCAGGGCGTCCAGGACGAAGACGGTCTCCTTCACGGTGGCGGCCGACCAGCCGACGATCCGGCGGGAGAAGGTGTCTACGACGAACGCGGCATAGACGACGCCGGCCCAGGTCTTCACGTGGGTGAAGTCCGCCACCCAGCACCGGTTCGGGGCCTGGGTGACGAAGTCGCGGTCGAGACGGTCCGGAGCCCGGTCGACCTGCCCGCCGGGGATCGTGGTGATCACGCGTTTGCCGCGGACCGCGCCCTTGATACCGAGTTCGCGCATCAGGCGTTCGATGGTGCAGCGGGCTGCGGTATGCCCCTGCCGGTTCAGCTCGCGCCAGATCTTCCGGGCCCCGTAGA
>NZ_JBEYTM010000126.1:0-5982 GCF_040643055.1 Streptomyces sp. NPDC047515
CCCTCCTGGCCACCTGGACCGGCGCCTGCTCGATATGCGGCCAACCCGCACCAACCCCCGAACCCCACCACAGAACCTAACAAAGCCCTACTAGTCCGGTGCCAGCCCCGATGTCGGCGACGCGAGCGCCCTCCAACGGGCAGCCGGTGAGTTCCTCGACCGCGTCGAGCAACTCGGACGGGTATGAAGGACGGTTCGCAGCGTAGCTGGCGGCAGCCGTGTCGAACGAGAGTGCCTGCGAAGTGGTGGTCGTACGAACATTCTTGACGGCTGCAGGTACTTGGCGCCGTACTTTATGCCTTTCCTCCGACAACAGGTAGTCACCGGGAATGGCGGCGGATGCACCAGCGTGACGGATCGCCGCCCACGTGAGGGCGGCGAACGTTGAGACAGGGTCGTCGGTCGTCAGCTGGCCTTGGAGGGCGCTTCGGCTCGTGCTCGGGTGGTGGCGAGGTGGTAGGAGTCGGTGCCGGTTTCGATGATGGTGCCGTTGAAGGTGAGGCAGTCGACGATGGCCGCGCAGAGGCGGGGGTCGGTGAACGTCTTGGTCCAGCCGCCGAAAGACTCGTTGGAGGCGATGGCGACGCTGTTCTTCTCCTCGCGCTCGGTCAGAACCTGGAAGAGAAGTTCGGCTCCGTGGCGGTCCAGTTCCATGTAGCCGAGCTCATCAATGCACAAAAGATCGACACGGCCGTAGCGGGCGATGGTCTTGTTCAGCTGCTTCTCGTCGGCGGCCTCGACCAGCTCTATCGCTGACGACTTCACCCCGCCGCCGGACAGCGACGAGCACGACGACAAGGGCCAGCCACTCCCCGGACCCATCGACGACGGCGAAGCCCGACTCGCCTACGTAGCGGTCACACGAGCCCGCCACCGCCTCGA
Source organism: Streptomyces sp. NPDC047515 (assembly GCF_040643055.1). Classification (NCBI taxonomy): domain Bacteria; kingdom Bacillati; phylum Actinomycetota; class Actinomycetes; order Kitasatosporales; family Streptomycetaceae; genus Streptomyces; species Streptomyces sp. NPDC047515. The sequence goes on from NZ_JBEYTM010000126.1 coordinate 883, forward strand.
CATCGGAGGCCTCGCGTGGATCAACCACCACCCCGACGGCAGCCCCGCATGACACAGACAAGCCGCTCTACTGCCGCAGCACGGCTGTTCGCAACCGACCCCGTCGCCGTCCCGGTCGAGATGGCGTCCATAGCCGGGGTCCCCGGCGTGGATGGGCGCGGCGCCGGCTGCGCGGACAGCATCGCAGTTGGCGTAGTACGTGCCGCTGCTGTTGTTCCCGCCCGAACCTGTCCGCCGGGTGTGTCAATTTAAATTGACACACCCTGTGAGCGCCCGCCAATGCCGTTGCTTGAGTTCCTAAACCAATCTGGGGAGGAGTCTGATGATCTCGGGCTGGAGGCGGCGGGTCGGTTGACGCCTCCAACCCTTGGGCAGGTCGGCGTACTTGAGTTTCAGGCGCTTGACGAGGCGGTCCGCCTCGCGGTCGCGGCGCGGACCGATGTCGAGCTTGCGCAGCTTGCGGGACAGGGTCAGGCCCCGGACACCCCGTCACCGATCATCGAGAGCGGGTCGACGATCGAGTCGAACGTCTTTTCGTCGACGTGACCGCTGGCCACGGCGGATTCTTTCAGAGTCTGACCATTGGCGAGCGCGGATTCGGCGATGTGCGCGGCGTTCTGGTAGCCGATGACGGGGCTCAGTGCCGTGACGAGCATCAAGCTCTCGTTAACGTACTGCGTGATCTTGTCCTGGTTGAGCTTGGTGCCGGTGACGGAGAAGATCCGGAACTTCTCCATCCCGTCGGCGAGAATGCGGGCGGAGTGCAGGAAGTTGTTGATGATCACCGGGCGCATCGCGTTGAGCTCGAAGTTGCCTTGGCTACCGGCGAACGCCACTGCGGAGTCATCGCCGAGCACCTGGATCGCGATCATCACGATCGCCTCGCACTGGGTCGGGTTGACCTTGCCGGGCATAATCGAGGAGCCGGGCTCATTCTGTGGCAGCAGCAGTTCCGCGAATCCGGTTCGCGGCCCGGACGCCAGCCACCGCATGTCGTTGGCGATCTTCATCAGGGCGACGGCCAGCCCGCGCAGTGCGCCGTGAGCCCGCACCATCGGGTCGAGGGACCCCTGGGCCATGAACTTGTTCGGCGCCGTGATGAAAGGTTTACCAGTCAGCCCGGCGATCTGGACTGCGATATTCCGGCTGAAGCCCTTCGGGGCGTTCAGTCCTGTCCCGACGGCGGTGCCGCCGAGAGCTAGCGCCAACAGGCCCTCTCTCGCGTGTGCAATCTCCTCGATGCAGGCGCGCAGCTGGGCGACGTAGCCGGACCACTCCTGCCCCACGGTCAGCGGCACGGCGTCTTCGAGGTGTGTCCGCCCGATTTTGACGACTCTTTCCCACTGGTCGGCCTTGGCCTCCAGTGCGGTGGCAAGCTCCTTGGCCTGAGGCAGGAGGTGGTCGTCGATCTCCTGCACCGAGGCGATGTGCATGGCGCTGGGAAAGCTGTCGTTGCTGGACTGACCCATGTTGACGTCGTCGTTCGGCGCCACCGGCTTTTGAGTGCCGAGCTCGCCGCCGAGTAGCTGCGAAGCTCGATTCGCGATGACCTCGTTGACGTTCATGTTGCTCTGGGTGCCCGACCCGGTCTGCCATACGTAGAGCGGGAAGTGATCGTCGAGCGCCCCGTTGATGGTCTCCTCGGCGGCCTGCACGATCGCCTGCGTCTTCCAGTCGGGTAGCCGTCCGGCGGCGTTGTTGACGAGCGCAGCGGCCTTCTTGACGTAGCCGTAGGCGTGGTAAACCTCCTTCGGCATACGGTCGTTGCCGATCGAGAAGTGGATTAGGGAGCGCTGCGTCTGCGCGCCCCAGTAATGATCTGCTGGAACGTCGACTGTGCCCATACTGTCGAATTCTTGACGCTGCCCGGACGCGTCGATGCCGACGGGAATTTCCCTCATTTCGGGGTGTGACGTCTTGTCCTTGCTCATGAGTGGTTGCTTGCAGCATCGAGCGGCAGTCGGTCGGGGTAGACCGGCTGCCACATCGCGTCTTGTACAGCTTGGACGAGGTTGTCATGCGACTTCGTCGCCACTCCATCGGCGGCTGCGGCCTTGGCTACGGCGATCGCAACCGTGGCTGACGATGCTCGCAGGTTGCTCACGGACGGAAGCAGGGAGGCGCCCGGCTTGGACACGTCGACCTGACTGGCCACGGCCTCGGCCGCGGCGAGCAGCATGTTGTCGGTTACGTGTTGCGCGCCGGAGACGATGGCGCCAAGGCCCAGACCTGGGTAGAGCAGCGCGTTGTTGGCCTGGCCGATCGTATAGGTGACGCCCTTGTACTCGACCGGCGGCACGGGGATGCCGACGGCGATCAATGCCCGGCCGTCAGACCATGGCACGGCGTCGGACGGCATGACCTCCGTACGGCTGGTCGGGTTCGACAGCGGCAGCAGGATCGGACGATCCACCCCCTGTGCGAGGGCCCGGACGACGTCCTCGGTGAACGCGTTGGGCACGGTAGAGGTGCCAATCAGGATGGTTGGCTTGACGTGCCTGACGGTGGTGAGCAGGTCGATCTCGCCGTCGGCCCAGGAGCTGACCTCTGACTTCGGGCGCGCGTACACCTGCTGGTAGTCCGGCAGGTCCTGCATGTCGTCGGTCACGAGGCCGTGGACATCGATGAGCCAGATGTTCCTCTTGGCCTCGTCGGCGGTGGCGCCGTCGCGCAACATCGCCGCATGGATCTGATCGGCCATCCCGGTACCTGCGGTGCCGGCACCAAAGACGACGAGGCGCTGCTCAGCCCAGCGTCCCTTCGTCACCTTCAGAGCCGAGAACACCGAGGCCATGACGATCGCGCCCGTGCCCTGCATGTCGTCATTGAAGATTCGGTAGGTGTTGGAGTTCTCGACCAGGATCCGCCGCGCGTTCGACGGACCGAAGTCCTCGAAGTGCAGCAGGGCGTTGGGAAAGAGCTCGGAAGCCGCCTTGAGGTATAGGGCGACGAAGTCGTCGTAGCGTTTGCCGGTCACCCGCGCGTGGCGGTTGCCCAGGTAGGCGGGGCTGTTGAGCAGCTGCTCGTTGTCGGTGCCGACGTCGAGGTTGACGGCGATGACCCGGTCGGGGTCGATGCCGGCTGCGGCGGTGTAGACGGCGAGTTTGCCGATCGAGATGTCGGTCCCGTTCACGCCCCAGTCGCCGATACCCAGGATCTCTTGCGCGTCGGACACCACGATCAGGTCGACGTCGCCGGCACTCAGACCCAGTGACTCGAACGAGGCCCTGACGTCCTCCGGTCGGTCGATCGACAGGTACACCGCGCGTGAGTCGCGAAAATCGGTCGACCACTGTTGGATTGCCTCACCAACTGTGGGGTCGTACACGATCGGCAGTAGTTCGGCGATGTGGTCACCCAAAAGCTTGTAATACACTACCTGATTCTGATTATGGACCTCATTGAGATAGATGTACTTGTGCAAGTCCGAGGGCTGGTCTTGCAGATGGGCGTACGCGCGAGCGGCCTGCTCGTCGAGAGTCTCTACCGCGGACGGCAACCGGCCGATGATTCCTAGCTTCGCACGCTGCTCCAGCGTGAAGGCAGTACCGCGATTGCGAAATCGGTCTTGCAAGATGGTGGTCCTGGTAGGCATGACGTCCTTTCACGATATTGCGGCCGGTTCACCAGCGCGGTGGCTTGGGTGCGGGCGTACCGCCGAAGGCTGTCCTGGGCCGAGCAGGGGCTTGGCCCCCGAGCAGGGCTTCGGCTCGCCCGGACCTTGACGTCCGGACACTCGGAGTGGGGTCGCGGGCAGAATCTGCTCGTCGGCGACTGGGGGGATTCACCCAGAGACTGGAGTCTCAGGCTCCATGTCGTACGAGTTCTGGATGGACTGGGGTCGAGTCCCAAGACCGTCCGTGACCTTTCGATCCCACGGAACCTCCTGCAGATGCTTGGTCTCGTCGATCATCGACTTGGGCTCCAGGTTGCGATAGCTGTCGACCTCGCCGGCCGCGACTGCGGTCATCGTGGCGTACACCGCCTCGGGGTCGAACTGCGATCGAGGGAAAGCGAGCTTCGAGTAGTCGTAGAGCCGCTCGGATGGGTTGTCCTCCCAACTCTCCCAGGTCTGGAACATGCGGTCGTTGAAGCCCGTCAGGAACGGCCCCGGGTTAACGGTGGCGACCTCGATGCCGAATTCTTGGAGTTCATACGCCATGGTTTCGGCGATGGCTTCGACGGCATGCTTCGAGGCGGAATAGATTCCGGTAAACGGGTTGACGTTCAGACCCTCCCGAGAGGAGACCCAGACGATTCTTCCGGTGCCCCGCTTCGCCATTTGCTTCGCGATCCCCTGAGTGAGAAGAAGCGGTCCGGTGACGTTGACCTCGAACTGATTGCGGATGTTGAAAGCGGGAATGTCAACAGTGGAGCCCCCCTCGCCCATGCCCGCGTTGTTAACCAGGATCTCAACGTTCCACGCCAGAGCTTTCCGGCGATCGCCGTCGTTGGTGACATCGAGCTTCTCGACCTGCAGGCTCACTCCTCGCTCAGCCGCTTGTCGCTTGAGCGTCTGGACCTGCGCATAGATCTCCACTGCGGCGACGACGTCAAATCCCTTCTTTGCCAGCCGCATGGTGACTTCATGCCCGAAGCCGGAACCCGCTCCTGTGACCAGTACCTTCTTCAGCCCAGCTGAACTCGTCATGGTGATCCACTTCCTTTCCTGCGCTCACACAGCGGCGATCTTCCGGCCTTCTGGATACCCGGCGACCATCTACTCAAAACCGGCAAACTGGTCATACTGTGCACGCTGTGCGGCGCAGCCCGGAGCGTGCACCGACCCGACGGGTGAAGCAAGCCTGGGCCAAGTGGCCCTGCTGTGACCCTTGTGGGTGTTGGACGGCTGCCGTGACGGCCAGACGACCCGCAGCCACCTCATGGCCCGCCTCGGTGAGGATCTGCCAGGGAACGGCCGCCTCGTTGACGTCGAAGTCGTGGTTGGGCAGGGAATTCAGTATCCGGTGGGGTCGTCGCGACGGCGCTGTCACGTTGGCTGACAGGGTGGGAGGATCCTCGGGCTGATCGCGGTGGAGGGGGTCGTCCGTGGAGGGCATGTCGCCGTCGTGCAAGGGGCACCGGTATCCGGTCGAGGTG
>NZ_JBEYTM010000127.1:0-5833 GCF_040643055.1 Streptomyces sp. NPDC047515
GGTGGAGCCATGAATCCCACCGCAAGACCGCACGAGCCAACACCGTCGAGGACTACATCGCAGCGTAATCAACCGGCCACCCGACAGGCTCTAAGGACGTCATCCGTCCCGGTGTGCGTCCGTCCGCGTGAGCGAAGGCCGTGACCAGGTACCTGTAGCAGTGATGAGTTGCCGGGCCCGTCGGTCGAAATCGCCCAAAGGGCTGGTATGCATCAGCATGACCGGTCATCTTCTGGTGATTCAGGGCTTTTACATTCAAAGGTTCAACCGCGGTCTGGTTGTAAAATGTCATCCAAAGGACGACAAGTGGAATGTCATGCGACGATGAAACGCATATCACCCGGCGGGTTGTCCGTGACCGGAACAGCCTCAAAGACGCCGGACCTCCCCGGTCCGCCGGTCTCTTTTGCCGCCGCCACGCAGGCGCTGGCCGCGGTGGACGCCGCCGTGCGTCGGGCCGGCGCACCCGGCGGAGCGGAGATCGCCGGTGCCGCGGCAGGGCCGGGAGAGGCGCTGGATGCTCTCCGTCGGTTGCGCGACATATGCCGGCGGCTGGCGGTGTGGGAACCGGGGCTCATCGAAGCGGCACGTGGGGCCGGGGCCAGCTGGGCCGATATCGCTCATCCGCTGGGCGTCAGCAGCCGCCAGGCCGCCGAGCGCCGCTACCTGCGACTGTGTACGGGGCACCTGGGCACCACCGGGGAGCAACGGATACAGGCCGTCCGCGATCGCCGGGCTGCCGACCGCGCTGTCTCGGCCTGGGCGCGGGGCAAGGCGGCGGACCTGCGCAGCCTGACCGGAGAGATCACGTCCCTCGACGGTCTCCCCGAGCCGGCTCGCGCCACCATCGCCGAACTCGACATCGTTCTCGGCGAAGAAGACCCCGCCCGCCTCATCGGGCCGCTTGCCGAGGTGCGTCCCTACCTGGAAGGGCGCCGCGGTCTCGCCGAGCGCGTGGACCGCGTTGTCCGGCAGGCCGAGAGTTTGCGGAGCCACAGAAATCCTCGCGCAGTGAGCGGGAGGCCGCGCGCGGCGGCGCCGGAACGCCCCACGGCCGGGCCGGGGAGGTGAAGCAGCAGGCAGACCACTCGTTCAACAGCTGGCTCAGGTCCATCCGTGAATGACATGAGGGAGGCAGTGATGGCGCGGGCAGTGGGCATTGACCTGGGAACGACGAACTCCGTGGTGTCCGTGCTCGAAGCCGGCGAGCCGACGGTCATCACCAACACCGAGGGCGCACGGACCACTCCATCGGTGGTCGCCTTCGCGAAGAACGGTGAGGTGCTGGTCGGCGAGGTCGCCAAGCGGCAGGCGGTGACGAACGTCGAGCGCACCGCGCGGTCGGTCAAGCGGCACATGGGGGACGCCCAGTGGCGTTTCCCCGAGTCCGGTGACATCGACGGCAAGCGGTACACCGCGCAGGAGATCTCCGCCCGGGTGCTGCAGAAGCTGAAGCGGGACGCCGAGGCGCATCTCGGGGAGGACGTCACGGACGCGGTGGTCACCGTCCCGGCCTACTTCAACGATGCTCAGCGCACCGCGACCAAGGAGGCGGGCCGGATCGCGGGCCTGAACGTGCTGCGGATCATCAACGAGCCGACGTCCGCGGCGCTGGCCTACGGCCTGGACAAGGAGAACGACCAGACGATCCTCGTCTTCGACCTCGGTGGCGGCACGTTCGACGTGTCGCTGCTGGAGATCGGCGAGGGCCTGGTGGAGGTGAAGGCGACCAACGGGGACACGCACCTCGGTGGTGACGACTGGGACCAGCAGGTCGTCGACCACCTGGTGAAGCAGTTCAAGAACGGCTATGGCGTGGACCTGTCCAAGGACAAGATGGCGTTGCAGCGTCTGCGGGAGGCCGCGGAGAAGGCGAAGATCGAGCTGTCGGCCGCGACCGAGACCACGATCAACCTGCCCTACATCTCGGCTTCCGCCGAGGGCCCGCTGCATCTGGACGAGAAGCTGACGCGCGCACAGTTCGAGCAGCTCACGGCGCCCTTGCTGGAGCGCTGCAAGGGGCCGTTCCACAACGCGGTCAAGGATGCCGGGATCAAGGTGTCGGACATCGATCATGTGATTCTGGTCGGTGGTTCGACGCGGATGCCGGCGGTGACCGAGCTGGTGAGGGAGCTCACCGGCAAGGATCCGCACAAGGGTGTGAACCCGGACGAGGTCGTCGCCATCGGTGCCGCGCTCCAGGCCGGCGTCCTCAAGGGTGAGGTCAAGGATGTCCTGCTGCTCGACGTCACCCCGCTGTCCCTCGGCATCGAGACCAAGGGCGGCATCATGACGAAGCTCATCGAGCGCAACACCACGATCCCGACCAGGCGTTCCGAGATCTTCACGACGGCCGAGGACAACCAGCCGTCCGTGCAGATCCAGGTGTTCCAGGGCGAGCGTGAGATCGCGGCGTACAACAAGAAGCTCGGAATGTTCGAGCTGACCGGCCTGCCGCCGGCCCCGCGTGGCGTCCCGCAGATCGAGGTCGCGTTCGACATCGACGCGAACGGCATCATGCACGTCGCCGCCAAGGACCTCGGCACCGGCAAGGAACAGAAGATGACCGTCACCGGTGGCTCCTCGCTGCCGAAGGACGACATCGATCGGATGGTGCGCGAGGCCGAGCAGCATGCGGAGGAGGACCAGCGGCGCAAGGAGGCTGCCGAGACCCGCAACCGGGCGGAGACACTGGTCTACCAGACCGAGACACTGCTGCGGGACAACGCCGACAAGATCCCCGCGGATGTGCGTGCCGAGACCGAATCGGCTCTGGCGGTGGTCAAGGAGAAGCTCAAGGGCGAGGACACCGCAGAGATCCGTGCCGCCACCGAGAAGGCGGCGGCCGCGGCGCAGAAGATCGGCACCGCCCTGTACGCGCAGGCCCAGGGTGGCGGAGCCGCCGGAGACGGTACCGCCGCCGGTGGCACGCCCGATGGCACGGGCACCGGTGACGAGGACGTCGTCGACGCGGAGATCGTCGACGACGAGCGGAAGGGAGGTACCGGATGAGCAAGAACCCTCACTCAGAGCACCACGGCGATCGATCGCCAGTGGTGGTGTGCGACCCGCGCAGGATCGCTCCGGTCGCCCTCCGGGACGGGCGATGCCCAGATGCCTCCGGTCCGACCGGGACGGGTCCGATCGGGACGGGTTCGGCCAGGACCGGTTCGGCCAGGACGGGTTCGGACGCCGGTACGGCACGTCCGGGCGTCGGTCGGACCGGCCACTCGGAGGCCGAGCGGCCGCCCGAGCGGATCGCGGAGCTGACCGCGGACCTGCAGCGGGTGCAAGCCGAGTACGACAACTACCGCAAGCGGGTACGCCGCGACCGACTGGCGATACGGGAGATCGCGGTGGTCAACGTCCTCACCGGCCTGCTTCCGGTCCTGGACGTCCTGGAAGAGATCCGCCGACAGGGCGACGACCACGGCGCGGCGGCAGTCCTCTGCGACGTGCTTGAGGCACGGCTGGCGGCGCTGGGCCTGCGGACCGTCGGCGCAGCGGGTGAACCCTTCGATCCCCACATGCATGAAGCCATCACCTACGACGCCTCCGGTGCGGCACAGGCCGTATGCGCCGAGGTGCTGCGGCACGGCTATCGGGTCGGCGACCATCTCCTGAGACCGGCCCAAGTGGCGGTGACCGGGCTCGCCGCCGCCGAATAGTCGCACGGGACAGGTCCCGGGACCGGGCACCGGGCAAGTCCCGGGACCGGGCACGGGGCAGGTCTCGCGCGTCAGCCCGGCCCAACTGCTCGATGGCCGGAAGTCGTAACTCCTCGCGGAATCGCTGACGTTCGGTGGTCGACCCAATCCCTTGTGGATCGCACATCTCGGTGATGCCGCTCGGAACACGAACCATCTGTCCCTGCGACACGACGAGTTCAAGCTCAGCGTCCGGAAACCGGGCGCGACCGCTGCCTCGTGCGAGGGCCATCGATAAGGTGCACCGCGGATGGCCACGACTGTGTTGCAGGAGGATCGATGAGCAGGGATGGCGCTGAGCCCACAGTGAAGCCGTCGCACGAGGCGCATGTCAGGAAGCACCTCGCGCTCACCCGCGGCGAGGACGAGCGTGTTCTGGCCGTGGTGGGCGCCTACCGGGCCGGCAAGGTGCAGCAGATCATGACCAGGACTGCCGGGGACATCCTGGGCGGCGCCACGGGGAACCTGGGCGGTCTGATCACCTCGGCGTCCATGGCCAAGACCCTCAACGAGCAGCGTGACGCCGCTCTGGACCGCACCGCCGGTCCCGATCTTCCCGTCGCGGAACGGAACTTCCTCGCCCTGACGACCGGCCGGCTGATCGTCTACAAGCTGGGCGGCTTCCCCACGGCGCGGCCGACGAAACTGCTCCACGACATACCGCTCGCGCGAATCGAATGGATCAGGAAGCCGGGACCCCCGACCGGTTTGATCAAGGCATCGCGATTCGACATCGGGGTGGACAGCGGTGAAGTCGCCCGGCTGGAGTTCCCCCGCGCCATGGCCGGACAGGGGGTCGAGCTCATCAGGAAGCTGATCGGCCTTGCCGCGCCCCCGCAGGAGGGCGATTCATGAGCGGGCCCACCCGCGCGGACGCGCCACGCCCGCCGGGCATCGCGGCCTGGGAGCATGCGGTCGGCACCTCCGCGCCCCCTCACCGGCCCCAGCACCGGAGCCTGTCGGGGCCAAGGGTGGCAGCGGCCTCTCGCCCATCTCCTCCTACGACCGGGAGAAGCCGCTTCTCCGCGCCTCTACGCGCCCGCGGCTACTTCCTGACCGGGCACACCCCGCCGGCGGTCGTGTTGTAGGTGGGTGCGGACTTCATCGCCACCGTGCTGCTGCCGAGCTGGATCAGGATCTCGTCGGACAGCAGGTCCTCCTTGCCCTTCAACGCGTCGGCGACCTTGGTGTCCTTCGGGAACACCATCTCCGCCGCGATGTTGTCCTGCACGATCCGGGCGAGATTGTCGAGCGCTGTGAAGATCGGGTCCTTCGGTGTCTCCAATCCGGGCAGATCGATCAGGTGGGTGTCGACCTTCGCCGCGTTCATGCAGTCTTTGATGATGATGGTGTTCTGGTTGAGCACACTGGTGGTCCACTGCGACAGCACCACGCAGTACAGGTCCGCCCATGCTTGCTCTCCGATCTTGGCACGCCAGGACGTCATCAGGTCCTGTACGCCCTTGATCTGGGCCTGCGCAGCGTGCTTCATGTTGGTGCGGATGTCGGGGTGGACACTGCCGGAAAAGTCCTCGAAGGACTTCATGTCGAACGTCTTCGCCGCGACCGAGGTGCTGATGAACTTCAGTGCGGCGTCGAGGATGTTGCCGCAGGACGTCGTCAGCGCGGCCGGCAGCCCGGCGGCGGGGAGGTTCTGACGAGCTGTGGTGAGAGTGGCGGCGTACTTCTGCAGCGGCTCGATCCATGCTCCCGACTTGTCGTCGTTGAACGCCACCATCAGAAGATCGTGCGGATCGACGCGATCGGCGTTCGGCAGGTTCGGGATCTTGTCCGCCAGGTAGGAGGCGATCACCGAGAAGCAGCCGAGCGGAACGTGAGCGATGGACTTCGCCAGCTCGAACGTCTCCGACACGGGGTTGGCGGACTGCTGCCCGCTCTCGGTCACGAGGGTGAACCTGGGGAGATCCATCTTGAGGGGGAGTGATGTGGACGCGTCGCGGTGAAGTTGCCGGACCTCCTGGCGGGGGGAAACTCTTTCCTCTTTCTCTCGCCAGGAGGGCGAGCACTACTTCAGACCCGAATCCGCAGGTAGGGGCGTGCTCGCGGGCCGTCAGCGGTCAACTCGCTTAATCTGGGTTGTTTTTGGGTTTCCGGCATGTCGGTGG
>NZ_JBEYTM010000128.1:0-5679 GCF_040643055.1 Streptomyces sp. NPDC047515
GGTGAGGGTGGTGTCGTTGCAGACGACGGCCACGGCGTCGGGGGTTTCCAGTGCCCGGCGTATGACCAGTTCGTGGATCGCACCGACCGGGAGTTGTCCGCCGTCACCCGCCCATGACTCCACCAACTGCCGCTCGGTGTCGCCGAGCAGGACGACGTCCCCGAACGCGGTGTCCGGTTCGGAGACCATCGACTCCAGCACCCGCACGTAGTAGTCCCGCATCAACGCCACCTGGACGGACGACAGTTCGCCGCTGTCGTACTCCATCTCCAGGCTCAGCCCCTGGTGCCCGGGCTCCTGGCTGACGGCCACCAGCAGCGGGAAGTGGGTCCGTCCACCTCCGGTCGCACGCGCGCGATCGTCGTCCGTGTCCGCCCCACCGGCGAGTGTGTCGATCTGACGGAAATGGTTGTAGACGAAGCCGGTCTCGAAGAGCGGTTCCCCGCCCAGTTCGCGTTGGATCGCGGACATCGGATATCTGCGATGAGGCAGCATGTCCTGCTCGGCCTCGAACACCGCGCGTACGAGGTGCAGCCAACTGCCCTCCGGCAGCTCCAGCCGGAACGGCAGAGTGTTGAGGAAGAGCCCCCGCACCTCGGTTCCGTCGGTCTCCTCCAGCCGACCGTTGGACGACAGCCCCGTGACGACGTCCCGGCTGCCGGTGGCGAGGCTCATGACCCGCAGATGCGCTGCCAGCAGCAAGGACTTCAGCGGCACCCCACAACGCCGGGCGAACCGGTCGAGACCATCGCCCAGACCGACCGGCAGGGGCGTGATCAACTCTCCGTGCCGGCGCTCCGCGTCGTTGTGGTGCACCTCGCCCGCGCTGCACAGCCCCGCGAGCCCGTCGGGAAGAGCAGTGGTGTGGCGGGGGAGGCGGGTGTCGGGGCGGTCGGTGAGGAGGTTGTGCCAGTAGGTGGTGTGTGCGGGGTTGGTGAGCGCGGCCTGTTCGGCGGCGATGTAGTCGCGGTAGGTGGAGCGGAAGGGCGGGAGTGATGGAGTACTGCCGTCGAGGAGGGTGTGGTAGGTGTCGATGACTTCGGCGAGGGTGGAGGCGAGGCTCCAGCCGTCGAGGATGGCGTGGTGGTCGGTGACGGTCCACTGGAAGGCGTCGTCGGACAGCACATGGACCGTCATCCGGAACAACGGCGCCACCGCTACAGAGAAGCCCTCGTCCTGTTCGCTACGGACGCACTCCGCCACCGCCGCCCGTTGTGCACTGCCGTCCTGACCCCGCAGATCGACGACGGTCAGCGGCGACTCGGCCCGCTCGTGCACGAGCTGCACCGGCTCGCTGTATCCGCTCAGGTCGAACGAGGTACGCAGGACATCGTGGCGGCCCACCGTCAGCTCGACGGCCCGCCGGAAGGCATCCTCCTCGAACCGCTCGCCGAGCCGCACCGTACTGACGTTGTGGTACGGATTGCGGTCCGGGTCGATCTCCATCTCGTAGACCATGCCGACCTGGAGGGCCGCCATCGGATAGGCGTCCACCAGCCCCTCCGGAAGCGCCTGCCGGTCCTTCGCCGACAACAGGGCGAACGGCTCCGCCGTCGGTGCGGGGAGCGGTTCCGCCGCCACCGAAGTCACCTCGGTGCCCAGCGCGGCGAGCGTCGGGGACCGGAACAGTACGGGCAGCGTGAGCAGCAGACCCTCCTCCCGGGCCCGTCCGATCACCTGAATGCTGCGGATGGAGTCGCCGCCGAGGTCGAAGAAGTTGTCGTGCCGGCCGATCCTGTCCACCCCGAGGACCTGACGCCAGATCACCGCCAGCCGTTCCTCCACCCCGGGCAGCGGCGCCACGTACTGGGACGACAGCTCCGGGCGGTCCCCGGACGGTGCGGGGAGCCTGCCGCGGTCCACCTTGCCCTGGGCCGTCAGCGGGAACGCGTCGAGGAACACGAATGCCTTCGGCAGCATGTACTCCGGCAGCTTCTCCCGCAGCGCCGAACGCAGTTCGGACACATGGGGTGCCGGGGCGTCGCACACCACGTACGCCACCAGATCGGCCCGTCCCGACGCGTCCCGCGGCGCTGTCACGACACACTGGCGAACGCGCGGGTGAGCGCCGATTGCCGCGCTCACCTCGCCGGGCTCCACCCGATAGCCGCGAATCTTGACCATGTGGTCGACCCGGCCGAGGAACTCCACCTGACCCTCGGCCGACCAGCGCCCCCGGTCACCCGTGCGGTACAGCCGAGCACCCGGCACGGAGGGATGCGGCAGGAAGTGCTCGGCGGTCAGCGCGGGTCTGCCGAGGTAGCCGCGTGCGAGGCACGGCCCGGCCACGTACAGCTCACCCGGGCTGCCCACGGGCACGGGATGGCCGGCCTCGTCCAGCACTCGGACCTCGGTATTGGCCAGCGGTGTGCCGAGCGGCAGCGGGCCGGCCGGGAGCGAGTCCGCGGTGAAGATGCCGCAGACGGAGAACGTGGTGGTCTCCGTCGGACCCCAGCAGTTGACCAGTTCGAGTTCAGGGCAACGGGCGAGGATCCGGCCGGCGTGCGGTGCGGAAACCGTCTCACTGCCGGTGAGCAGTCGGCGCAGTCCGTCGAACGTCTGCGGCTGCTCGTCCACGAGCAGGGTGAACAGCGAGGCAGTGGCGTGGAGGACCGTCACGCCGTGATCCGTCACCCAGCCCGCCACATCGGCCGGGGCGTACCGTCCCGGCGAAGCGAGCACGAGCCGGGCCCCCGCCGCCAGCGGCGCCCATATCTCGAAGGTGGAGACATCGAAGGCGACCGTCGCGATCTGGAGAACGGTGTCGTCCTCCCGCAGCTCCATCGCGGGACCGCCGTGCAGAAGCTCGGTCACGTTGCGGTGCCGGGTCACCACACCCTTCGGCCGCCCTGTGGAACCGGAGGTGAAGATGGCGTAGCAGGCGTTGTCCGGTCCGGCGCCGGCCTCCGGGACCCGGTCGCACCGCGTCTCCTCGGGCAGAACGACGGTGTCCACGTCGACGGTCTCCCACGGCCCCCGCGGAACCAGGTCCCTGGTGCTCGACCCGGCCAGGACCACCCGCACGTCCGTCTCCTGAAGCATGTGCGCGAGCCGGGCCGCGGGGAAGGAGACATCCAACGGTACGTAGGCCCCACCGGCCTTGAGCACGGCCAGCAGGCCGACGACCAGTTCGGGCGAACGGTCCAGGCCCACCCCGACGAACACCTCGGGGCCGACGCCCAGCCGGCGCAGATGACGGGCCAGCCGGTCGGCACGCGCATCGAGCTCGCCATACGTCAGGGACCGCTCCCCGGCGACCACGGCGACGCGGTGGGGCTGCGCCACCGCCCGCGCCTCGACCAGCTCGTGGACGGGCGTGGTCGGGACAGCGGCGGCGTTGTCGTTCCAGCGTTCCAGCAGGGCCTGCTCGGCCTCGCCGAGCAGACCGGCCGGTCGGTGGGCGGCGTCCGGATTCTCGGCGATCGCCCGCAGAGCCCGCAGGTGGTAGTCGCGGATCAGACGCATCTGTTCCGCGGGGAACTCTCTGGCGTCGTACTCCAGCTCCATCCGCATGCCGGCCAGGCCCGGTTCGCGGCTCATGGCCACATGCAGCGGGAAGCTGGTCCGGGCGACACCGGCGGCCGTCTCGTCGTGCGGCCCGGAGACCGAGGCCCGGCCCCCCTCGGCCAGCTCGTCCACGTGGCGGAAGTGGTTGTAGACGAAGCCGGTCTCGAACAGGGGGTCGCAGCCCATCGCACGTTGCAGCGCCGGCATGGGGTATCTGCGGTGCGGCAGCATCTCGCGCTCGGCCTCGAACACGGCGCGCGCCAGATCCGCCCAGCTGCCGTCGGGCAGCCGCAGTCGGAAAGGCAGCGAATTGAGGAACAGCCCACGGACCTCGGTGCCGTCGGTCTCCTCCAGCCGCCCGTTGGACGACAACCCGGTGACGGTATCCGCGCTGCCCGTGACCAGGCTCAGAACCCGCATGTGGGCGGCCAGGACGACGGCCTTGAACGGCACGCCGATCCGGGTGGCGCTGTCCTCCAGCGCCGACAGGAGCTCCGACGGCACCACGGTGACCAGCGCCCCGTACCCACCGGTGCTGTCGTGCTCATGCACCTCGCCATCGAGCCGCTCACCGATGAGCAGGGGGGCGCCGTTGCCGCTGTGGCGGGGGAGGCGGGTGTCGGGGCGGTCGGTGAGGAGGTTGTGCCAGTAGGTGGTGTGTGCGGGGTTGGTGAGTGCGTTTTGTTCGGCTGCGATGTAGTCGCGGTAGGTGGAGCGCAGGGGTGGGAGCGTGGGGGTGTGGCCGTCGAGGAGGGTGTGGTAGGTGTGGATGATTTCGGCGAGGGTGGAGGCGAGGCTCCAGCCGTCGAGGATGGCGTGGTGGTCGGTGACGGTCCACTGGAAGGCGTCGTCGGACAGCACATGGACCGTCATCCGGAACAACGGCGCCACCGCCGGATCGAACCCCGTCGTCCGCTCCCCACGGACGTAATCGGCCAGCTCACGCCGCTGCCTGGCCTTGCTCAGCCCGCGCAGATCCACCAGGCCTAGAGGCATCTCGACTTCCGCGTGCACCAATTGCATCGGCACGGACAGACCACTGAGGTCGAATGAGGTACGCAGCACAGGATGCCGCTCCACCACCATGGACACTGCCGCACGGAAGGCTTCCTGCTCGAACCGGCCCCGAAGATGCAGCGACGTCACATTCAGATAGGGGTTGCGGTCGGGGTCGCGTTGCATTTCGTAGACCATGCCGATCTGGAGTTCGGCCATGGGGTAGGCGTCGTCGAGGTGGTGGGGGAGGTGGTTGCGGTCGTGGGGTGTGAGGAGGGAGAAGGGTTGGGTGGTGGGTGGTGTGGTGGTGGGTTGTGTTGTGGTTGTGGTGGTGGCGAGGTCGGCGAGTGTGGGGTGGTGGAAGAGGTCTTGGAGGTGGAAGGTGAGTCCGTTGTCGCGGGCTCGGCCGAGTATCTGGATGCTGCGGATGGAGTCGCCGCCGAGGTCGAAGAAGTTGTCGTGGCGGCCGATGCGGTCGATGCCGAGGATGTCGGCCCAGATCGCTGCGAGGGCTTCTTCGATTCCGGGTAGGGGCGGGGTGAACTCTGTTTCGAGGGTGGGGCGTTCGGTGGTGGGGGCGGGCAGGGAGCGTCGGTCGAGCTTTCCTTGCGGGGTGAGCGGGAGGGAGTCGAGGAGGACGAAGTTCCTCGGGATCATGTAGTCGGGGAGGTGGTCGGCGAGGGCGTCGCGGAGTGCGCTGGTGGTGGGTCTGTCGGTGCCCGGTTCCGGCACGAGATAGGCGACCAGATCCGTACGCCCGTTCGCCTCCTGATATGGAAGGGCGACGGCCTCACGCAGACCGGCCACACGGGCCAACTGATCCTCGATCTCTCCGAGTTCGATGCGGTATCCGCGGATTTTGACCTGGGCGTCGGCGCGGCCGAGGTATTCCAGGTCGCCGGAGGGTGTCCAGCGGGCGAGGTCGCCACTGCGGTAGAGGCGTGCTCCAGGTGTCTGTCCCAGGTGATCGGGGACAAAGCGCTCAGCTGTGAGGGCCGGCTGGGCCTCGTAGCCGCGCGCGAGTCCTGCTCCTGATATGTGCAGTTCGCCGGTGACGCCGATGGGGGTGGGGTTTCCGTATGGGTCGAGGACATGGAGTCGGAGGTCCGGGAGGGCGGTTCCGATTCTGGTGTTGTTGTTGAGTTGGTGTTCGTTGATTTCGTTGGTGGTGACGTG
>NZ_JBEYTM010000129.1:0-5444 GCF_040643055.1 Streptomyces sp. NPDC047515
TCCGAGCACAGATAGATGCCGCGGTCCAGGAGGACCGCATAGATCTCGCCGGGGGCCATGTCGACGAACTCCGGCGAGCGCAGCACCTCCAGCACCCGCTTCTCCTCGGCAGGGGCGAGGGCGCGGGGGTGCCGGCGACGCTGACGGTAGGGCCGCACCGGGGCCGGGCTCTGGCGGTGGTGGCGGTAGTAGGCGGCCCGGCTGATCCCGAGCGCGACGCACGCCTTGACCCGGCCGACCAGCTTGGCCAGCGACTCCAGGGCCGAGGCCCGGGCCGCCTCGAACACCGAGGGGGCGCCGGCCTCGGGCGCATTGGTTACGTCCGGGGCACTCACCGGTTCTCGCCGTTGTCCGTCGCGGCGCTGTCCGTGGCGATCTGGTCGAGCAGCGCGGAGAGATTTCCCTGGACATCGATCACGGTGCGGGCCTTGCCCAGCTCCTGGCGGAGCTTGGCGTTCTCGGCCTCCAGCCGGGCGATCTCCTTGTCCCTCGGGTCGGCCTTCGGCCGCCCCGAGGGTGCCGCCAGGGCCTGCTTCGCGCCCCGGTCTCGCTGCTGTCGCCAGTTCGTGATCAGCGACGAGTACAGGCCCTCGCGCCGCAGCAGGGCGCCCTTGCCCTGCTTGCCGAGCGTGTCGTACTCGGCGAGGATCCTCGCCTTGTACTCCGCGGTATACCGGCGCGGACCGCTTGAACGGGGTTCTACCTGCGGATCAGGGGTCCCGTGGTCGTTGGTGCTGGCCACCTGGGGCACTACTCCTTCTCCGCCCTCGACTCAATGAATCATCCAGTATGCCTGGCTCGACCCAATTTCTGGGCACCGCCTTCAACGCGGCCCACTCGGTGTCGTACTCCGGCCGCACCTCGGCGACCATGCGAACCGCTCGATTGCGCAGCTCAAGCGGATAAGGGGAAGGACGTGCCATGACTCGACCCTCTCAAATGATCGAGTCCCTACCAAACCCGGAACGGTTCATAGTGACACGGCCTGGTGACCGGTGCCGGGGTCGGGCGCCGCTGGGCCCGCGCCGCAGCTTCATTGAGCGGATGCCTGGGCCCAAAGCAACTGCCGTGGGCGAGTAGCGTTCGACCGCTCGGACCCCGTTCTCCTGTCAGTGGGCGAGGGCCGGACTCACCGAAGGGAGCACGTCGTTGGGCGTGGGTTGATGACCCTGCAGGGGCCCGTTCGACGATACGAGGCGGTAGAACAGTGGACCCTCCGCGCTCCGGTGAGGAGTGCGAGGCGTCGGCTATATCGGCCCCAGCCCCGGGGCTGGGGCCGAGTGGCGCAATAGTCAGTGTTTGAAGGCGTCCCTGATCTTCGCCGCAGCCTGTTTGATGTTGCCCTTGACCTGGTCGCCCCGTCCTTCCGCCTGCAGACGCCGACTGCCTGTTCCGCGGCCGGCAGCCTTTTTGGTGCCGCCTTTGACCGCTTCGGCTTTGTGCGCGATCTTCTTGGCGATGCTCATGGTCGGCCGTCCTTTGTGAGTGATCTGCCAGTGCATCGGGCGAGCGACCAGTCAACGGTCGACGGCATGGCGGCGGCCGCTGACTGGTCAGGTGCTGAGTAGGCGGTTGAAGAACGAACGGTACTTCTGGAGCGCAATGCGCAGGTCCTCGGTCGCCACCTCCTCACCGCGCTGCCACTGGCCTTCGAGACCTCGCTTGTGCTCGGAGAAGGTCGTGGCCAGTGCCTGCATCGTCTCGGCGACCAGCTGGTCGGCCGCGTTGACGGCGTTCTTGGGGTCGTCGACGAATTCGCCCTGGATCTTCTGCCACCTGGCGCGGAATTCTCCCTGTTCTCCTCCGAGCAGAGGTTCGTTCGCTTCGGCCATTTCCGCTTCCTGGCGCTCGCCGACGGATGCCCGCCCGCGATCTTCCTCCCGGCCCTCCCTGTCGGTGGTGGCGGCCTCCCGGGGGTGCTCCGGTGGGGCGTCAGCCAAGCCCGGTGTTTCGTCCCCGGGGCCCTGCCGGGCACCTGCCAGGTCCTCCGTGGACGGAACGCCCTCGTCCCGCTGGGGTGTGTCCTGGTCGCGCATCTCTTCACTTCCGTCCGTCAACGTGTTGCGGCCGGGCGTCGACTGGGCCGGCTCGTCGTCCTCACAAGCGCTGGCCGCGGGCTCATTCCTGGCCCTCGCGTGGCCGGTCACCGTTGTGGAGCAGTTCGTCGAACAGCGCGCGGTAGTGCACCATCGCGCCCCGCAGCTCCTCCGTGGTCGCCTGATGGCGGCTGCTGCGGTCGTTGACCTCGTGGGCGGCGCGGTAGTGCTCCAGCGTGCGCCCGTGTTCGACCGACAGATCCTTCAGCTGCTGCTCGTACCCCTTGGTGGGGTACCCGCGTTCGCTCATGAGGGTGGTTACGAGCCGGTCTGCCTCGTGGACCGCGTCGTCGGGCCGGTCGACGAACCCTTCCTGCACACGGGTCCAGTCCTGGGTGTAGCGGTCGCGGGCAGGTGCGGGTAGTGGCTTGATGTCGAGCGCGTCGTGGCGTTCCTCGCGCTCGCGCAGCTCGCGCTCGCCCGCCCGGCGGCCGTGCTTGGCTTCCACGGCCCGCTCGTACTCCGGGCCGAACTGCTCCCGTAGCTTCCGGCGGCGCGTGGTAACCACCCACGCTGCCGCCGTGCACAGGAGAAGCACCACCACGACGGCAATGATGATGACGGCAATAGTGGACATTGGGTCCTCCGCTCGTTGGCCGAGTGAGCCCCGTGCAATGCGGCTGCCCCTGCCCACGCCTCAAGGGGGGCGGTTCAAGCGCCTGCGGGTGTCGTGCAGCGGGGTGCGGCTGCGTCTACCAGTAATGCCGTCGTCCGCCGACCGCGTGGCCCAGGCTTCCCAGCAGGAACAGGATCGCCCCGATCACGATCAGGATGATCCCGACCGTCCACAGAATGGTGATCTTGGCCAAGAAGGCCACAATCAGCAGAACGACACCGATGAGGATCACGGTTTCCTCCGATCACGCATGAGCCCCGACCCCTTGTTAATCGTCCGCCCTGCCTGCCCTACTGACAAATTGGCCAGCAGGGTCAGCAAGGGCCGCCGTAGCGCAGGCCGGACGCGTGCATACCTGTGCAGCCGCAGTTCCCCCGCTCCGCGAAGCTGACCACGGCTGGACTGCTTTTGCAGAGTGGAGGCTGCCGGGCCCGACAACTGAGCGTCCCGCCCTGGCGCCTGATGAAAGGCGACGTTGTCCCAGGCGCCCAGAGCGGGGCGGGGCGTATATCGAGTGTGACGGCGATGATGCAGCCTTGGACCAAACCGTGACAGCTGACGGCGAGCGGTGCAGTGTCGACGCGCCCTGCTGTCGGCTGAACGAGCTACCACTCGTGATCAGGCGATGAGTCTGATCGCCGAGGACGCCGCGCCGGCCTGAGCCTGACGTCATGGATCTGGCGTTTCGCGCTTTCTAGACGGACTTATTACTCTGGATATACGCCGCAATACCCGGAGCGCACCATGATTCTCATCCTGGGGCTCATCATCCTGATCGCTGCGGTTGTCGTTGCCGTGGCCGGCATTCTCACCAACGGCGGCAGCGCTCACCATCTCACCGACAGCTTCTCCGCGTTCGGGTATCACGTGACCGGTTCCACCGGCACGCTGTTCCTCTACGGCATCGTCGTCGGGGCGCTGGCTATGTTCGGGCTGAGCCTGATCGTGGCCGCTGTGCGTCGCCCATACCACCATTCCAGAACCTCGCGCCGGGGCCTCAGCCAGCCCGGCCGCGAGCCAACTGCGGATCGCGAAGACACGACAGGTCAACGCGACACCCACCGACCGGAGACTGCGCACCGACCCCACGACGACCGCGCTGTCTCCCCGGGCAGTGGTGGGCCCCGCAGGTGGCATTTCTTCGGGCACCGATCCGCCCCTCACTGACGTGGCTGCTGCACCGATAGTCGTGCACCGGCCGTCGCCCTCCGGCGGCCGGCGCGTCACCGCGTACGGGAAGATCCTCGGCCTGGCCTTCGACGATCACGACCTGGTCGAGTTTCTCCGCCGTGCCGGCCTCCCGGAGACGGAGAACTTGATCGACGACCCGCAGATGGTGGAGTGGCGAGGCGTGCGCGCCCACCAATGGGACGCGGCCTGACCGACCTCAGAAGCCGAGCAGCCTGCCCCTGGGATCCGGCGGCCTTGACGACCGCCCTGTACGTCATCGCCCGCGAGGAGCACATCGCCGCCGCCAACGTGGCAGCCCTTGCCGCCGGTCGCGCCGGCTCCCTCCACCTGACTCATATCAGCGGACCACGATGGCGACTGCCGACACGATGATGACGATCACAATGATCCACACCCACGGGGTCCGGTGCCTGGGAGATGGATCTTCCGGGCCGCCTCCGCGGGGCCGGTCCTCGGGCTGACCGCTCAGAATCCGAGCAGCGTGCCGCTGGGCTTCTCGCGGTGCTGAGCGGTGCGCGTCAACCTCTCTCAAAGGCCGAGCCGGCCTGTCGGGCATGCCACTCCTCCACGACGCGTTGCTGTCGCCGGGCCCGTTCGAGGAGGTCGTCGAGCAGTTGCGGATCCAGGCGCTTCTCGGTGGCGGTCAGCCGGCTGAGGGTCTGCCATCCAGCTGCCTTGCCCTCCACCCCCAGCCGTAGCATCTCCAATTCCTGGAACGTGCTCAGCGGAGAGCGCCGCGCGAGACGACCATTGCTCTTGAGACGCGCCATCTTCTCGGCCGTCCAGCCCGCGCAGACCTTGTAGCGCCGCACCGGGATACCCAGGTCCCTCATGATGCCGAGCAGACTCGTCCGGTCTTGGGCGATCTCGGCGGCGACGGGTCCGAGTGCCGCGGCAAGCGCCGAACCGCGAACCGCGTGTACGAGATGGCAGACCCGCTCCACCCCCGCGGTGGCGCCCATCAGGTGGTCGTTGAGGTAGATGCCCAGCATGGCCAGGTCGGTGCTGCGGGCACGCTCGGGCTGAGCCATGCTGGAACTCGGTCGGTCATTCATCACGTGCCACCTTTTCGTCCGTGTGCCAGGAGGCGGGTTCGCACCCGTCGCTCACCGCTGCGGATACCCGCCCGGGCGCTTCGCGCACCGTTCTGCCTCCGCTGTGCCCCGAACGGAGGGTCTACGGGAAGACCCGGTCGGTGCTGTCGGTGAACACAGTGCATCTTGGAGGCCCTCGCGGACCGGCCCCAGCACCCATCAAGGGCCGCTGACCTGCCAAAAGATGACCGCGGCCTTCGGGATGGACGCGGTGTCGGCACGGGGGGGGCTGCGGTCAAAAGGCGTAGCCACCTGGTCATGCACGGCTGACTGGCCGAGCAGTAGCCGGGCCGGTTCACGCTGGCTGCGCCAGGGTTGGTAAAGAAGCTGCGGAAGCGTTGCCGGAGGCTGGGTGAACCGCCCCGTGTCGAATGGAGACTCGATTTCATGAAAGGATCGGGTCATGGCACGACCTTCCCGTTACCCGCTTGAGCTCCGCCGTCGTGC
>NZ_JBEYTM010000130.1:0-5392 GCF_040643055.1 Streptomyces sp. NPDC047515
GTGCTGCACTACGCCAACTTCAGCGGCCTGCGTCAGTACCTCGGTGGTGGGCGCAGCGTGTCGGACCTGCGCGAGATGCCCTTTGTGGAAGCGCTGGGTGCTGTGGAGGACTTGGTCGGCGAGTTCCGGGTCGCTACGGGAAGGGCCGTCCATGAGGACCTTCCGGTCGGCTCCGGTGCCGCGGGCACGGTGGGGGGCTTCCACCGCTTCTTCGAGCGGGTGAGCAGCGGACGCTTCCGGACGCTCTTCGATGTGCCGGAGGGCCGGCCTGTTGAGGTTCTGTTCGCTGGTGCGGCCGCTGTCGCGGGTGTGCTGAGCTCGGGCGGGCGCGATTGGCTGTATCGCATGGCGGTTGCGTTCGGTGAGCGCGGCTTCGGCGGTCCTGGGCCGCACGTGCGCTGGCTGGCGCCTGCCCGGCTGGTCCAGGTCCTGCACTGGGCCGATGCCCGGGCCGGAGGGCCGATCGGGAGTGGGCAAACGCTGTCGCGGCTGCGTGGCATGGAGCCCGAGACCGCCGTCAGGCATCTGACCGATCTCGCCCGGCGGTTCGAGCAGGACGAGCAGTTCGCACCGGAGAGGGCACGGGGCCAGACGGTCTGGTCGGAGCCGGGGCAGCGCCCTGACCCGGAGACGGTGCTGGACGACCTCGAAGCGTGGGTGGCCGACATGATGGACATCAGCGTCGAGGCATACTATGAGCTTCCTGAATATGGTGTGACGCCGGTTCAGATGATGGGCTACCTGCGCACCATCAGCATGGAGCCCGTGGGCCTCGATGTGCCGGGGCTCGGCGCCGACGTCGTGCCGCTCCACCGGGTCGGCACCGCCGACCTGGTGGATCTGGTCCACCTCGTAGACCTCCTGGAATGCCTGCCTGACGGCGAGATGCGGGCGGCTGCAGAGGGCGCCGGGCTTGCGCCGTCCATGGGACCGTTCCTGCTCCGGCTGGCCAACATCCTGCGGCTGGGACCGGGGCAGTTCCCCCTCCTGCGGGTGGTGCGCGGTCCCTTGCTGAACAGCCTGCGCGGCGGGCAGGGGCCGCAGACCTGGCTGGCGGACGTCTTCCTGCCGTTCCTGGCGGACCAGGGCATCGATACCGAGGCCTTGTACGGCGGATCCGAGTCTGAGGTGCTGTTCGTGCGGAGGCTGCTGGAGCGGCTGCACGGGCTGGGGCTGAACATCGACGAACTGCCGGGCCTGGGCGAGCGTGCGCAGTCGCAGCTGATGACGAGCGGAACCGTCGAACCGGGCGCCTACGGAGATCTCACTCCCGAGCAGCGGCGTGTGATGTGGAAGTCCTTCACTGACGGTGAGGCCCCTGACGGCGAGTTCGTGCGTACGTGGCGGGCCGGGCAGCTGGGGATGTCGCCGGAACGGTACGACGCGCTGGTGGAGCAGCCGTGGTTCGACGCGTACTGGCTGCGGCAGTTGGGAGAGAGCCTCGGGGTGGGCGAGGACCTGAGTGTCCTCGTCAGGCTTGCCGAACGGTTGGAGGCCATGCCGTGGGGTCTCGTGGAACTCGTCGACGCCACCCCCGGGACGACACCACAAGCCCTGGTGGACTGGGTGCTGGGCGAGCCCAGCACGGTGCAGCGCATGCTGGGTTCCGGTGTGCTGCGGTGGCCGCCGATCTTGGGTACGGACGGCGAGTCCAACCGCCGCCGGAACCTCCACGCCAAGGTCTCGAAGCAGGTGGGCCGGGCGGTGTTGACTTCCGGACGTGGTGCCGCCGGACGACTGGCCGCGCAGCTGTCGCGGGAAGCCCGGGACAACGGTGAGCATTGGATCGGCACGGAGGCCCAGCGGCTGGCCCGCACATCGGGCGGCGCCGACCGGTTCCTGAATTCGGGCTCGGGCTCGGGATCCGCGTCGGGATCGGGATCAGGCTCGGGCTCGGGCGCTGCGTCGGGCCCGTCGCGCACGAGGCCCGACGCCACTTCGACGACGGACGATGTCGCCGCGACGACCAACGACGCGCTGTCACAGAGGTCCGACGACGCGCTGTCGCAGCAGTTCGACGACGCCCCGTCGCAGCGGTACGTCGACGAAGTGAACCGGTACGCGCACCACTGGGGGCTTGATGCGGAGCAGGCCGCGACGCTGTTGGCGCACGTTCAGGAGCTGGGGCACTTCCCCGAAGCGGTCGTCGGCCTGACCCAGGCGTTGGGGGTTGGCCCCAACCAGGTCTTCGTGCTGGCGGGGCGGCTGGGTGTGGAGCCGGAGCATCTGGTGATGGTGTCGGACGAGCTGTCGGAGCTGCTGGGCCGTTTCTCGCCGTCGGAGCAGGCTTCGCGCGGCGCAGACGCGCTGCGCCAGTACCTGGAGGAGGCGGGATTCCGCGCGCAGGACCTTGGATGGTTCGTGGGATCCAGGGTGCAGCTGCGCCTGCAGGACCTCCTCGGTTTCCGGCGGTTCGTGGGGGAGTGCGGGTTCGCGTTGGAGGATCTGCGGTCCGGTGAGGCGGATGCCGATGTGCTGGTCAGGGGGTGGCTGAGGGAGCGGAGATTGGCAGCCGCTGCGGCGGGTGTGGCGTTTGGGGAGCACCGGGCGCGGGCTGAGGCCCTGGTGTCCGACGCGGGCAGGGCGCCGACGTTGAGGGCGGCCGCGCAGCGGCTGCGGGAGGCCTCGGAGGCGCTGTTGTTCCTGCGGGACTCGGATCTGGCGTTGTTGTTCCCGCAGGACATTGCCACGCTGTATCAGGAGCGCCGCGGGGCGGGTCTGCAGGACAATGAGGGATGGGAGGTGCCGGAGGGCTGGGTCGAGTCCATGAGGTCGCAGTTCGATGTGCTCGGGCTGCGCACGGCTGAGGACTGGGCGGCTTTCGCCCGCCTGATCGAGGCCTGCCCGGGCCTCTTCGCCACCGGGTCGAGGCCGGGGCAGGGTCAGGAGGGTTCGGGTTCGCAGACTGTGCCCGACTGGGGCCTCGGTTCGGCCCGTTACCCGTCGCTCGATCAGTTCCTGAGGAGCGTCCTCCGGCTCGACCTGGCGGCGCTGCGCGATGAGCCCCTCTGGGCCGGGGTGGCGAACCGCCTCTTCGCGGAGATGGCGAAGTTGTCGGAGCTGCCCGGGGTGCGCAGCGACCCGCGCGCACTCGAAGACCTCGGCGAGCGCCTCGCCGGGGAGGTGGTTGGCGGTATCGTGCGGCCGGGGCTCCAGGAATGGATGGATAGCCAGGACGAACACACCGTAAGCCGCTGGATGAGCTACGAACTCGCGGGCCGGCCGTTGGGGCCGGTGGTGCGCGCATGGGCACAGGCGAACGCCGCCCGGGATTACGCCTCCCTCCGCGGCATGAACAACGAAGTGACGCGGGTCTTCGTCGAGCGCCCGTTGCCGGTCGGTGTGGACGTCACCGCAGTGATGAAGTTGGCGCGCGACTGGGAGCTTGATGCGGAGCAGGCCGTGACGCTGGTGGCGCACGTTCAGGAGCTGGGGCGCTTCCCCGCCGAGGTCGTCGGCCTGACCCAGGCGTTGCGCGTTGGCCCCAACCAGGTCTTCGTGCTGGCGGGGCGGCTGGGTGTGGAGCCGGAGCATCTGGTGATGGTGTCGGACGAGCTGTCGGAGCTGCTGGGCCGTTTCTCGCCGTCGGAGCAGGCTTCGCGCGGCGCAGACGCGCTGCGCCGGCGCCTGGAGGAGGCGGGATTCGTTCCGCAGGACCTTGGTTGGTTCGCGGGATCCGGGGTGCAGCTGCGCGCGCAGGACCTTGTCGGTTTCCGGCGTTTCGTGCTGGAGAACAGGTTCACGTTGGAGGGGCTGCGGTCCGGTGCGGTGGATGCCGGTGTGCTGGTCAGGGGGTGGCTGGAGGCGCGGAGAGGGGCCGCGGCGGCGGTTGTGGCGTTCGGGGAGCACCGGGCGCGGGCTGAGGCCCTGGTGTCCGACGCGGGCAGGGCGCCGACGCTGAGGGCGGCCGCGCAGCGGCTGGGCGTGGATGCCGCGCACCTGGCGCTGTTGTTCCCGCAGGACATTGCCACGCTGTATGGGGAGCGCTGGAGGGCGGGTCTGCAGGACAACGCGGGATGGGAGGTGCCGGAGCGCTGGGTTGAGTTCATGAGGTCGCAGTTCGATGTGCTCGGGCTGCGTACCGCTGAGGACTGGGCGGCTTTCGCTCGCCTGATCGAGGCTTGCCCGGAGCTTTTCGCCACCGGGCAGGGGCAGGGGCAGGGGGGTTCGGGTTCGCAGACTGTGCCCGATCTGGGCCTTGGTTCGGCTCGTTACCTGCCGCTCGATCAGTTCGTGAGGAGCTTCCGGATCGACATGGCGGCGCTGAGCGGCGAGCCCGTGTGGGCCGGGGTGATGAACCGCCTCTTCGTGGAGATGGCGGAGTGGCCCGGGCTGCGCAGCGACCCGCGCGCACTCCGCGACCTCCAATCGCGCCTTGACACGGAGGTGAACGACAACCTGCAGCCGGAGGCGCGTGAATGGTTGGGTAGCCAGGACGAACGCACCGTATGGCGCTGGTTGGGTTATGAGCTCGCGGCCCGGCCGTGGGGGGAGGTGGTGCGTGCGTGGGCGCTGGCGTATGCGGAGCGTCAGGGTGCCCTTGATGACTCCGGGCCGTACACGGACAGCGCGCCCCGTGTACGGGCCGCGCTGGACGGGCTGGACGTGCTGCCTGACTTCTCGGAACATGATGCCGAGGCCGGGCAGCTCCCGTCCCATGCGTCGGTGCAGTCTGCACCGCTGCTGGAGCCGGAGTCAGAGTCGCTGTTGGGGTCGGAGCTGAGTGGTCCGCCGCCGGCTTATCCGGGGCCCGTTCGTGTTCCTGCTTCGGCGGGTGTGCGGGACTGGGCGGTTCGTGTGTGGGGGGTTGAGGGGGCGCGGGTCGAGGGGTTCAGTGCCCACGAGATCGTGGCCCTGGAGGCGTTGCGGCAGCGGCTGGGCGTTCGGCAGATGGAGAACCTGCTGAGCGTGGTGGCGGGGATGGGGGAGGTGCCGTCGGTCGCCGATCTGGTAGGGGCCGCGGGCGTCCTGGGGCTCAGGGATGTCAAGGACCTGTACCGGGTGCTGAAGCGTTTTCCGGTCCGGCTGGATGAGCTGCACCGGCTGGCCGGGCAGCGTGAGCTGGCCGATGTGTTCCGGCCGCTCAACGGTGCGTGGGCGCTGGTGCGTGACCGTGTGGTCGAGCGGGTCGCGAGCCGTTTGCGTGACCTGGTGCAGAACGGGTCGCAGGAGCCTGTCGGCGCGGGGCCGCACTCCGGCGTCGATGCGGTGACCGGCTCGCAGGAGCCGGGGCTGTCACGCGGGTCCGGGCCCATCGATGGGACCGGTCTGTCCAGCGAGTCGGGTCAGGTGTCCGTGGCAGAGGCGGGTGGCTCCTCGTCGGTTCCGTCCCAGCACGTGCGGTCGGCAGGGGACGCGGATGTCGAGCAGGTGCTGAGCGGGTTGGCGGGGG
>NZ_JBEYTM010000131.1:0-5330 GCF_040643055.1 Streptomyces sp. NPDC047515
CCACCCCCACCGACAACGACTGACCAACCAAGACCGCAAAACGGCCCACAATTCAACCGTTGGAACTGGTCCCGTTTTCAGCCGTTGCCGACAGAGCGGGAGTTCCGCTTCGTTCAGTCCGTCGGGGTCGTACAGGACCGTGTGCGTGCTGGTGTGCATGGCGGGCCTCGCTGCTGGGGCGTCTTCGCGTCTCGATCACGGTGTGCTGGTCGTCGTAGAGGTAGAACGCCTCCAGCGGCCACACGGTGCGCGGGCCGACAGGTTCCCCCACGTCCCCTTGTCGTCCGGGCGCCGGGCACGGATCGACACCAGCCCTTAGGTACTTCCCGCCGGGCGGGAGGCCATCACCAGATCTTTACCGGAGCGCCCGCCAGGCAGGTCGTCCCGCCGGCCCGAGACGGTAACCCGCCGCCCCGTACACCCTCCCGCCCATGAGTCACGAACCCCTCCACGGAGACCCCTGCCCACTGTGCCGCACGCCGCTCCGGCTGAAGTAGGCCGTACCCGCTCCTCAGTCCAGCTGTCCACCCGGCCCGCATATAGATCACGGCGTGCCGCTGCGCAAATTGCGAGGCGGTCCGGTTCGAACGGTTCAAGGAGGTGACCAAGGACCGCTACGGCATCATGTGAGACAGCGGCATGCGAATGCTGCAGGACGGCGTTCTGACGGAGCGCTGGGACGTGATCGAAGAGGAAGTCTCCCGGGAGCAGTCCGTGAGCGGCCTGCCGATGTACGGCGACACCTTCCCCTGAGGAACGCTGAAGCCGGTACGTGGGTTCGGCTCCGCCGAATCGCGCGCTGTACGCGGCGTCAGGCGCCGCCACCGGGTCCCTGTCTCCCCTCGCCGGGCAGGTCGATCGACGACGGGCAGACCAGCACGCGAAGCTCCTGGTGGCTGCGGGCGATCTTGGTCGAGGGCCCGTCCACCAGGAGCTTCGTCGTTCCGCAGATCCTTCCGACACGCGGCTCTTCCATCCCGACCAGCGCCGCCGCAAGAGGCGATCGTCCGATCCGCGCGACAGGGCAGGGACTCCGGCGACCGTCTTGGCCGACTGTCCGGTGTCCTTGCCCTGCAGCAGTCGATCAGACCTCCGCCGATGAGCGACTCCGCATCGGCTCCCTGCTTCGGGCCTCCGGGTCGTCGAGCCCCAGACCGTTGAGAACGCCCTGCAGGTAGCCGATCGCGTGCGCCCGGCCTCGGCTGCAGTATGCCTCAGAAGAGGTGTCCCCCCAGGTGTCCAGGTCGCCGATCATGGCCGGGACATGGTCGTCGATGAGGAATCCGTCGAATCCAGAGTCTTCCAGGCGACGGATCACTCGCGCCGGGTTGAAGTTGCCCTCGCCCAGGAAGCACTCGCGGAAGCGCGGCACGGTCCCGCTGACGTCCCGGAAGTGGACGTAGAAGATGGCGGGTCCGAGCAGGTCGATGACCTCGTTGACGCTTTCCTCGCCGGCCATCTCCGACACGGTCCCCAGGCAGAGATTCAGGCCCCAGGACGCGCTGCCCCTCGCCTGCCGGCGGGCCTGCGCGATGGCGGACGGCGAGGTGAAGATGCGGGCGATGCTGCCCAGTGGTTCCTGTGTCGGCGGATCGTCGGGATGCAGCGCCAACCGCACGCCGACCTCCTGCGCCACCGGCAGTACCGCGTCAAGAAAGTACTGGTGGTTCGCCCACATCTGATCGGCCGTGATCGGCTCGTCCACCGGCTGGTCCGGCGTAAGCCGGTAGCCGGCGAGCGCGTTGCCACGGGGGACATCCGCCAAGTCGAACGCACTGACCTTGGCGCCGCCGCGCCCCGGCGCCGACATGTCCGTACGCCATACGTAGGTGGCCAGGAAGTTGTAGCCGAGCAGGTCGATCCCCACCGCGGCGAGGTTGCGGATCGTCTTCTGGTAGTTCTCGATCTGTTCGTCGCGGCCCGGCAGCCCTCGCTGGATCTTCCAGAAGTGAGCGAGGGGGACATTCTCAAGGCCGTCGATCGCGAGGCCGTCGGCGTCGCAGCGCTCACGCAGCGCCCGCAGTTCCGAAAGGCTCCAGAAGCCGTCCTCGCCCGGCAGCAGATCCGGTGTATGAAGCTGTACCCCCTTGAGCCCGAGTTGGTGCGCGTATGTCGCGACCCGTGCGTCGTAGGTGTCGATGTGGCCGAGGGAGAGTCGTATGGTCATGCCTGACCGACCCGCTGACGCTGGCGGCCCAGACCGTCGATCTCCAGCTCCATGGTGTCGCCTTCCTTAAGGTAGGGAAATCGCCCCGACAACGCGACGCCTTCGGGCGTGCCGGTGTTGATGACATCGCCCGGTTCCAGGACCGTGAACTGGCTGAGCTCGTAGATCAGCATGGCGACGCCGAAGACCATGTCCTTGGTGCTGGACGCTTGGCGGGCTTCGCCGTTGACCCAGGACCGCAGCCCCAGCGCTTGCGGGGACGCAAGCTCATCCGGGGTGACGAGCCAGGGCCCCAGCGGATTGAACGTCTCGCAGCTTTTTCCCTTGGACCACTGCCCCCCACTGGTCTCCAGTTGCAAAGCCCGCTCGGACACATCGTTGGAGATCGCGTAGCCGGCCACATGCGCCAGCGCATCCGCAGGAGAGTCGAGATAGCGGGCCCGGCGCCCCATCACGACCGCGAGCTCGACCTCCCAGTCCGTCTTGCCCGACCCGCGGGGAAGCAGGACCTCGTCGTCGGGGCCCACAACGCAGTGCGGGGACTTGTAGAAGACCACCGGCCGTGTCGGCGCTGCGGCACCCGATTCCGCGGCGTGCGCCGCGTAGTTCATTCCGATGCACAGCACCACGCCCGGCCGGCCATCGGTGATCCGACACGCCGCCCGGTGACATCGATATCGGGCAGAGCGCCTGCCGCAATCGCGTGGCGCAACCGGTCCAGGCCGTCACTGGCGAGGAAGCGGCCGTCGATGTCATCGGTGAGCCCGGACAGGTCGAGGTGGCGGCCGTCCGAGAGCAGGGCAACGGGCCGTTCGGCCCCGAACGGGCCGATACGCATGAGCTTCATGATGATCCGTTCAGTGAGTAGGGCGGGTCAGCCGGCGAGCAGACCGCCGTCGATGACCAGCTCTGTGCCGGTGACGAACGCCGCTGCGTCCGAGGCGAGATAGAGCGCCGCCGCCGCGACTTCCGCTGGGGTGCCAAGGCGCCCCATGGGCTGTCGGGCGACGAGCTGGGCGCGGGCCTGCGAGGGGTCGTCGGCCTCTGCGAGCAGCCGCCCCACCCAGGGCGAGTCGACCGTGCCGGGGCAGATGCAGTTGCAGCGCACTCCAGTGCCCGCGTACTGGACGGCGACCTGGCGGCTGAAGGCAATCACCGCACCCTTGCTGGCGCAATAGGCCGCCCGGTCCTTCAGTCCGACGAGTCCGGCCGCGGAGGCGGTGTTGATGACCGCTCCGTCCTGCTGGGCGAGCATGTGCGGCAGGGCGAACTTGGTGCCGAGGAAGACGCCTCGGCTGTTGACCGCGAACGTGCGGTCCCACTCCTCAATGCTGCAGGCCAGGGTGTCGGTACTGGAGGACGCGCCCGCGCTGTTGCACAGCACGTGCAGCGCGCCTGTCTCGGACACCGTGCGGGAGACCGCCGCTGCGAAAGAGTCGGGATCGGTGACATCGACGGTGACGGGAACACTGCCCTCGGGTACGCCGGCGGGGTTGAGGTCTGCCGCGTAGACCGTCGCCTCCTCTTCAAGGAACTGCCGCGCCATCTCGCGGCCGATGCCGGATCCGGCGCCTGTGACGAGAACCGTCCGTCCGGCGAATCTGCTCACGTGGTGTCGTCCTTTTCTAGCCGAGCCCGCACACCCGAGGAGCCGACAGCGACTCCTGGGCGAAAGGGCTGGTCATGGCGTAAGGCAATGCCCGGCCGATCGAGCGTCGGCCGGCTTCCTCGCGGTCATTCAGTGAAGTAGTCCGGGTACCGGACGCGAAGCGCCGGTCCTCGTTCGAGCGCGCGCCTGGCGTGTCGGCTGATGAGATCGCGACCGCCCGCAGCGTCGCCGTTCTCCAGTGCATCGACGATCAGGCGGTGTTCGCCGATCAACTCGTGCATCGTGGCAGCGTCGGGCTGGGCAAGGCGGCGCAGCCGGTCGAGTTGCAGTTTCATCCGCTGCACGGCCTGCCAGGCTCCCGGGTAACCGCTGAGCGCGAAGATCGCGCTGTGCAGTGCCTCGTCGGCCTGGAAGAACGCATCGTAGTCCTCCGTACGGTGGCTGCGCTCCTGCTGTTCGAGCAGGTCACGCAGGAACGCGACATCCAACTCGGGCTTGCGGCAAGCCGCTTCGAAGGCCGAGACCTCAAGGCTTTCGCGAACGAATCGCGCCTCCTCCACGTCCCGCAGGCGGATCAGCCCGACCCGAGTGCCCACCTGCGGCACGACGTGGACAAGCCCCGCATCCGCCAGCCGGGCGATCGCTTCGCGTACTGGCGTGCGGCTGACGTGCAGTTGCTCGGCGATGTCCGTCTCGGACAGGGAGGCCCCAGGAGCGAGCCGTAGTTCACGGATTGCGGAGACCAACTCGCCGTAGACGCGATCCGAGGTGCGTGTCCGCGTGCGGTCCCTGGTAATTGGTGACAGGGCCCCGACGTCGCCGGACCGTGTCTTGTGCTGAATGCGCGCTGGCCGAGGAGGATTCACGTCAGGATCGTTGCATGCCGGATACTTGTATGCAAGTATCCGGCCGCAGTCCCTGCCAGGTTGGCCGCTGGCGGACGCACCCTGACCTTCCACCTACCTCGGCGCTGGCCCTGGCAGGACGCCTTCGAAGCACTGTGGACAGCCGTTGGCTGCCGCCTGCGAACCTGACCCCGGCCACCCCGCCCGCCCACGACCAAGGACCTCGGAGACCCCGCCACCGGGACGGCCACCCGGCGATCAACCACACCCACCAGCCCAAACCCGCGCCGGAATCACCCGGAAGGGCGCGCCGGAATCGGCCCGGTGGATCCAGGCGTACGTCCAGCAGTCCGAAACGTCGGACGAGAAGGAGGTTCGATGTAATTCGGGCGACAAGTTCAGGGCAGCCAGCCGGTGCAAGTCCGGTCCGAGGAGACGCCAGAGTCCTTGGTAGCGGGGCTCCCGGCATCGGTCGAGAGGCCGGTGTCGAAGTGGAGCGACAACCACCCCTTGGGGGTGCGCAACCGGCCGGTCCGCAACATCAAGTGAAGCCTGCAGCGCCGTCAGCACCGACCCGCGTGAGCGGGGCCAAGGAGGAGCCGAGCCCGTGCCTTAGCCTTGATCCGCCGAGGTGGTTCGAGAGTGATCTTCTGATCGGTTTCTGCGGCTGCTTTGGGCTGGTAGCTGGGTGTGGGCAGGTTGTTTCTGC
>NZ_JBEYTM010000132.1:0-5329 GCF_040643055.1 Streptomyces sp. NPDC047515
GCGGGTGATCCCGCGGATGTCGTGCTCGCGCATCAGCCGCTCCACCCCTCTTACGGTTGATGCGCCGGCCCGCGCGCCGCAGCTTCGCCGTCACATGCGGCGCTCCGTAGGCACCTCTGGACTCGGCGTGGATCTGCCGGATCTCACCGACGAGGTCCTCCTCACCCGCTGCCCGCTCCACGGCCGCCGCCCTGCTCGCCCGCCACCGGTAGCAGGAGGCGCGGGGCACCTGCAGCACTCGGCACAAGAAGGCCACTGGATAACCGCCCGGGTTGTCGGAACTCGCCTTCTCCGCATCGATGAACGCGTAGCGCGCGGCTACTTCGTCTTCCGCTCCGCGAAGAAGGCGGTCGCTTTTCCCAGCACTTCGATCCTCTGCTCCTGCTCGCGGACCTTCCGGCGCAGCCGGACCAGCTCTTCCCGCTCCACCGATGTCAGCGCCCCCGTCGGCCCCTCGCCCCGGTCGATCTTCGCCTGCTTCACCCAGCCGCGCAGGCCCTCGGTACTGACCCCGAGCTCCCGGGCCACCTCGGCCACCGTCCGCCCGGAGGACCGGACCAGCTCCACCGCGTCCCGCTTGAACTCGGCCGTGTATCGCTTACTCGTGTTGCTCTTCTTACTCACTACCTGGACTGCTTCCTCCGGGACCCATCCGTCCCAGTATCAGGCTGTCCAGCTCAGAGGGGGAACTTCAGGGGCCTGCGCTTGCTGGGGTGTCGGGGCTTCTTGTTGAGGAGGAGGCCGGCCGTTTGGGGGAGTACCGGCTCAATGCTTTTGATGACGCTACTGCTGTTGAGTTGGCGTTGGGGTGTCATTATGGGTTGTTGTCCGAGTTGGATGGTGTGGTGCTGGAGAATCCGTTGCGTGAGCGGACTCGGTATCGCCGGATTCTGGCGCTGTATCGGGCTGGTCGGCGTGCGGAGGCCATGGAGTGCCCGACTCCTGCGTCCGGCTGACCGCTTGGAGCGCCGGTCCGGGGCTGAACCTGGCTGCGTCGCCGAGACCACCGCCCAGGCTGCCCGGGGGCGGGGAAGTCCACCAGCACATTGGGGTCCTTCGGATCGCCGTTCAGCACCGCGTGGGCGGGCGTCACGCTGCCCAGGGTATCGAGGGACGGCGGCGGCTCGGTCGGGAACCGCGGCTCGCGGAGCACCGCCCGGGCCTGCGCGGAGAGCAGCGGAAGCGCCCGGCGAATGGACGACGTGCACAGTTTCGTATTACCCGCCGGGTCCTCCCACACACACAGCAGAGCCACGAAATCCGGGCGGTTGTCGTGGAATGCGTTCTCGTTGTGGAGTTCGAGGAGAACGGAACCCGCATTACTCTGCGAGGCCTCGCTCCCCGGCACGGGAACAACATTCTGAACGAGAGCGCCGGTCTTTTCGTTACGGAATGCTATGACCTCTCCGAGGTGGAGCATCGCGGTGGTGACGACGGAAGCGGCGACCGTGGGAACGCGCTCCACCGACCCCCTCACGGCCGGCGTCGGAAGCAGCGGCTCGTCCGCCACCACCGGCAGGTTGCGCAGTAGCAGGACCCCGTCGGGGCCCGCGTCGTGACGGAACGCGCGCGGCGCCGCGAGCAGCCTGCGTGGAAGCTCCACAGAGGCATCACGCGCGGCGTCCAGCCAGCGGGGATCATCGATCCTGCCGTCCGCGAACCCCTTCGGGGTCAGCTGCTCGGCGACGGCGACGAGTGCTGGCACATATAGACGGCCCGTAGCCGCCGGGCGGACGATCGCACCGTGGCATTTCTGTCCGCACGGTCAGCCGGGCGGACGAACCGGAAGCCACGAGAAACCGAGAGAGGTCGACAAGGACCATGAAGGGGGACAGTCCATGGCGTTCGTACACGGAAAACCGAAGAGCACCGCACCCAGCAGCCTTCCCGGGCAGCGCCCGGGGCACCGGACCTCGCTGGTGCGGCCCATGTCTGGTGGTGGCAGCCGCCGCAGCGGGTCGTCCCCGACGACCTCGCCCTGCTCGGCACCGAAGAATTCCACCGCGCGCTCAGCCTGCCGGCCGAGCAGGACGTGGCCGCCTTCGTGCACACGAGGGCCGGGGCACGCCGCGCCCTGTCCGAACTACTGCTCGTAGCACCGCAGTCCATCGAGCTGGGCCGGCGCCAGTGCCCCGGCTGCGGGGACTTCGGGCACGGCCCGCCAGTGATCGAACACCCCCAGGTGCCGTGGGCGATCAGCCTGTCCCGCACCGCGGGATGCGGTGTCTTCGCACTCGGTGACGGACACGCCCTCGGTGTCGACGTCGAAGCGGTACGGCCCATGCGCCAGGCCTCGCTGTACGACTCGGTGCTGACCGACAACGAACGCGCCCACCTGGTGTCGCTGCTGCCCGGACCGGCACGTGACGCGGGGTTCCACCGCGTCTGGACGCGCAAGGAAGCCGTCGTGAAGGCGGCCGGGCTGGGGCTGGTGGGCACCGCGCTGAACCAGCTGGAGACCTGGCCGGCCCGTCACGGACCGGTCCGCGTCCTGCACACGCACTCCGGCCGCACCACCGTCTGGTCGGTGCAGGACCTGCGGCTCAACGACCGGGTCGCCGCCGCCATCGCCCGCCCGTCCGGCGGCGCTCCTGCCGGGCCCGTTCACATCCACTGCGTACTCGGCCCGCCCGAGGAGGCCGATGCGCCTCACACCGAAGGAAGTCGACCATCATGACGACACAGCCCCTGGAGACGGCCCTGGTGACCCCGGCCTCTCCGGCACCCCGGGCCGGCCACGCCGATCGGCCCGGCTTCAAAAGAATTGAACCTGCCCGGAGAGCCGGTGCACCCACCGGATCCGATGAGCTCACCGACCGCGGCCGGCGCGCCGACGACCCCGGGGAGCTCGACGGCACCGGACTGACCGGATACTTCGCCGAACTCGCCGCCGTCGTCGAGCAGGCGGACCCCGGGCCCGCCACGCGCGCGGCGGCGGGGAGGAGCGCGAGCGCGTCCGGGTCACCGTCTGGGTCCGTACCGCCTACGAACACCCCCTGTCCGCTGCCGTGTTCGGCCGCCCCGACGGCACGGTCGCCCACGAGGTGCGGGCCGCCCAGGCCGCCGAGCTCGGCTTCCGTATCGACGTCGGCCGGGGCCGCGCCGTTGCGGCCAAGCCGTCCGCCGAAGTCCGGGCCGCCGCCGCGGTCGCCGCGATGTGGGCGCTCACCGCGACCGCCTTCGGCCCCGCCGCCCGGCCACCGCGCGAACGCGTCGTCGCCGACGCATGGACCATGGTCCGCGAGACCATCGCCCCCGCACTCGTCCCCGAGATCCCGACATACTCCTGGACCCGCGGAACGTGGTGACGCCACGGACAACGGCGACTTTCCGGCGAGCGACGCAGACGGCTTCTGCCCGGCCACCGCGGTCACCCGACCGCGGCGGCGCTGTCGTGCGCGGCCGGCGAGCGCCGAGCGGAGGGGAGCGGGCCGATGGCGGCCGGATCCGCCGGGTCCAGCGACGCCGCGTACAGGAGGACCAGTTCATGGCACCGGTACAGCGGCAGCCCCTGCGGATCGAGCCCCGAGAGGTCGAGCAGCGCGGCGTCCACCAGTGACTCCAACA
Source organism: Streptomyces sp. NPDC047515 (assembly GCF_040643055.1). Lineage (NCBI taxonomy): Bacteria > Bacillati > Actinomycetota > Actinomycetes > Kitasatosporales > Streptomycetaceae > Streptomyces > Streptomyces sp. NPDC047515. Next base: position 3,568 of record NZ_JBEYTM010000132.1, read on the forward strand.
CCCGTTCGGCCTCGTCCTCCGGCATCGCGAGACGCACCGAGGCGTCCCGGGCCGAGAACGGCTCCGTACCGGCACCGGACAGAGCTCTGAGCGCCGGTGGGCCGTCGGCGGCCGTGCGCCGCACCGACGGCAGCAACACCCCCCGCACATCCAGATCGCCGAAGGACAACTCGGCGAGCCGTTCGCCCGGGTTTGCGAGCCGGTCCGCGAACCGACTGGCCGGCCACGACGGCCGTGCCGCGAGACGGGCCCCCACCACGGCGAGTGCCAGCGGCAGCCCCCCGCAGTACGCGACCAGGTCGTCGGCGGCATCCGGGTCCTCCCTCAGCCGCTCCTTGCCGGCCGCCGCCAGCATCGCCAGGACTCGTCGTTGTCCAGCGGTGCGAGGACCACGGTGTCCGCCCCGGCCACCCGGGCCAGCCGGGTCCGGCTGGTGATCAGTACGGCCGCCTGCGGGCTCGCGGGCAGCAGCGGCGCCACCTGGAGGTCGCCGACCGCGTCGTCGAGGACGACGAGGAGCCGCTTGCCGGAGGTCCGCGCACGGTAGAGCCGGACCAGCTCGTCGCGGTCGCAGGCCCGCGGGAAGTTCCCGTCGAGACCGGGCTCGCCCAGTGCACGCAGCAACCGCACCAGCACCTCGCCGGCATCCTTGGGCGTACCGTCCGGATGGCACAGCTCGACGAAGAGCTGACCGTCGGGGAAGTGACCAGAGCTCTCCTCGGCGGCCCGCACGGCGAGCGCCGTCTTGCCCACCCCCGCCATCCCGGTCACCAGCAGGCACCGGGGCCGATTCGTCCAGGTCGCCAACCGCGCGGTCAGCAGGGACAGTTCCGCGGGCCGGCCGACGACCCCACCCTCCGCGGCCGGAAGCATGGCGGGTACATCGGACCGCCCCCGCGCTGCCCCTGCACCTCGCAACCCCAGCTCCCCGACCAGCACGGCCTGATACGTCGCCCCGAGCGCCTCGCCCGGGCCCACCCCCAGCTGATCGACGGGCACCTTGCGTCCCTCGTAGTACGTCTGGAGGGCATCGGCCTGCCGGCCGCACCGGTACAGCGCGGTCATCAGCTGGGCACGCAGCCGCTCCCGCACGGGATGCTCGGCGACGAGACCCGTCAGCTCCGCCGTCACCTGCTCGTGCATGCCCAGCGCGAGATCCGCCTCGATGCGGTTCTCCAGCGCCAGCATCCGCGCCTCCTCCAGCTGCGGCAGCTCGGCCTCCAGGAGGAACTCGGTCACGTTCGACAGGGCCGGACCACGCCACCACCCGAGCGCCTCGGTCAGCAGGGCCTGCGCGTCGGCGTGACGCCGCTCCCGCAGCGCCTGACGGCCGAGCCGGCCGAGCCGTTCGAACTCGACGACGTCGATACGGGCCCCGGGCGCCCGCAGAACGTACCCGGGCTGGCGCCGTACGATCTCGACCTCGTCGCCGAGCAGCTTGCGCAGCCGCGACATGTACGTATAGATCTGCGCGCTCGCGGTGACCGGCGGGTCCCACCCCCACAGCAGCGCGCCGAGCCGGGAGTCCGAGACGACCCGCCCGTGCGCGAGCAGCATCGCGGCGAGGACCGTGCGCACCTTGGAACCGGACAACGCGATCCAGTCCCCGTCACGCCGGGCCTCCACCGGCCCGAGAATCCGGAAGTCCATGCGGCAAACCCCTTTCAGGTCTGAGTGCGTTGTGGCAAAGGGAGTTCCTGTTCGATGAGCAGGGGCTTCTTCGTATGCGGGGCATGATTGCGGAGGGGTAGGGGCAGGCAGC
>NZ_JBEYTM010000133.1:0-4949 GCF_040643055.1 Streptomyces sp. NPDC047515
CGCCGCTACATCATCTGGCGAAACCGCCATGCCGACGACCGGCGCCTACGCGCCGTCGTCGACAGGGCAAACGTTGCCTGATCCGGCACTAGAGTTCGCGATCATGGACGCAGTCGACCTGGACCACCGCCACCGCACCTACGACGGCTGGATACCACCCGCCGTCGCTGCGGCTCTCCACAAGCATGGCTATGACGGCATACTCCGCGACGCCGCAGCTCGCGGTGACTGGTTCTGCGCCCGCCAACTCGCCGAAGCCGCCGTGGCCGACGGTGGATCCTGCGGGCAGGTCGAGGCGTTGGCGCTCCTGGAACCGTTCGCCTCCACCGGATGGTGGCCGGCTGTCCGCACCGTCGGTCGGCTGCTCGCCGACTGGGAGCGGCTCGACGAGGCCGCCGAACTGTTGCGTCCGCACGCCGACACCGGTCACCGAGAGGCCGTGCGCGAGTTTGCGCGCCTGGTGGCTCGGCAGGGTCACATCGACAAGGTCGTCGCGCTGCTCGGCCCCCGGACCGCCGACGGCTCGCTTGCCGAGGTACTGGTGGAACTCACCGCGGGCCATGGCCGTGACGAGGAGATTGCCGCCCTGATCCCACCCGTCGGCGTAGGTCCGACGGTCCCGTTCGAGCCGTGGGCGACGGACGCCTGGAACACCGTACCCCTGCACGCCACGCTCCTGGAACGCCAAGGCCGCGTCGACGAGGCGGCAGCACTGCTCAGGAGATACGCGAGCGTCGACGGCATGGTGTTCGCCGGGCACGCCCAGCAACTCGCCACTCTCCTGGCCCGGTATGGACGCGAGGCGGAGCTGCGCGCTTGGCTCGACGAGGACGGGGAGGAGTACGCCCGGACCGCGCTCGCACGCTTGCTGGAGGAACGGGGCCGGACCGAGGAGGCGGTTGCCCTGCTGAAGCAGTACAGCAGCGAGGGGGATCCCCATGCGGCATTCGAACTTGCCGAACTCTTCGCGCGCCATGGCCACCACTGCGAGGCGATCGAGGTACTACGCGGGGCCGCGGAGACCGCTGGCGGGGACGCCGACTGGATCATCCATCTGCTCTGCCGCGTCTTCGTCGAGGCCGACCGTGCAGATGAAGCTCTGGCGTACCTGGACGACTACTTCGCCAGGCATGGTGGTCACCCCGACGAACACGCCTACGCCCGTGCTCAGGTTCTCAAGCTGCACAGCCGCCGCGAAGAGGCCGACGCCGAACATTCCCCGCCGGCTGTCTCTGCCGAAGACCTCATGCACTTCGGGACGTCGGGCGGTGTGATCGCGGAGGCCGAACGTCTGGTGGGCCAGGGTGAGCCGGAGAAGGCGATCGCACACCTGCGAGGCCGTCTGGACGGGACGAGGAGACTGCGCGCCGAGGATCTCTGAGGTCTGGCTCTTTGGTGCTCCTGCTGACCACGGCTCCTGGCCGAGGCCAGGGGCAGCTCCCGGAGCGCCGAGTTGACGGCAGGCTGGCTGTTTCAGCCGTCCGGGACCGGCGCCCGGCCGCCCGGTGGCAGTACGCGTTGCCTGAGCACGCCGACCACCCGTGCCAGGCCCAACGACCTTTCCGCGTCATCCCCTTGCGGAGCACACGCCGAACGGGGACGACCTGGTCGAGGACGATGCCCTCGCGGGCCGGCAGGTAGGTCAGCGTCAGGAACGCACACCGTGCGTTGCCATCCTCGAACGGGTGGAAGAAGCAGACGTCGAGGTAGGCGCGGGCGTCGAGGAGGAGGGCAGGGTCGGTGGGCTGGGTCAGGCAGGTGTCGAGGCGAGCGGGGAGGTTCGCGGCGATGCCGCAGCGTTCGCGGCCGGACCTGGCGTAGGCGGGACGGCTGCGGAAGGGGACGGAGCCTGTGGCGACGACGTGACGTTGCCACCGCTGGAGCGAGGCGAAGGGCAGAGGGCGGGCGGCGGCCGCGTCGGCGCGGGCCAGGCGGAGGGCGTCCAGGGGACTGCTTCGCGTACCTGGAGCCAGGTGCGCAGATGGTCTGCGGTCATGCGGTGGTGGGCTCCAGGGAGGCGGCCAGACGCTCGGCGACGTGGCGAACCGCGGTCTGCTCGGGCTTCATCCTGCTTTCGAAGCGGCCGCCGACGGCCTCGGCGACCAACTCCTCCGCCCGGGAGGGGGCGACGTCCCCGCGTGTCAGCAACCAGGTCAGCACTTGCCGGCAGTGCTCGTACCAGGCATCGCCGGCGGTGGTCCGGTCCATAGCGTGGGTGACCGGATGCGCGGTGGCACCCTCCCAGGTGTCCTGGCGGTCCTCGGGAGGCAGATCGCCCAGCGTATAGCGGTCGAACCGCTCGGCGAGGTCGTCGAGCCACTCCCGCCACCCGGTCTCCCTCGTCATGAGCCCAGGGCCGGCCGAGGACCCATGGGTCGACCGACCGATCCGCCGTCAGTTGGAGGTGAGCCGTGGGCCCGGATACGTTTAGGGTTGCCTCAACGAAGGTTGGTGGACACGAACGTCGATAATGTGGACCGTCAGGTGCGTCTGAGCTTCGTTGGTCAGTCGATCGCTTCGGTGGGACACAGGCCCGTGGCGGCAGAGGTGCACGGGGGACGGGAGGTCGGGAAGAGTGTCGCTGCGCGCAGGTGATCCAGCCGAGATCGGCGGCTATCCGCTTGAGGCGCGGCTCGGCTCGGGGGGCATGGGCACGGTCTTTCTGGCCCGTACGAGTTCGGGGCGACCTGTCGCGATCAAACTGATCCACCAGCAGTTCGCGGGGGACGACGAGTTCCGCATCCGTTTCCGGCAGGAGGTGGCGGCGGCGAGGCGGGTGAGCGGCGCGTTCACCGCCGCCGTGGTCGACGCCGCCCCTGAGGCCGAGCAGCCGTGGATGGCGACGACCTATATCGAGGGGCACACGCTCGCCCAGCGCATCGCCACGAAGGGCCCGCTGAACGGAGCGGAGCTGAGGAGGCTCGCCATCGGGCTGGCGGAGGCGCTGCGCGACATCCACCGGGTGGGGGTCGTCCACCGTGACCTGAAGCCCTCGAACGTCGTGCTCTCGCCCGAGGGCCCGCGCGTCATCGACTTCGGCATTTCGCGCGCCGTGGACCAGCAGACGCTGACGATGACCGGGCGGGTCATCGGTACGCCGCCCTTCATGTCGCCGGAGCAGTTGCAGGCGCCGCGTGGTGTGGGGCCGCAGTCCGATGTCTTCTCGCTGGGGACACTGCTGGTGTACTCGGCGACGGGCCACGGGCCCTTCGACGCGGACAGCCCATACCTGACGGCATATCAGGTGGTGCACGAGGAGCCGTCGCTGGGTGCCGTGCCGGTGGCTTTGCGCGCGGTCGTCGAGTCGTGCCTGGACAAGGAGCCCAAGGGGCGCCCCTCGGCGGACGAACTCCTCGTGCTGCTGCGGGACCTGCCGGCCGACCTCGGTGGGACCGACGCGAACGGGGTTGGCGCGGGCTGCACCCGCGACGTGATCACCCAGCATCACTTCGCGACGCGGGCCACCCCGGCGCCGGCTGCCCCGGCCGGTCCCGATACAGGGAGCGCTGGCACCCCCATCGGCCGCCGTCTGCGTCGCCGATGGCGTCCTGTGCTCGCGGCCGCGGTCGCGGTGGCAGCGATCGGCGGGGGAGTCGCCGTTCTGAAGGCGGGCGGCTTCGGGGGGAACAGCGGCGGCGACAAGGGCAACAGCGTTGCGGCGCCGGTTGCCGCACTTCCGGATGGCTTCGAGCCGTGGCGCAAGACTGTGCTGGGCGGTCGCGAGGACATCCCCGACGAGCTGCGTTGCGTCGCGCGCGGCGACGCGCTGTTCTGCGGGGGCGGCGGTGTTGTCGCGACGCGTATCAGGGCCCTGGACGGCTCGCGGGTGTGGACGGCGAAGAGCCCGGGCATTCCCGTCCAGGGCATGCACCTGGTGGGCGCCACCGACGACACGGTGCTCGGCTACCGCTTCGCCGCCCAGGACGCCCCGCAGGACCCTCCCAGCGAGGTGGTGGCCATCGACGCGAACAGCGGTCGGGAGCTGTGGTCCGTGCCGTCCGGCGCCCAGTCGAAGGCCGTCACGGGTCGGACTCAGGACGCCCTTGTGGTCGGCTCCGCCGTCGTGACGGTCGACGCTTCCAACTCCCGCTTCGAGGCCCGGGACGCGCACAGCGGTGACGCCACCTGGACGACGTCGTTCCCCGCGGGTACGCAGTGCGCTCCCGTCCCGGTGGGCCCACAGCTCTTCGCGATGTGCGCGACGAATGCGGAGGTGGATGCGCTGGAGGTGCGCCACCCCACCCTGTACAGGGTGGACCGCGCCTCGGGGACACTGGGCAGGCCCATCGCGGTCAACGGCCCCGCCGTGCCGATGGGCGTCGCCAACGGCAGGCTCGTACTCCTTCAGGTGCACATGGAGGGAACGGCGCTGACCGGCTACGACGGGGTGGCGCGGGTCGACCCGGCCTCGCGGAAGGTCACGTACTCCCGACTGGCCAAGACCTACGCGGGGACGCCCGGCATGGCGGACGGCACCGTCTACGTGAGCGGGCAGACCGGTCTCGTCACAGCGCTCGACCCCGCGACCGGCCGGACGAAGTGGTCGCGGCAGACTGGCGTGGAGGGTGCGTCGGGTCCCGTTGCGGGAGTCGACGCGCTGTATTTCAGCTCGGCCACCGGCCGGGTGGTCGCGCTGTCGCTGTACGATGGCAAACCCCTGTGGACAACAGACCCGCAGGCCGATGGTTTGACGGGCGAGCAGGGCGCAAGCCCGCGCGTGACCGTTGCGGGGCGTGCGGTGATCGTGGCCGCGGCCAAGAACACTCTCTTCGCCTTCGACGCGCAGAAGCCGCCGAAGTCGGGCTGACCCGGGCGGCACCGGACGCTGGCCGCTAGGCCCTGTCCAACACCGTTGCGTTAGCGCCTTGAGCGGCTGCTGAGGCCGTGCTCGAAGAATCCGATGTCGGCGCGGACGGTGTAGTTCTGGGCTTGCTGGGGGTGCTGTCCGG
>NZ_JBEYTM010000134.1:0-4330 GCF_040643055.1 Streptomyces sp. NPDC047515
AACGCTACACCGGCAGTTCCGCTCTCATCGCGGGAACGCTCAAGTGGGAAGGGGCCTCCTCCGTTCAGCGGCGTGACGTGGTGGCCAGGCAGCAGGACGGGGGAAGGCACAGGATCGCGTCCGGGCTACATTGCGGCGTGGACCGTGCGGACCGCCCCGAACGCGGCCACCAACCCGGCGCCGGCATAGAAGCCCACAGTGTCCGCGAGGCTGAACGCGCCGCAACCTGGGAGTTGGTGTCGTGGAGGGGGTGTTCACGAGTAGCCGTGACCAGGACCGCGAGGCACTGGCTGAAGATCGCTTCCCGCCGAGCGGGTGATCGTTTCCCGAAACGGAGTCGCTGCAACTCGGGATGCCGGACCAGACCGGCCCAGTGGATACCCGTCGACTCCTGTCCCATCGTCGTCCCGGCACGCTGTCACAACCGTCTGGGATGCTGCGGCCGGCCCGCCCCCCGAGATCGACGAGACCGAGCAGGCAGCGCTCCAGCCGCACCGGCGCCCACCCGCCCATGCGGGCGCCGAGACGGCCCGGGCGGCCGTAGCCACGCCGTCGATGCCGTCGACGGCCGATCCCGCCTGAACCCTGCGGGCTACTCGTCCAGCCAGTCTCCCGGCACGGTTTCGCGCAGGTGTTCCAGTGCCTCCTCGGTCCGGGCCCGGACGTGCAGGAAGACGCCATCGATCTCCCGGATCAGGACCTCGGGACCAACGAACCATCGCAGGTCACGGCCGACACCCGGCAGTTCCTGGAAGAGCTCCTCCAGCTCGGTCCCGTCGTCCTCCATCTCCAGGTAGTCGGTGAAGCCGTCCTCGGACAGGACCACCTCGGACATCACCATCGCGACACAGGCCGTCGACAGGCTCGACTCCCAGGCCTCCCAGCGCTCCTGAGACTTGTCCGCGAGATCGACCCGGATCACGGTACCGGGGTCGTCCTGGGCGAGGTCCTCCAGCGCGATGCCCCAGGAGGCGCAGCCCTGGTTCTCCACCCGGTAGACGAGCGCGCCGTCGGCCACGTAGAGCTCCTCGGGTGTGAGCAGCGTGTCGTGATTGCTCGTCAGGTCAGTCCGGCGCCCGAACAGCAGATAGGCCTCGCGAAGCGCCGTCGGCAGGCATAGGCCCAGACGCTGCTCGGCCGCCGCCACCTCGGCGCTGCTCCATCCGTCGTCCGGGCTGAGCGGCCGCTGCCAGTAGGCGGCGAAGTCGGCGACGAACGGCCAGGTCCTCGCGCGATCCTGCACCGCATCTGCCAAGGCGGTGCAGATGTCGAAGCTCTCAGTCATGCCCGCACCCTACGCCCGGGCGCGGACACCGCCCGTTCGGGGCCGGGTCGGTTGCCACGTACGGGGATTCGCCGGTGTGCTAAGCAGCCGAATCGTGACCTGGGATCCATCTCTGCGGGAACCCGAGGCCCTACCGTGCACGTCCGTCGCCGAGTTGGGTCGGGTGTTCACGAGTGACGGCGGCCTGCGTGAAGGTCGCGCCCTGAAGATCGCTTCCCGCAGGCCGACTGATCGTTTTCCGTCCGCGGTGTCGGTACCGACGACGGGCGCGCCGGCCGGCCGGGGGGCGCTCAGTCGCGGTAGGCAGCCGTCGCGATCCGGACGAACGACAGGATCAGCGGGTTAGCGTCGCCCTTCTTCGACGCCACCACCACCCGACTCGGTGCCATGTCGGCCAGCGGTACGACAGCGAGTTCCACGGGCATCTCGTGCCCGAGCGGCGTCATCCCGACTGTGCCGTTCCAGAGCACGGCCTGCACGCACTCCTGGACACCCCGCACCACCGGGCCCTCGCGGGGCTCGCCGCCGTTCCAGTACGCCCGCCAGATCGGATCGGTGCCGTCCGGGAACTGGAACCAGCGCCTCTCGGCCAGGTCGGCCAGCGTGAGGCGGTCGCGGCGGGCCAGCGGGTCGTCGGCGCGCAGCACCGTGCCCACCGGGTCGGCACGCAGCTGATGTACCGTCAGACCGGTCTCGTCGAAGGGCGCGCGGGTCAGGGCGATGTCGACCAGTCCGGCGCGCAGCCCGCAGGCGGGATCGGTCAGGTCGGTCTCGCGGATGCGGACCTCGACGCCCGGGTGCTGCCGACGGTACGCGGCGGCCAGCCGGGTGACGCCAGGGTCGGTGCTGTCGCCCAGGATGCCGACGGTAATGGTCGCGAGGCCGGCCGCCGTCACCAACTCTGCGAAAGAACCCCATCGTGCACGCCCTTCGTCTGCGCGCCCCGGGAACGTTTGAAAGCGTCCCCGACACCCCCGTTCCCGCCCCGAAACCCGGCCAGGTGATGACGAAGACCTGTTCGACGTCATCGAAGACGCCCAATGCCACAGCCCTGACGTGCCCGGCGAGTTTGGGCGCGGGGGTCTTCTCGCCGGTCACCCATGATCGGTCGAGGTGGAGATCGAGGGCCGCCTGGTACGCGCAGCATGTGATGCGCGAAATGTGCACGGAGTCAGAGAGCGAGTGACATCATGCACGAAATGACGACGCACCCGTTTCATGACGTGACACACGTCGCGATGCTCGGAGCCGCTCTCGACAGGTTGGGCACCGTGTTCCAGAGGTTCGAAGAGCAAGACTCTGGTTGTGTCTCATACGGGCTGCTGGCATCAGGGCAACGTTGGTTCGTGAAAGGCGCGTCGACGCCGCAAGGGATCTCCTCTCTGCGGCGGGCGGTGTCGTTTCACCAGAACGTCTCCCACACGGCCATCGTGCCCCTGATGCATTCCTTCACCACCGACGATGGCCTTGTGCTGGTCTACCCATGGTTGAGCGGTGAGGTTCTCTACCACCCGACCCTCTCACGCCACGGAGGTCGGGCAGCTCCGGACAGCCCGATGGCACGGTTCAGGGCCCAGCCGCTTCCCAGAATTCACGCCGCGCTGGAATCCATCCTCTCTGCCCACCTGGCCGTGGGGAAGGCCGGATTTGTTGCGGTCGACCTCTATGACGGATGCATGTTGTACGACTTCGACGAGCACCGCATGATGCTGTGCGACTTGGACGAATACCGAGTAGGCCCCTTCGTCCTGCGGACGGACCGGTTGCCCGGGTCAACGCGCTATATGGCACCGGAGGAGTTCACGCGCGGATCGCTGGTCGACATCCGGACAACCGTGTTCGCTCTGGGCAGGGCGCTCCGTCTCCTCTTGGACGCTGGTGACGAGGAGAAACAATGGCGAGGAACGCCCGAACAGTTGGAGGTCGTCAGGACAGCGACGGCCACCTCCCCAGAGCGCCGGTTTCCGTCTGTTCACGCGCTCGTCGACGCCTGGCATGCAGCGGCCTGAGCTCGGAGTGAGCCCCGCCGCCTTCGGCGGTGACCGGGAGCGTCCGGCTCGCAGGGGTCGCCGCTACCCCAAATGCCAGGCTGGGAGGGCCGATCTGCCGTGGGCGTCGTAATCCGCCAGTGCACCATGCATTCGGGGCCTGCCTCGCCCGCCGACGACGAAAGGAGGGTGGCCCATTCCCGTATGGGATGGTGTTGCCCCACCAGTGTGGGGATGTGGGAGAGCGCCCTTTCAGGATGCCCGAAAGCTTGGTGCAGCCTCACCGATGTGAGGAGATGACGCTCAACAGCAGCAGAATATACCTGGTGGGAGGGTGTGCTGTGGTTCATTGGACATGCCTTATACGCAGGAGCCCGCACCCGTAGGCCTTGGCCTGTCCCAGGCCTTGCGTCATGGCCTGTTTGAGGAGGTCAGGGACGAGTATGCGGCAGCGTGCCGTCATGTCCCGGTAGACCACGGTGATGCGGTCGCCTGACTGGGCGCGCGTGCCGGTGGTGCAGATGCTTTCGCCGGAATGGATGCGGTCGAGGGTTGTCTCCAGTCCGCCGCGGGCCAGGTAGCCCTGCAGCCAGCGCGAGGCATCGTCGGGGGCCGTCAGAAGCCGTATCTCAACCGGTCATTGAACGTGCGGGTCGAACAGGTTTCCCGCCGGGGTGATCTTCTGGCAGGGCGTGCATGAAGGCAGGGCCCCTTGGTAGCTCGGAGGTGCGAACCAAACCGAGCGGTACCAGGAGGCCCTGTTGTCACATGTGTACGCGGTTGCGCCTGTCGATTTCAACTCGCCCGTCGTGTCGTGCGATTGCCTCGCGCACGTGTACGGCAACGCCGGCGATCATCCCGACCGGCAGCGCCGGTACCCGTCGGACATGACGGACGCGGAATGGGCGGTGGTGCGGCCCTTGCTGCCCACGCCGTCCTGGCTGGAGGGCCGGGGCGGGCAGCCTGAGAGCCTGTCGGGTGGCTGATCATGCGTGATGCGTGACGGTCGTGATCTGCCCTCCGGGCATGGAGACGGCCCCGGAATGATCACGTGGTG
>NZ_JBEYTM010000135.1:0-4090 GCF_040643055.1 Streptomyces sp. NPDC047515
ACGTGATCATTCCGGGGCCGTCTCCATGCCCGGAGGGCAGATCACGACCGTCACGCATCACGCATGATCAGCCACCCGACAGGCTCTGAGACCGCGCAAGTCTGTGTGCTGACCGCCCCGCAGTGGCGAGGCCGTCAACTGGCCCGGCAGACGGCTTCCGCAGCGGTGGCGCATGCGCTCGCGGCGGGCTTGCTCCCTCAGTGGAGGGCACGTCCACCGGCCTCCCGCCGGGTCGCGCGGGCACTCGGATTCCGGGAACCCGGCAGCCAATTGAGCCTCTGCCTGGATCTGGATCGTGGTCGTCGGTGACGCCTGCTCCGCCGATGGTCCTGCCGCGCTTGTGGGCGGATTCATGGCCTTCCAGGGCGCGGTTGTGGATGTACTCGCGTTCCATGCCGGACATAGCGGCGAGCACGGTGAACACGACGCCCGAGGGGATATGGGAACCCTGGAGTTGTAGCTGTTCAGCCCGTCCTCCCGCCCGCCTGCTACCGGACCGATTGTGGGAGGCTCTGGGGATGATGGAAGACGTGATGACGGCTGGGCCGGGCCTGCGGGTCTTTCCCGAGCCCGCCGATGTGTTCGTCCCCGACCAGGCCGAACTGGCCGAGCACCTGCACCCGTTGATCTCGATCGATCTCGCCGGCATCGACCCGGCCTGGCACGGGTGGATCCACCTGCTCAGCCCGCTGGAGCCGATGGAGGGTTTCCTCGGCGACCACACCGGGGCCTTCCATTCGCCGCTGCAAACCACCAACTGGCTCGGATTCGCGCTGGAGGGCGACCGCTACCGCCTACTCGGCGACGTACGCTACTTCGCCCGGGCGACAACCCCGGAGGAGATGCCGGATCCGTGCGATGGCTTCCGTGCCAAGCTGGAGGAGCACTGCCACAGTGAGGAGCAGAGCTACCGCCTGCACCGGGATTGGTTCCGCCGCGAGGGCAGGCTGCTCATGCTCGACGCCGACGGCGTCCCGTTCCACGGGTCCGGCGGTGCGGTGGCGCTGCTCGAACAGCTCGGCGGCTCCGACGAGGGCGGCAATTGGTCCGAGACTGGGTACTTCCCGCTGGAGTACGCCGACGATGAGGCCAGACCGATCAGCCCGGCCGGACACCGGTTCCGCTTCGTGGCGGCGGTGCCGGGCTACCACTACCGCCGCAGCGGCGCCGACTGGATCCTGCTCTTCTTCGAGCCCGTCGAACGACTGGCCCTGCTGACCTTCGACTGGGGCTGACCCCTGTCCTGCTTCAGCATGAGCGCCCGGAGTCGCCGGTGTCAGCGGCAGTCGCTGGCGGCGACGGGCTGCGACCTCTCGGGCCGGCACGGGGCACTCGACAAGGCCCACGCCCACCTGCGGTCCCCGTTCACGCTCGGCTTTGAGCGATCTCGGTCAGGCGGGGTGTGCGGCGGTGTCCGGGGTCGGGGCGGGTGGAAGCCAGGGTCCTGTGGTGAACAGGCGGGTCATGGCGTCGAGGGTATCGATGCCCCATTTGGTGGCGGTGGACAGATAGGACTGGACGGCGGCGAAGTCGATGAGTCCGGTCAGGGTGCGCCAGCAGCCGCCGGAGGTGCGCTGCTGCACCTTGGCGGATCTGGCAGCCAACTCGGCGGTGTTGTTCGTGAACGGGACCTGCAGGTTCACGGTGAATCTCAGGATCATGTCCTGATGTCGCTCGAAGCGTCGCAGCAGGGTTCTGGCCGTGTCGTGCAGCGGGTCGCGGCCGTGCCGGTTCTGCTCCCGGCCCAGCCCGATCGCCCCGGCGTAGCGGTTGCGGATCACGGTCAGCTCTTTCTCGGACAGCGCGTCGCGGCCCTGGTTGCGGGCGGTGTGCGCGGTGGTGTTGGCCAGCAGCAGGGTGTCGGCCATGGCGGTGGCCCACAACTGGCCTTCGGGGTCCGCGTCAGACGCCGCGCGCAGGTCTCGGACCAGATGGATGCCGCACCAGGCGTGGTCAATGTCGGTCAGGTGTCCGTAGCCGGAGTAGCCGTCGCGGACTAGGACGCCGGTGAACGCCGGCCAGATGCCCCCGGCGTCGATCGTGTCCGCAGAACGGTCTCCGACGTGCATCGCGGCCAGGTGTTCGGTGCACGCGACGTGCAGGTAGCGCAGTCGTCCCTCACACCGGGCCGTGGTCTCATCGGCGTGCGCGACCGGAGCTGCGGCGATCAGCGCCCGCACATGCGGCAGGAACCGCTCCTCGACCAGCCGCGCGGCCGCGCCGCGCATCCCGGCAATGAACCCGTCGGACACCGCGAACCCTCCCAGCGCGTTGACGATCCGGCGGGCCCGGCGCACCGGAAGGAAATGCGCGCACGTCAGCCACGCCGCCCTTGCCTTGACCTGCGGCCCGTAGCTCGCCGCGCCGGGGACCGGCGCCGCCGGCACCTCCCGGTGCACCGCCTCGGTCACGACGCCGCAGCCCGGGCAGCACGCCGACTGCACCCGGTACTCCGTCACCCGCGGGCGCGGCGGCTCCGGCGGAACGTCGACCACCTGGTGCCGGCGGGTGCCGACCACCGGCGCCCCGGCCAGCCCCGCCCCGCAGCACGAACACTGCAAAGCCGGGACCTGGAACACCTCGTCGGGATCCTCGACCAGGCTCAGCATCGACCCACCGGACCCGGGCTGCTTGCCCGGCTTCTTCCCCGATCGCTGCCGCGACGAGCGCTTGGCCGTCGGCTTCTTCACGAACGGCGAATCCGACGACGGCGGCTGGGAGCTGTTGGAGGAGTCGCGGCCGATCTGCACGTGAAGCGCCGCGACCAACCCTTCGAGCTCTGCTATCCGCGCGGTCAGCGCGTCGATCTCGGCGTCCTTGGCCGCGAGCAGCACCGCGACGTCGTCGCGCTCCACCTCCGACCCGGAACCCATGATCGAAACAGTAGTGGATCAGCAACCTCGTGAATCACACAGGCCACTCAGGCTGAACAGCTACCTGGAGTTCCCCGGTGAGGAACTCCGGGCTGGCTTTGTCCACGAGAACGGGCAGCAGATTTTCACCACTTCGGGTTCTGGCACACACTCCGTGACGCGTGCACGTTGAGTAGCGGGGAATTTGTTGAGAGTTCGAGGTCAAGATCGTGCACAGTAGGGGGATGCCTGAGTCGTCCTTGCCTGGTGGCTTTATCAATCACGTGGTGCGTGTCGGCGCCACGGTGCGCCGGCCCACGTCGGCCCGTACCGGGTTCATCGGCGACCTGCTGAAGATGTTTGAGGCCAGCGGCTGGCCCGGCGCGCCGCGCTACCGCGGAATCGACGAGGAGGGCCGCCAGGTCCTCACCTACCTCGATGGGCATGTGGCCTGGGAACCGCAGCAGCCGCTGGCCGTGTACTCCGACGAGAGTCTGCTGCGGGTCACGCAGCTTGTGCGGGAGTTCCACGACCTGACGGCAGGCACCGCACTGGCCGGATCACATGAGGTCGTATGTCATAACGACCTCGCGCCCAAGAACACGGTCTATCGACCTGTCGGCGGCGCCTTGCGCCCGGTGGCCTTTATCGACTGGGATCTGGCTGCCCCCGGCGCGCGCATCCATGATGTCGCCCACGTTTGTTGGCAGTACCTCGGACTCGGGCCGAGCGTCGGAGACGCCGTCGAAGCTGCACGACGGTTGCGGTTGATCGCTGACAGTTACGAGCTCGTGGACCGTCGTGATCTCGTCTCTGCGATCTTGTGGTGGCAGGACAGGTGCTGGCGCGGTATTGAGGCTGCTGCGGACTCTGGAGACCTCGCGATGATCCGTCTCCGTGACGCTGGGGTAGTGACAGAGGTTCAGGAGGCGTATCAGTGGGTCTCCGATCACCGAGTCAATTTGGATCGTGCCTTGCGCTGACCAACTGGGTGCCGGTCATCTCACGAACACGAGCTGGATATGGCTGAGTACGGGCTGCCGCTCTCGTTACGACAGCAGAACTCGTTTGCGGAGAAGTTGGAAGCCAGCGCGGCCGAACATCTGGCGCTTGAGCATCTTGATCCGGTTGACGTGTCCTTCGACCAACCTCTTCGGTGTCTCGGGACGCGCCATGCTGGAGGCGCTGATCGGTGGGGAGCGCAGTCCACAAGCACTGGCCGGTCTGGCCCGTGGCCG
>NZ_JBEYTM010000136.1:0-4042 GCF_040643055.1 Streptomyces sp. NPDC047515
AATCAACGTCCCCAGATCAGTACTCGACCCACGCGACTTCGACGACAGAGTCGTCAGAACCTGGGCCCCCATGTCGAACTTCATCCAGTCCCCCCTGCCGAACCTGAGCAAACAAATGTGACCCTCATCCCTATCAACTCCGGCGGCGCCGAAGCAATCGAGGGCCTCACGGCTGTGGACAGGCTGTGACATGGTCACCGAAGCACGGCACGGGCAATGAGGAGCAGAAACGGAGCACTTGACCGGAGTGCGGAGGACGGGAGCCCTCCCGGCGCGACGGAGCTCCCGAAGATCTCCGGTCGATCTTCACGCCATGCGCACGATCGTGAGGGGCGGGCCGACCGCCTGCGGATCGTACTCGCGGACGTCGAAGAACGGCCGCCCTTCCCGGCGCCGCAGGCGCACGCCCGATGTGGCGACGGTTCGTTGTTCACTCGTTGGCCTACGGGCCGGAGTCAGCCCTCGCTCGCACTCCAGTTCTTCGTCGGCCGGCCCTCTTCGTCCCAGCGGCGCTCGGCGAGCATGGTCAGACCGTTCTCGGAGAACTCCACCTCGGAGGCGAGCACACCGTTCGGATGCCATTCCCTGGACACCCCTACCGGACGCCCCTCGTGGGCCGTCGACTCGGACCGGAGCGTGCCGTCCTCGTACCACTCGCGGCTGGGGCCATGCTGCACTCCGACGACGTAGGGGTCGAGGCTGACAAGAGCACCCCCCAGACGCTCCTCGACCTCGCCGGTGAAGAGTTCCCCCCTGTACAACAGGCGCTGCCCCTGATCCACGTCGACTCGGGGGTCGTCGATGTCGACCCGGCCCGGCATCAACCGCGCTCGGCGCGCCACTCCTTCGTCAGGTCCCCCTCGTCGTCCCACTCGGTGATCTCCAGCTGCCGCAGTCCGTTCGCGCTCATGAGCACGCGCGCGGCCAGCCTCCCGTTGGGATGCCAATCCTTGGACTCACCGACCGGGAACCCTCCCCGCAGCACTCCATCGGACCTCAGGGTTCCATCCATGTACCACTCCTTGGAAGGGCCGTCCTCGACCCCTTCCTTGTAAGTGACGAGGCTGACGAGCGCACCCTTTTGGTATTCGACCACCTCGCCGGTGAAACGCTCTCCTCGATAGAAGACGACCTCACCTTCGTCCATTTCGAATTCTGGGTCGTCGATGTCGATTCGTGCCATGCCGCGCCGCGACGCGTCAGGGGCGGGAGGCGCCCAGGACCCTTCGAACGGAGCTCCTGGAGGGCAGCCTCCATCACCTCGTTGCTGTTCGAGAGGCCGGGTGCCAGTCGTCGATGTCGATTCGGGGAAGTGCCATCAGGGATCGAGTTCTCCGGTCCGGGCGGGTCCCCCACAGAGCCGCACGGCGCATGTGCTTGCGCATCAGGCGCGCGAGTGCCCGTGGGCGAACGCCGGCTCGGGGTTGTCCCCGACGATGCTCCGCAGCCGCTCAAGAGCGGTGAGTTGTCGGACGCGGCGTTGCAGCGTCAGGAGATCACGTGCACGCCCAGCTTCTGAAGGAGGAGTCGGCAGACGCCGCACGGTTCGGTGGTCTTGCCGTGATCGGGATGCCCGTGGCCGCGGATCATCTTGGAGACGATGGCGGACTCTTCGAAGTGCGGAGCCGCTTCGTCGAGGGCCGTCGTCCGGCCGTCGTTTCGACCGGAGTCGAGCGCCCACAGTTGGTCGGACAGCAGGGCGGATTCGGCGCAGCGTCCGGTGAAGGGCACGTCGCCCGGCAGTGTGTCGATGAACGACCGGATGGCCGGGTGAAGTCCGACGGTCCCTTCCCCGGCCAGGCTGGTGTGGCTGAAGACCTTGCCGCCGATCAGCAACGAGGAGGCTACGGCGGGGAACTGCTCAGACAAAGAAATCCTCCGCATCCGGGTCGGATACGCCGCCCAAGAACCTGGAAAAAGCATCGGAGGTGTTCTCGCCCAAGTAATAGCCTCCGGTGTGGTGGAGGTGGAAGAGGCGCCCTTTCTCGTCAGCCAGCAGAATTCCGTACTCGGAAGATTCGTAGCCGATGGGAAAAAGCTCCGTTCCGAGGCCGGATGCCAGTTCCTTGATGGCTTCCGCGTCGCCGTCGTATCCGATCGTCGGCTTCATGACCCAGGCCATGTCCGGCACCCTGGGGTGGGCGAGGCGCAGCATGCCGTATGTGTGGATGAGGCGTACCGCGGCGGGTACAGGAGTCAGTGCGACGCCTTGCCGCTGGGCATCCTGTACCCGGACTTGAATGAGCTCTTCGGCATGGTCTCCGATGTCGCGGCCTGGTGACCAGCCGTTTACCGCCAACCAGTCACGTACTTCGGGTGTGAAATCTTCGGAGCTCATTATCCGTTCCGTTCCGTGAGCCGACGCATCACGAGTGTACGTGAATACCCAACTGCGGCAGCACATGCCTGCATGTGTAACACGGGGCGAGGAAGTCGCCATGCGCGCGTTCGAGCTCACCGGTGGCGCGGTCATAGACGTTCCCGATTTGACGTGTGTGCATCACGCTGCCTTCAAGGGCTTCCCTTGCGTCATCGATTGTGCGGATCGATGATCCTGTCGGGTCCAGTTGGTGCAGGCGGTCACCGATCAGGGATACCTCCGCGCATTTTCCATGACCAAGGCCCTTCTTCATTCCGGCAGCATCAAGCTTGTTGCCGACGTCCTTCAGGATCCCGTCAAGGACTTGATGCGTTTTCGGTAGCTTCTGGCCGTGCATTTTCGTGGTGCTGCTGTGGCTGGAGATCACGTTGTCGTGCAACAGACTTCCTGCACATCCCGAGTTGAGCTGGTTCTGGCCGGGGTGCGCCGCTCCGGGAGTGGCGTCGAGGGCGTCATCGGCGAGCGCAGCTGATTCGCGTTCCAGAACAGAAAGCTGATCCTTCAGAGGCAGGTGCGAAACATCCAGGGCCGGGCGCCGGTAGTGGCGCATCTGGTCCGCGCTTTGACCGTGCCAGCCGGGCTGGGGGTCCAGAGGCGTGCCTTGCGGCTGGTTCTCCGGGCCGTCGCCGTCATGGTGATTCGAACCGTCGGAGCTGTGCTCGCCATCGGAGTGCGGGGCGCCGACGTCATGCGGCAGCCCGTCGTCCGCAAGGTGCTCCGCATGCGGATCACGAGCGTCGTGGGTGCCATGGTGTGCGCCGTCGTCGGCATGGCTGTTTGGTGTGTGATCGCTGTGGTGAGCGGGCGCCGGGTCGTGCGGACCGCCGGGTCCGTCTCCGTGTCCGCCGGTGTGGTGGGCGGGCGATTCATGTCCGGCGATGGGGCCGTGGCCGTCGCCAGGGCCGCCGGGGCCGCGGTTGGTGCTGTCGCCGGGGAGGTTGTCGTCGGCGTGGTTCGTGGGCATGTTGTCGCCCACTCCGCCATGGGGGAGTCGGCTGTCCGCGTTGCTGCCGGGGAGGTTGTCGCCGGTGTGGGGGGTGGGGCCGTTGAGGTCGTCTCCGGCGCGGCCGACGTCCCCGAGGTCGTTGCCGAGGCTGTCGCCGAGATGGATGACGTTGTTCCCGGCGTCGGCACCGGCGTGCGCCCCGTTGTCGGCGGTGTGGGCTCCGGCGCCGACGAGGGCAGGCTCTCTGGCGGGGGAGGGAGGCTCGGTGTGCGGGGTGTCCGCGCCGGTGTGCGGAGTGCCGGTGTCGGGGGTGTGACCGCTGGGAGCGTTCTCGGCTTTCTGGAGGACGTTTCCGTTCTCGTCGAGGAGATTGCAGTCCTGGTCGAAGTAGCGAGCCGGCTCACCGGGACCGGTGGGGAGTTTCGTGGTGCCCTCGGGCAGGACGGGTGCGTTGTCGGGGAGCTTGACGTTCCCGTCGGGGAGTTTGACCCCGCCCTCGGGGATGGCGGCGCCTTCGGGGAGGTGGACGGTGCCGTCGGGCAGCTTCAGCGAGCCCTCGGGCAGGGTGATCGCGTTGTCGGGGAGTGTGGGGATTTCGATGTTGCTGATGCCCTTGATGCCCTTGGTGATGTCGCCGATCTTGGAGAGGCCGGCGCCGGCGCCCTTGGCGATGTAGGTCATCGGGTCGATGACCTTGCCCGCCTTCCCCGCGACGG
>NZ_JBEYTM010000137.1:0-4040 GCF_040643055.1 Streptomyces sp. NPDC047515
CGCCCCGTTGACTGAACGAAACCCGGAGATTGCGCAGTTCAGTGGGCGGACGGAGTCATCGGGCGCTACGGTCACCGGTCGTGACGAACGATGCTCCTCGACGGGATCTGGCGGCCCTCGTGGTTCCCCGATGGGGTCGGCTGGTGGAGACCGGCGACCGGTACGAGCCCTACCGGCTGATCGATCCCGACGGCGTGGCCGTCGAGGCAGCCGCTGTCTATTTTCAGGAGCTGCTGGCGGCCGGGAAGGCGCCATCAACGGTCCGCTCCTACGGGATGGATCTGTTGCGGTGGTGGCGGTTCCTTCAGGCCGTGGATGTCGCCTGGGACCGGGCGTCCCGTCTGGAAGCCCGGGATTTCAGTTGCTGGATCCAAGAGACCGTCAAACCCAGGCAGGACAAGGCGCCGAGTTCGCGATCGGTCCGTGGTGCTGGCGCCCCGAACCCGGTGACGGGGAAGCCGTCGACCGGGCCGGGCTACGCGCCGACCACCGTCGCGCACAGCGAGACGGTGCTGCGCCGGTTCTACGACGTGCACCGCGAGGCGGGGACCGGCCCGCTGCTCAACCCGTTCCCACTGGACCTGTCCCGCCGCTCCGGGCGGGCTCACGCGCACCACAATCCGATGGACGGCTGGAGGCCCCAGCGGGTGGGCCGGTACCGTCCGACGCTTCCGCGGCGAATCCCGCGCTCGATTCCGGAGGAGTGGTTCAACGAGCTGTTCGCGGCCCTGCCCTCCAACCGCGACCGGGCCCTGGTCGCCTTCTGGATCTCCACCGGCGTGCGGGCCTCCGAGCTGATCGGCATGCACCAGCGTGACGTCGACCCCGGCCAGCAGCTGATCAGCGTGGTGCGCAAGGGCTCGCGGGCAGTCCAACAGGTTCCGGCGTCAGCGGACGCGTTCGTGTGGCTGCGCCTCTACCAGCAGGACGTACACGGCCGGGTCCCGCGCGGTCGCACCCAACCGGTGTGGTGGACACGGCGAGACCCGATCCGACCCCTGACCTACCACGGCGCCCACCGGATGTTCGAGCGGGTCAATTCCTCGCTCGGCGCTGACTGGACCCTTCACGACTTGCGACACAGTGCGGCCGCCCGCATGGTGCGCGACCCGAAGTTGACGCTGTCCGACGTGCAGTGGGTGCTCGGTCACGCCCATCTGTCCGCCACGGAGGTATATCTGACGCCGCACAAGGACGAGGTCGTGGCCGGCGTGCTGGCGCACCACGCACGCCGGGCCCGCGAGAGCATCCAGCCGGTGCCTCCGCCGCCGGCACCGGGCTACGACCCGGCGTCGCTGGACGTTTTGTTTGGGCGCTCGTCGTGACGGCCGTCGTCAAGCACGCGACGCGCAAGCCGCTGGGGGTCACGAACGCGACCGCAGAGCAGGCCCAGGCGCGGAACAGTCGACTGCGGGAACGCTTTCCGGCTCGGACGACGGAACGGTGGTGGCCCCAGACCGCGCAGTCGTTTGAGGAGACGCTGAAACGCCTGACAGCGCCGCCTTTCCGCCCGGCAGCGAACGGCACCCGAGCCGGACGCCGCCGCGGGGTGACCAAGCTGCTGCACTGGCTGTCCCACCAGCCCGGGGATACCTGGCAGCAGCGCTGGATGGCCACGGGGGCCGAAAACCTGCCCGGCGCCACCTGGGTGGAGCTCCCGCAGCGGTGGCTGAGCGAGCGCGGATCCTCACCGTCGCATGACCGGGAGGACATCGCCTCCGGGCTGCTCATGCTGATCTGCGGAGACGTCATCCATCCTGGTCTACCTTGGATGCTCACCCGCACGCACCGGTATCTCGCCTCCGTGATGGCCGAGGTCCGAGACCCGGACGGATTCGCACGCCTGCACCAGCTTGCCTCCACCGGGCCGGCCAGTTCGCGCCAGGACGCCCGGATCGCCACGACACGGATCGCCACCCTGCTGGCCTGCAAGGGCGGGCGGATCGGCGACATCACCGTCGGCGACTGCGTGGAGCTCGTCGATGCCCAGCGCCTGGTGCACGCCCGCGGCGGACAGAAGAAGGTCGACTTCTACCTACGGCTGAACGCCATGGGCACCTTCCCCGAGGATGCCCCGGCCACGATCCGGGCCTTCGGCCTCGCCCTGGGCCAGTTGAGCGTCGAAGAGCTGGTGGACCGCTACCGGATCCGATGCCGACCGGTACGCGACCTGATCGTGGACTACCTGCGCGAGCGCCAACCATCGCTGGACTTCGCCAGCCTGGACGCGATCTCGCGCACTCTCGCGGGCCTGTTCTGGGCCCGGATAGAAGCCCTGGCGCCGGGAATCGACACACTGCGGCTGCCCCCGGCGGCGGCACGCGCCTGGAAAGACGACCTGAAGGTCAAGAAACGCACCGTCGCTGGCCCCGACGGCAAGAGCGTCGAGGTCTCCAGCCCGCGGCTCAACGCCAAGGACGAACTCATGCGCGTCCGGGCGTTCTACCTCGACATCGCGCAGTGGGCGGCCGAGGAGCCGGCCCGCTGGGGGCCGTGGGCCGTGCCCTGTCCGATCAGCGACGCCGAGATCCACAAGGCCAAGGAACGCAAGCGGCGCAAAGCCCGGATGGATCAGCGCACCCGGGAGCGACTGCCCGTCCTCCCCATCCTGGTCAGCACCACCGACCGACGGCGCCGCGAGGCCGCCAGCCTCCTCCAGGCGGCGAGAGACACCGAGCCCGGAGAACTGATCCCGGGAACCGGCGGGGCCCTGCGCAGAGCCATCGCTCCGAAGGCCGCTGGCCACCTCACCTGGGCCGAGGAGACCTCCAGCGGGCGCCGCCGGAACCTGACCTATGAAGATGAGGAAGCGTTCTGGGCGTTCGCCGCGATCGAGGTCCTGCGCCTGACCGGCATTCGCAACGAAGAACTCCTGGAACTCACGCACCACAGCGTCACCCAGTACCGGCTCCCGTCCACCGGCGAGGTCGTGCCGCTGCTGCAGATCGCTCCGTCCAAGACCGACACCGAGCGACTCCTGCTGGTCAGCCCGGAACTCGCCGATGTCCTCAGCGCCACGATCAGCCGACTGCGTGGCCCCAGCGGGGCGGTTCCGCTGGTGGCCGCCTATGACGTCCGCGAGAAGGTCTGGAACCCGCCGATGCCGCTGCTGTTCCAGCGCGGCATCGGCTCCGAGCACCGCGCTTTCACGCCGACCGCGATCCGCAAGCTGCTGATCAATGCGCTGGCCGCCACCGGGCTGACCAACGCCGAAGGTGAGGCACTGTCCTTCTCTCCTCACGACTTCCGAAGGATCTTCGTCACCGACGCCATCATGAACGGACTGCCCCCGCACATTGCCCAGGTCATCTGCGGTCACAAGAACATCGACACCACGATCGGATACAAGGCGGTCTACCCTGCCGAGACGATCGAGGCCCACCGGGCGTTCATCGCCCGCCGGCGAGCCTCCCGCCCCGGCGAGGAGTACCGGATCCCGACGGAGGAGGAGTGGGACGCCTTCCTCGCCCACTTCGAAAAGCGGAAGGTGTCCATCGGCACCTGCGCACGCGCTTTCGGATCCCCCTGCATCCACGAACACGCTTGTGTCAGATGCTCGCTCCTCCGACCTGATCCAGCCCAACGGTCACGGCTGACCGACATCCGCGACAACCTGATCGCCCGGATCGACGAGGCCGAGCGCGAGGGCTGGCACGGGGAGGTCGAGGGACTCCGGGTCAGCCTTGCCGGCGCAGAAGACAAGCTCGCCCAACTCAACCGCCGTCAAGAAAAGCAGACCGCCGTGGACCTCGGCATCCCCACCCCGCGCGGTGATCGATGATCACCGCCCCACAGATTGCCGCGGATCCTGTGACCGGGTCCGATGGGGTCTACTCAGGACGCCGTTCGCGCGCCACGCGTGCAACCGCCCCGTGAGCTGCCTCTTACTCCCACCGGTTCGGGTCCAAGACCCTCGGGCACCCCGGCGGCGCCGGTTGTCGGGACCAGCCGATCGTCGCACAGCGCGAGACCGTCGGCAGTCCATTTTCATGCTGACAACCAAGATCGAGTAGAAGTTCAGAGAAGCAGGCGTGTTCGTG
>NZ_JBEYTM010000138.1:0-3844 GCF_040643055.1 Streptomyces sp. NPDC047515
ACCCTAGACAAGTCCCATCGTCGCAGGTCAGGAGCACTCTTCGCGTTTCCGATCACGCATCGGACACCCGGCCACGCGAAAGCCCGAGGCTAAGGCCGTGTCTGCGTGGACCGCACACCGGATCCGCCGGGCCCGCGACGGCTGACCGCCGTTCCCGCGGACCGTCGCGCCCGACTCCGAGGGCGACCTGCCGTACGGCCGCCGCAGTGCCTCTGCTCCGATGGCGCGATCGTCCCCCGCGCCGATCGGAGCCGCCATGCCCCGCGCACAGAGACCGGACCGCATGGTGTGGCGCCCGCCGCAGACGATGGCCGGGCTGTGGCGCGGGACGGGTGTGTCACTGCTGATGCTGGCGGTCGGCAGCGGCGCCACGGCGTTGTTCTCGCTGCGATGGGGCGGTGTGGCATGGCCGAGGCCGGCGGTCGTGGCGATCACCACGACAGCCGTGGCCACCGGCGTGAAGATGACAGGTGGCGGCTGGCTCTCCGCGGTCGCGACGGTGGTGCTCTGCCTGGCCGTGCTCCTCATCGGCAGCGCGGCGCTGGCCGACCACGCCCGGGTCCAGCGGGGGGAGCAGACCGAAGCGCTGGTCTCGGCGGTACGGCCGGCGACGGGCAGGTCCAGCAGCAGCTGCCTGCTGCGGCGGCTCGACGACGGCCGGGAGATCCGCTACTCCCTCGCCCCCTGCGACGGGCACCGGAAGGGGGGGGCCGGGTGCAGGCCGTCGTCGACCCGCTGGGCCGGCTGGCACCGGTCGAGGGGGTCCGTGCGGATCTTGAGCAGGCGACGGAGGGCACGGTGGCACTGGGGGCGCTCGGCGCCCTGGTCCTCGTGATGGTCGTGACTCCGCTGTGCACAGCACGCAGGATACGCAGGGCCGGCAGGCGGAGTGAGACGCTTCCCTTCCGCCCCGACACCGACGGGATTCAGAGGAGCTCAGTGCCCCCCGGCAAGCTTTGCCCCGTCGCGGCACCGGACCGTGTCCCATGGGGTGAGGCGGAACAGCCGCTTGCAGCAGCAGAGGGTGGCGGAGAGGCCGAGGAATGCCTCGTGGTGACGGGGGACGGCGTTCGTGGCGGGGCTGAGTCCGCGGTGGCCGGAGAGCCAGGACATCGCGCGCTCCCTCACCCACCGGTGCCGGGCCGAGCCTCCATCCCCACTGCCCACTGCCCATGACCGAGCTCTACCCCAACTCACCACACAGGGCATGGTCCGAGGGCGCCGGACGCCGCCTCGTACAGTGCTGCTCATGAGTGATCACACGGCACCGCGGGTGCTGCACGTGAAGGGGCGGGTGCTCGTCGGTCCCGAGGACGTCCGGGACGAGCTCTGGGCCGTCGACGGACGGATCTCGTACGGGAGGCCGGCCGGCGCGGACGAGGCGGTGACCGTCACCGGCTGGGCGCTGCCGGGTCTGGTCGACGCGCACTGCCACGTCGGGCTCGACCACCATGGCGCCGTCGACGCGGCCACCAGCGAGAAGCAGGCCCTCGCCGACCGGGAGGCGGGCGCGCTGCTGCTGCGGGACGCGGGTTCGCCGGCCGACACCCGGTGGATCGACGACCGGGAGGACCTGCCGAAGATCATCAGGGCCGGCCGCCACATCGCCAGGCCCCGCAGGTACACCCGGAACTACGCCTACGAGATCGAGCCCGGCGAGCTGGTCGCGTACGTCGCGCAGGAGGCGCGCCGCGGCGACGGCTGGGTGAAGCTGGTCGGCGACTGGATCGACCGGGAGGTGGGCGACCTGACCGCCTGCTGGCCGCGTGAGGCCGTCGAGGCGGCCATCGCCGAGGCGCACCGGCTCGGCGCCCGGGTCACCGCGCACTGCTTCGCCGAGGACTCGCTGCGCGATCTCGTCGAGGCCGGGATCGACTGCATCGAGCATGCCACCGGGCTCACCGAGGAGACCATTCCGCTCTTCGCCGAACGCGGTGTCGCGATCGTCCCGACCCTGGTCAACATCGCCACGTTCCCCTCGCTCGCGGCGGGCGGCGACGCCAAGTTCCCCCGCTGGTCGGCCCATATGCGGCGGCTGCACGAGCGGCGCTACGACACCGTGCGCGCCGCGTACGACGCCGGGATTCCGGTCTTCGTCGGCACCGACGCGGGCGGCGTCCTCGCCCACGGGCTGGTGGCGGACGAGGTCGCCGAGCTGGTGAAGGCGGGCATCCCGGCCCTTGACGCGCTGTCCGCGACCACCTGGGGCGCGCGTCGGTGGCTCGGGCGGCCGGTGCTGGAGGAGGGCTCCCCGGCGGACCTGGTGGTGTACGACGAGGATCCGCGGGCGGACGTACGGGTGCTGGCGGCGCCGCGACGCGTGGTGCTGAACGGGCGGGTGATCGGCTGAGGAGCGGACCGCCGGGCCCCTTTCGGCCGGGGGCGTCGCGTTGACAGGCAGTTACCGCCTCCCTGCCGTGTCGTTGAACCACTTTCGCGCGCACTCCGGCGCAGTCCGCCTCCGGGCCGTCCACGCTCAGCGGATCGGGTGACGGCGAGGAACGAACGTACCGAGATATTCGAATACAGGTGCGAAAACCCCCCTTTGGGGTGAACTCACGTCAGGTGTCTGCCAGTTCACCCTCCGTGCGTAAAGCTGTCGGGGTCGAGGCCGCCGGCGCACGCGATGTCCCCCATCGGACGGCGCCGGTGGCTCCATGTCTCATGTGGGGGTTCCACCATCTTGAACAGCAACACCTTCCGTCTGGCCGCCTTGGCGGTCGCCGTCGCTCCCGTCGCCCTGCTGGCCGCCGCCCCGGCGCACGCGACCGCCGCGACCACCACGACCACCACGACCACCACGACCACCGGCGACGGGAAGGCGAGCGCGGTCGTGCTCCGTACCGCACTCGACGTCTCGCTCCTGAACAAGACGATCGACGTGCCGCTCAAGGCCACGCTCAACGAGGTGCAGGCGCCCGCCAGCGCCGACCGGACCGCGCTGAGCGTCCGGCTCGACGGGGTGGACGACGGACGGCCGTTCAGCGTGCTGAGTGCCGATGTGGCCACCACGAGGGCCACCGTCGACAAGCACAGGGCCGAGGGGTACAGCAATGTGGCGAAGGCCCGCGTCCATGTGCCCGGACTGCCGCTGCTCTCGCTGATCGAGGTCGAGCAGGTCACCTCCAAGGCGGTCTGCGAGGTGGGCAGGAAGCCGGTCGCCGAGTCGAACGTGCTGGGACACGTGACGATCCTCGGCAAGCGGATCAGCCTCACCGCGGGCGGCACCACACAGGTGAAGGTGCCCGGGGTCGGAGAGGTGACCCTCGACCTGTCGAAGACGCACACCACCTCGCGCACCGCGGCGGCGGCAGCGCTCCAGCTGAAGGTCTCCGTCAATCCGCTCAAGCTGAATGTCGCCGATGTGCAGGGCGAGGTCACGCTCGCCGAGGCGACCT
Organism: Streptomyces sp. NPDC047515; assembly: GCF_040643055.1. Classification (NCBI taxonomy): domain Bacteria; kingdom Bacillati; phylum Actinomycetota; class Actinomycetes; order Kitasatosporales; family Streptomycetaceae; genus Streptomyces; species Streptomyces sp. NPDC047515. Next base: position 3,399 of record NZ_JBEYTM010000138.1, read on the forward strand.
GCGAGACGCCGAAGGGGACGGGGCCGGGCGGCGGTGACAACGGCGGCTCCGGCAACGGTGGTTCGACCGGTGGTGGTTCCAGCGACGGCGGCTCCGGCAACGGCGGTTCGACCAACGGCGGCTCCGGCGACGGCGGGACCAGTGGCGCGAACACCTCCGGCGGTGGCAGCACGGGCGGCGATGTGAAGCCCCAGACCGGCACCGGCCACGCCCCGGACGTCGACTCCAACCTCGCCGAGACCGGCGGCAGTTCCGCGACGCCGTACATCGCGGGTGGCGCGGCCCTGCTGCTGGCGGTGGGCGCCGGGGCGATGGTCGTGGCCAGGCGGCGCGCCCAGGACTGAGCCGCACGGCTCAGACCCGAATCCGCAGGTAGGGGCGTGCTCGCGGGCCGTCAGCGGTCAACTCGCTTAATCTGGGTTGTTTTTGGGTTTCCGGCATGTCGG
>NZ_JBEYTM010000139.1:0-3783 GCF_040643055.1 Streptomyces sp. NPDC047515
CACCCGTCGAATACGAGACCAGCTACTACCTGACAACCACGAAACCCCAGGTCACAACCACCAACTGAGATCTCTACCGAACCCGGGGCGGTTCACAACTTTCGATACACGCCCTAGTTGGCACCTGGCCAAAATTCTTGGCATCTGTAATGAATTGCCACGTTTGTTGGCGCCGTGGTTCAGCGCGGCAGCGAGGCCGGCGCGCATGGGGTTGCAACGGCAACAGTCTCGTCGCTTGGTTCCTTGCCGCTTTCACGTGACCTTCGGCGATTTCTACAGACCATCCAGTCGCCTGGTCACTGTGTCGAGTGTCGGCCAAGGAGGACCCTCGCGCAGCAAGCGCAGGAATTCCTCTCCGAACCGCCTCCCATTCGGAAACTGGTCGCCAAGCTCCCAACGCCATGCGGCGACCATCGCGATAACGAGCTGCCGACACTCGTCCAGCAGCCCTTGGTCAACGCTTGGGTAGTGCTCGCAGACCGCCTCGGGAACATGGGCGAGATCGAACTCGACGGGTCCACGGCAGCACGTCTCAAGGTCGATGAACAACGGGCCGTTCTTCGTGCTGAGCACATTGCCTGGATGCGGCTCGCCGTGGAGCAGCTGCTCCACGGCGCCGCGGTCGTCGATCGCTCGTCGCAGGCTTGCCAGCCTGCCGCTGAGGAACACACGGTCCGCGTCGGTGAGCTCCGGCGAGCGATCCGGGTCGGCGACAACCTCTTCCGCCTCCGTGATCCGGTCCGTGAACCTCGGGCTCGGCACATCGACCTTGCGCATCCCGGCGTGCAGCTGCTCCAGCGCCTTGGCGTAGTCGACTGGTGTGGTGTGAGGTGTCACAGGCTCGTAGTAGGTCCACAGCGTCACTGCGAAGCCATCGCGCGTGTACACACGCGGGTCCGCCCGAGGATCCAAGGGACACACCGGGCATCCGACCTCGGCGAGCCGCTGAGCGAGATCGACTTCGAACTGTGCAACCTCTTGTCCCACAGGGGCGACCCGGGCAAAGACGTCGCATGGCGTCAGCCGCAGTGCCAGCTTGTTCGAGTTGTGGAGAACGATTGCATCGTTGGCTGGCAGGTCGAGCGATGCGGCGACCGAAGTCGCAGCCGCGATCGCACGCGTGACGTCGGTCATATCCACCCTCGAATCTTGGCATGGATGAGCGAGGGCGATGCCAACTATCGTGACTCGGTACAGTGACGCAGGTCACTCAAAGTTCAACGACAATCGCTCAAACTTCGCTGCAAGAGGTCATGAACATCCGTACATGGAGGGCGAGTTGGTGGAGGGTGTTGCTTCGGCGGTGCTGAGTGAGGGGGGAGCACCGCGAGTGCTGGAACGGGGTGTCCTGCCCTTGGTCACGCAGGGTGCCGTGAGCCAGGACCGGCCGGTCGTCGTCATCGTCGGTGGCCCGCCCGGAGCCGGGAAGACCCGGGTCGCCGACTTGGTCCAGGCCGCCCTGGACCGCCGGGGAGGCGCCGTACGCATCGGCCGCGATCTCTACAAGCCCGCGCACCGCCAGTACGCCGCGCTTCTGGACGCCGACGTCCGCATCGCTGGCGCGAAGGTCCGTTCGAACAAAAGCCGTTGGCAGGCCGCGGTCGAGGAGCACGTCCGGGCGCATGGGCTCGACGCGGTGGTCGAGTCCGCCCTCGCCGACGAGGACGAGTTCCGAGCGGTGTCGGCCGTGTACCGGCGCAGCGGTCACCGGATCGAGGTGGTGGCGGTCGCGACGGCCGAAGCATTGGCCCAGCTGGGGGTCCTGGGCCGTTACCTCGCCGGCGCCTTCCGGTACGTGTCATGGGAAAACCAGGACTCGTGCGTGAAGGGGATGCTGCGGACGCTCGCGGCGATCGAGGCGGAGCAGTTGGCGGACCGGGTGTCCGTGCTCCGGCGAGGCCTGGTGCCGCTGTACGACAACGAGCTCACCAGCGGCGGAAAGTGGGTACGCGCGGCGGCCGCCGCCTCGGTGGTCCGCACGGAGCGGATACGTCCGTGGGCGCGCCGCAGACCCGGGTGTTCCGCCGGGAGTTGGTGCGTGCGGAGGTACTGGTTCACGACGAGCGGCTGCCGGCGGACCGGCGGCTCGCGGTCTCCCGGGACGCGGAACGGGCCGCGGCGGCCGCCGAGCCGGTGCGCCGGATCGCGCAGCCGTTGCCCGGACCACCCGGGACGGACTACCACCGGCTCAACGCGGACGAGCACCGGTGGGTCTTCGACGAGCTGATCACGCCCTCCCATCTCCGCCGGGCCGCCTCCCGCCCGGACCCGATCGTCGTCTATCTGATCGGAGAGCCGGGCGCCGGACAGCTGCTGGCGGGGCGGATGCTGCGGCGCGCCATGCATCCGGGAACGGTCCACCTGGATCCGCGCGACCTGCGCGGTTCGCACCCGGACTACTTCCAGCTCGTCACCGACAGCCCCCGCATCGCGGACGAGGCGGTCCGGGCCGACGCAGAAATCTGGCAGGCTGAGGCTGAGGCGTACGTCCGCGAGCGGCGCGGCGACCTCGTCATCGAGGCCGACTTCGCCCTCAGCGCGGGCCGGTTCGCCCGGGCCGGATACCGGATCGAGGTGGTCGCCCTGGCCGGACGGGCCGCAGACAGTCGGCAGAGGACCCTGGTCAACCACGCCCGCGGCTTCAGCTCGACGTGATCACCGCGCTGCCGACTCCGGCCGAGCACGCGCGGGCGCGCCGAGCGGCCGCCGACATCGTGGCGGCTGCGGCCGCCAAGGCGGACATCAGCGCGGTCACGGTGCTCGGCAGCGACCACCAGGTGCTGGGCCGGGATGCGTGGGCTATCTGGGCGCTGGCCGCCGAGCAGCGCCGCCCCTATACCGATCAGGGGGCCGCCCGCTTCCACGCCGTACAGCGCGCCCTGCACCAACTGCACCAGGCGCTGCCCCGGATGCGGGAGGAGGTGGCCAGCCTGACGGCGCAGGCCCGGCCACTGATGCCCGCCCCCTGGCAGCCACGTCCGGTGGAGCACCTCCCCGGCCCGGCCTGGCTGCCGCTGCTGGCGGAAGGCCAGCTCAGTTCTCCTGCAGTTCCTTGAGCCGGGCTGCGTAGGCGAGAGCGATCTGCACGGTCTCGTCCTCGTCGGCGCTCTTCAGCCGATCCAGGTCGTCCACGGCCTGGTCCCGGGCCGTACGCCACCCGGCCACCTGGCCGGGGTCGTGCCCGGCCTCACGGTGAGCGTCGGCGAGCCGGGCGTTGTACCAGTCGCGCGCCCGCGCCACGAATCCCTGGCCTGCTCGGCGTCTCCGCCGGGCTGATGGAGGGGCTGCTTGGTGGGGTCTTCGGGGGTAAGGGGGTCTGACGTGACGGGTGCCGCCTTTGGGTTGTGCTGACGTGCTGGACCGGCCATTGTCCGTGCCGCGGCTTCACCGGCTCGTGGCCGGGCATAAGTTGAGCGGAAGGCAATCACCAGGGGGTCTCATGACGGGGCGGGATCTGCGCGCGCTGTTCAGCACCAACGACCGGCAGTTGGAGGCCGGCGCAGTGTTCACCAACCGGCAGGGCCAGTGGCAGATCGTCCAGGCCGCGCTAGGCGAGCACCTGGCCCGCATCACAGGCCGCGGTTTCACCGTTGAGGACCTTGAGGCGCCCCGCACCAGCGTGCTGGTGTTCCACGGCGTCGGCGGGATCGGCAAGACCACCCTGTCGCGCACCCTGGAGGCCGCACTCACTGGCTGTTGCTCATTCGGCCGTGATGCTTGACGGTCGAACGGGGGTGCCAGCCGGGTCCACCTTCGAATGATCATTTAGCGGTCCGCGCATGA
>NZ_JBEYTM010000140.1:0-3736 GCF_040643055.1 Streptomyces sp. NPDC047515
CAGCCGATCGTCGCACAGCGCGAGACCGTCGGCAGTCCATTTTCATGCTGACAACCAAGATCGAGTAGAAGTTCAGAGAAGCAGGCGTGTTCGTGGATGCACGAAGTGCCGAACGAGCGTCCGCAGGTTCCGGTGGAGACCTTGCGGCGCTCGAAGTGGCCGAGGAACTCGGTCCACTCCTCGTCGGTGGGGACGCGGTACTCGTCGCTGGGCCGCATGCTCGCCTGCCGGCGAGGAAGGCCAGGTGGGCCTGGACAGCCTCGTCCGGATAGACCGCTGATGGTGGAGTCGGGTATTGGAACCGTCCGGATGCCTCTGCTTTCGACGCGCTTCGTATAAGTCCCCGGTGTGCCGGACCTGACTCAGGTCATATCAGTGCGAGGGTCGAGGGCCCAGTGGTTGGTTCGTAGGGCTCGACCGGCGAAGGGCACGTCCTGCTCGCCCAAGAACCTGAAACCGAGGGAGCGGCAGATACCGTTTGACGGAGCGTTCTGTGTGGCCGGAAATGCATGTATGAGCCCCCACCGGCCGTCGTCGCGAGCCAGCTCAAGCAGCAGGCGGACACCCTGCTTGGCAAGCCCTCGTCCCTGGAACTCCGGGAGTACCATCCAGCCGATCTCGGACATGCGCTCGGCATCGGTGTTGTGAGGCCACAAGGTCACGGTTCCCGCGACCAGTCCCGGCTCGGCTTCATCGGGCACGATCATTTTTGTCCAGTCCGTGCCCGCCGCCGCTCGTTGGACATCACGTCGGACCTTCGACTCCATGCCCTCGCGAGGCAACGGGCCGCCAAGCTCGACCATCATGGCCGGGTCGCATCGCATCCGAACGTAGGCGTCGACGTCGCCGTACTCAACATCACGTAGCAGCATCCGTGTTGCTTCCTTGTCTACTGATTTCATGCTTCTCCCGCGATTATTCCGGGAGGCTGTGGATAAAGACGTCATGGCTGGCGGGTGCTGACGTCGGCTGCGTAAGCGGCCCAGTCGCCAGCTGATGCTTCCTGCCACTGGACGGCGACTTGGATGTGGACGCCGAGTACCCGGGCGAGGATGGCGGCGGGCAGTTCGGCGGCGAGGGTGAACAGCGCGGTGGAGCGGTCCTGCCGAAGCCGGATCCCGATCTTGTGGAGACGCTGGCCGATCCGGTCGTCGCCGAGGGGGTGTCCGGGGCGGCCGCCGGGAAACAGCCAGGGGACGTCGTCGGGGGTTCCGATCTCGGCTTTGCCTCGGCGGGTCGCGATGAGTTCGCGGACGAGTGCGGCCAGCGGCTCGGGTAGGACGACCGGCGAGGTGCCGAACGTGATCGCGACGGTGTTGTTGTCGAGGTGGACGTCGTCGACAGTGAGCTGGCTGATGATGGGGACCTTCTGCGCGTAGAGGACCAGCAGGAGTCCGGCGACGCGGTCCGGGGTGGGCAGGGCGTCGTCGTGGAGGAGCCGTCGGGCATCTGACCAGCGTTTCTGGCTGTCGATGGTGCTGAAGGGGCCCGTCCAGCGGGTAGTGCCGTAGGTCAGGCCGCGGGCGTGCCGGTGCTGTACCGACCAGCGGACGAAGTGGCCGGTCTCGTCCCGGTAGCTGGCGTCGGCGTCTGAGGTCCATCGCTCCAGGTCAGGCTGGGTGCAGTCGCTGAGCGTCAGGCCATTGCCGGCCAGCCACTCGAGGAAGTTGGCCGCTGCGATGACGTGGCAGCGGACGTTCAGGGCTTGGAGATGGGTGGTGTGTTCCTTGCCTAACTATGCAGAGGGCCGCCGGTGACCGAGTCGGTCAGCCCGGTGTCCGCGAGCGCGGTTGTCAGCAGCTTCCGGATGGCGCCGGAGCTGATCGCCCGGTTCTCCCCGCCCCGGTGCCGCTGGAACAGCAGGGGCGAGGGCGGCAGCCAGGTGCGTTCGTAGTGGTCGTAGGCGGGAACCCGAGGGACTTCCCCGTTCGTGTCCCGGATTCGGCAGATAATCGTGGAGAGCACGTCGGCGAGCTCGGGGCTGACACCCAGCAGCCTCTCAATGTCCGTCCTTGACGGGATGAGCTGCAACAGCGGGATGAGCTCGCCAGTGGTCGGCAGCCGGTATTGGATCAGGCTGTGGTGGGAAGGTTCGGTGAGTTCCTCGACGCGGATGCCGGTGGCCCGCAGGACCTCGACGATGGCGAAGGCCCAGGAGGCGTGATCCTCCTCGCGGCCGAGATCGCGCCGCTGTCCGGTCGCGGGGTCCTCGGCCAGGGTCTTCGCAGCGGCCGAGCGGCGGCCCGCGTTTCGAGCCAGTCCGGGAGAACACACGAACCTGCGTGGAGATCCGGCCGGACTCAATGCGGTACTTTGCGGTCTCAAGCGCTTCGGCGGCGTGGGTCCACCCGTCGATCACCCAATCGAGGTCGAGGTTCCCAGCCCCTCCGACACAGCCGGGCTCGTCGACCCGGTGCTCGATCTGCCCGGCGAACCACCGAGCCGGTGCCGGCGGGCGATCTTCTCGAAAAGGTCGCCCGCCGGGCGGTCAGTGGACGCAGATGCGGGGGGCCGGGGCACCCGTGGCCGAGGGCTTGCTTGCGGCGGCGGCGCGCGCCACGTCGGCCAGCAGACGCTGGCGCTCAGCACGGTCCAGATAGCGGCCCGCGACCAGGACGGAGTCGATCCGTCGCGTATGACGGATGTCGGTGCGCGGGTCCGCGTCCAGAACCAGCAGGTCGGCGCGGTCGGCAGGCAGGCCGAGCATCCGGGCGGGCGCGGTGGTCGCGGCGTGGAGGACGTCCCGGGTGGGCATTCCGGCCTCGGCAAGCAGCTCCAGCTCGTGGTGGAGGGAGAAGCCGGGGACCGCGTAGCCGGTGCCGGTGTCGGTGCCCGCGAGCAACTGCATGCCGGCCCGGTGAAGTTCGGCGACGAGGCGCAGCCGGTGCTCATAGATCTGGTGGATGCGGGCGGTGTCCTGCGCGGTGCGACCGGCGGTCAGGGCGGACCAGATGGTGGGCCAGTAGTCGGTCATCCAGTCGGGCAAGTACTTGAACTCGGGTCCACTGGTCGGGAGTTCGTTGGTGCGCTCCAGGGAATGGTGGACAGTGAGCGTCGGTACGACGCGGGTGCCGTTGGCAGCGAGCCGGTCGAAGAGGGCGCGGGTTCGGCCGATGTCGTACGTCCGCATCGCCTGCCATTCCACCGCGTGCACCTGCCGGAACCAGCTCGCGTAGCGCTCGAAGCTCGTGCCGAGGGTGGGGTCGATACGAACCTTCGCCATGGCCCGCCTGATCTCGGGCTCCCGGGCGGAGGTGGCGAGGAGCAGGGCGTGGAGGTGCTCGATGGACTGCTGCCCGGCATCGCTCGCGCGGGCGCAGCGGTGCCTGTCAATTCCGATGAGACACGTCAGGCTGCGGGTTGTTCCTGGTGCTCCTCCGTGGAGGGTTGGTTGATCCATGCCGCCTTCGGGAGGCGGGGTGGTGTCGGCTGTCGTCGGAATCGGTGTGGGTTGGCTGTGTAGGCGTCGGCCAGGATGTCGGCCCGCCGGGCCCGGATCGTGGTGGCGGTGCCGTCGTGGACGGAGGCGGGGGTGTGCAGGCCGATGCCGGAGTGTCGGTGGACGGTGTTGTAGTAGGTGAAGAACTGCTGGCAGAAGGCGCGGGCATCGGCGAGCGAGCCGAACCGGTCGGGGAAGACCGCAATGCCGCGTAGTTAAGCGATTCCGGGCGCTTGCAAGGGGTGTTGACCTGCGGATTCGCCGGGTGGTCGAGGCGATGTCGCCCAGGCAGAGACC
>NZ_JBEYTM010000141.1:0-3222 GCF_040643055.1 Streptomyces sp. NPDC047515
GGACCCTAGACAAGTCCCATCGTCGCAGGTCAGGAGCACTCTTCGCGTTTCCGATCACGCATCGGACACCCGGCCACGCGAAAGCCCGAGGCTAAAACCACCCATTAGGCGAAGATCAACAGTCACCCTGTGTACGCGACCACACGAAGTGGACCAGAGCCACGACTCGTGAACAAAGCCATTCCGGTCGCTCGTGAGCGCAACACCTCACCGATTGCGGCCTCAGAGTGATCGACGCAAGGTGGATACGTCACCCCCCCCCAGAGTGAAGGACAGAATCGTCATGGGTAAGGCAAAGGCGAAGGCCAAGCAGGTCAAGGGCAAGCTGAAGGAAACCGTCGGCGATGCCATGGATGACAAAGGCATGCAGGCAGAGGGCCGCGGCGAGCAAATGACGGGCAAGGCCCAGGAGACTGCGGCAAAGGCGGCAGAGCGGCTGAAGAAGTCCGGACGGTAGGACCTCCATTGTGGTCCGCGCACCCGGGGCGACCGCATCCGGGTTTCACGGCCGCAGGGGCGGGGCGGGTGCCGGCCGCGCGCGGCCGGCACCAGCCGTCAGGTGTCGGTGCTCGGTGAAATTTCGCTGACGTTCGGCGGCCCCGGGCAGATCGCCCTGGTCCAGGTCGGCGGTGACCATCAGCAGCCCTTCCTCGACTGGGCGGAGAAGGCACTGCTGCCCGCCCTGCGTGATCTCTGAGAGCCGGTCGCGACATTGAAGCTCCTCCAGCCTCCGGGTGTCTACGCGCCACAGGAAGACACAGCCATGCTGATATCCGCACTGCGGCGCGAACGTCTGTCACCCGGAGCGGAGGTGCTCGACGTGGGTACCGGTACAGGCGTGGTGGCGATCGTCGCCGCCCGCCACGGCGCTGCCCACGTGCTCGCCATCGACACGTCGACTGCGGCGGTGCTCACGACACGACTGAACGCATTGCTGTCCGGGCACGCGCGGGCTATCCGGGCCGGCCGCGGTGACCTGACGGAGCCTGTGACCGGCCTGAGGTTCGACTTGGTGCTGGCGAACCCGCCGTACGTGCCGTCCGCGAACGTCCGATTGCCTCGTCGCGGTACTGCTCGCGCCTGGGAGGCGGGGATCGACGGCCGGGCGGTGATCGACCGACTCTGTGCGAAGGTCCCCGCTCTGCTGCGCCCTGGGGGCGTGCTGCTCGCGGTCCACTCCGCGCTGAGCGGCCCAGCCATGACCGTAGCGCGGCTGGCTGAAGCCGGTCTGGACGTCACCGTGACCGACCGCCGGTTCGTTCCGTTCGGGCCTGTCCTGCGTGAACGGGCTGGCTGGCTGGAGATGCAGGGCCTGATCGAGCCCGGCCAGGAGAAAGAGGAACTGGTGGTGATCCGTGCAGAACAGCCGTACTGAACCGGAGAGCACACCTCGGGCAGCTGCACGGCGCGTCATGCAGGAGCCGGGCGGACCCATGCTCGTGGGAGGGCCCGTTGAAGTGGTCCAGGAGGACGGCACCATTGCTCGCTCGGACCGTCCTGTTGTCGCACTGTGTACCTGCCGACGGAGCCGAATCTTCCCTTGGTGCGACACGAGCCATCGCGGCCGGAGGAAGCCGAAAGCTCCATCGCCGGCCTCAGAGCGGCACACGGAGTGAGGACTGGCCGTGCCGCCAGGCGCTGAGCAACTGCTCCCCGAACCGGTCTTCCAACCATCCGGTGGCCGCGATGCCGAAGGCGACGTCTGGTGCCAGATCCGGCTCCTCCCGGAGCAGACCGGCGATGATCTCATGTCGCAGGAGTTGCTCATGTACGGCGTCGGCCTCCACATGCTCCGCATAGAAGTGGACGGCTGCAGGCCCGGCACCGGCTCGCTCCAATGCCTCAGCGAGGCGCCTGGAACCCGGTGATGAGGTGATCTCCACTGAGGCGAAGTGACCGACCAGCGCACCACGGTGTGAGCGGTGGAGTCCAAAGAGCGACATGAGGTTGACGGTCGCGAGCATCTGCGGCGATCCGGCGTCGAGGTAGCGCCCGTACGAGGTGTCCAGGTCGAGGTCCGCCATCAGATCGGCGAACAGCTTCGAGTGGACCTGTTCCGCCCGTCCCGCTCCGAATTCGTCGTACTCCACCGTGACCATTCCTGCTTTGGCTCGGCCCGTCAGGCGCGGAATCACCCACACGTGCGGGTCGGCCTCCTTGAGGTGGTATAGCGAGCGGTGGGCGGCGTACTCGCGCAGTTGCCACAGCTCGCCCTCGTCCCGCAGGAAGTACGACACGCCTTCGGCGTCCACCGGTTCCAGAACGGCTTCCTCCAGCGCGCTGCCGACGTCGTCGGCCGCCGGCACGTCAGCGCGCAGAGCCGCCAGGAACCCGCGCTCCAGCGCGGCACGCACCCTGAGCAGTTCCGGATCCCACTCCCAGGCGCCGTCCACCCCGTCGAAGCCGCGGTAGTGCAACTCGTAGCAGAGGTACAGGGCGAGCTGGAGGTCGTCGCCGTACGGGTCGGCGCCCGCCGTGAGGGATGTGTCCGGCAGTCCGCGCCGCCCCGGTTCCCGGCCGAGCGCTTCGATCAGGGCGGCAGATACCTCACCTCTGGTTTCCGGTAGCTTCATGGGGCTTCCTCCCCTCGGCCCGTCGGCTCGTTCCGTGGGGGCACGGCGAGGGAGAATGAGTGCCCGGCGGGGTCGGCGTAAAAGCGTACGCCGCGCAGCCCACCGCCGACCTTGGCGTCCATTGGCATTGCATCGAGGCTCACCGCTTCTCGTTCCGCCTCGTCCACATCACCGTGCGCGACGAGTATCCGAAGATGCGCCTGCTGGGCGTGGTCTGGCCGCGGCCAGCTGGGAGGGGCGTAGCCGTGGTCCCGGCGGATCGCCAGGTGCACGCCGTTGTGGCCGACGAGTTCCACAAAATCAGGATCGCTCACCACCTGGATTTCCGCATCGAGCAGTGACGCGTAGAACTCCGCCAGGGCTTCGGGCTCTGCGCAGTCCAGCACGAGGACACTTGTCTTTGTAACGGTCATGTTGATTCGGGTTGATTCAGGTTGATTCGGGTGCCCGTCTACGCTCAGAACACACGGGTGACGGTCCAGTGCCTACGGGCGACGAGCTTCCGTCGTCGAGAACCAACTTGCTTTATCAAGCATGAGTGGTTGTGGTTCAACTTCCGTTTGCGCCGTGAGGCGCTGTTGGTTCGAGTGGAGGTGAAAGACCTGCACCAACCCGCTGTCGCAGCAGCTGGGTTGAAGCTGAGGGCAGT
>NZ_JBEYTM010000142.1:0-3108 GCF_040643055.1 Streptomyces sp. NPDC047515
CAGGGGGGACCCTGTGGGAGAGTAGGACGCCGCCGAACTCCTTTTACGGAAAAGCCCCGTGCCCTTGTGGCACGGGGCTTTTCCGCGTTTCAGGGGTCATCGGGCAGGGTCCTCCCCAATGAGTGGATTCCGTTGACGCAGGGGTCCGAGTCAGAGGCGACCTGCCCCTTTGAGAGCCAGGTAGGCGTCGGCGAGAGCCGGGGCGAGGTTGTCCGGGGTGGCATCGACAACCACCGCGCCGTGGCGTCGGAGCTGCTCTGCCGTGCGAAGTCTTCTTGCTCGGGCCTGTTCGCCGGCTGCGGCCTGGTAAACGGCGTCCACGGTTTTCCTGGCCTCGGCCATCTTTTCGATGTGCGGGTCAGCCACCGAAGCCACCAGCACTGTGTGGCGCTGCGTCAGTCGGTGGAGGACGGGCAACAAGCCCTCCTCGACGGGGGCTGCGTCCAGGCCTGTGAGGAGCACGATCAGAGAGCGACGAGGGGCGCCGGCAAGCACGGCGGTGCTCAGTCCCCGGGCATCCGTTTCCACGAGTGCCGGTTCGATCGGCGCCAAGGCTTTCACCATGGCCGACAAGACCTCCCCGGCTGACCTGCCCTGGACGTGGGTGCGGATGCGGCGGTCGTAGGCGAGCAGATCGACGCGGTCGCCCGCTCTTGTGGCAAGTGCGGTGAGCAGCAGTGCCGCATCCAGCGAGGCGTCGAGACGGGGCACGTCGCCTACACGACCCGCCGACGTACGGCCGGTGTCCAGGACAACGAGAATGTGGCGGTCCCGCTCGGGCCGCCACGTCCGGACCACGACGGCGGATTGACGTGCTGTGGCTCTCCAGTCGATGGAGCGTGTGTCGTCACCCGGCACGTAGGCACGGAGACTGTCGAATTCCGTGCCTTCTCCACGTGTCAGGACACTGGTGCGGCCATCGAGCTCGCGGAGCCTGGCGAGGCGAGACGGCAAATGCTTGCGGCTGGTGAAAGGCGGCAGGACACGTACTCTCCAGGGCACCTCGTGATTTCCCTGGCGGGCCGCAAGCCCCAGAGGGCCGAAAGAGCGGACGGTGACACGTTCGGCCCGGCGGTCGCCCCGCCGTGTCGGTCGCAGGATGGTGCTCAGCCGTCGGCGTTCCCCCGCCGGAACTGTCAGCGCCTGACGGGACGAGGCCTGCTCGGCCTCGGTGGGCCAGCTACTGGGGGGCCAGGCATCGCGGAGGTGTGCGCGCAGACGACGACGGGAAGGATTGGTTACGGTGAGTTGTACTTCCGCAATCTCACCCAGTCGAACAGTTGTATCACCAGATCGAGTGAACTGAAGCGTTCGGACTGGTGCTGCCAGGGCGTAGTCGCACAGAATTGCTAGAGAGAGCGGTGCGTTGACCGCGAGCATGCCTGTCCAACTGGGGGCCAGGATGCCTACAGGGAGTGACCCCAGGGCGGCCAGCAAGGCGGTACGTCCGGTGAGGGCCACGTTCACCGCCTCATCGGGGTACGGGTACGTGGGCGAGGACTGCGGTGATGACGGAGTCGGGGGTGACGCCCTCCATCTCCGCCTCCGGCCGCAGCTGGATGCGGTGGCGGAGTGTGGGGAGCGCCAGGGCCTTCACGTCGTCCGGGGTGACGTAGTCGCGGCCGGTGAGCCAGGCCCAGGCCCGGGCGGTCGACAGCAGAGCGGTAGCGCCTCGGGGAGAGACTCCGAGGGAGAGCGAGGGGGATTCACGCGTGGCACGACAGATATCGACGATGTAGCCGGCGATGTCGGGGGTGGCCTTGGTCCGGGCGACCGCATCACGGGCGGCTTCCAGATCTGCCGCGCCGGCGACGGGATGTATGCCTGCTGAATTGAGGTCGCGCGGGTTGAAGCCCGTGGAATGACGGGTGAGGACGTTGATCTCCTCGTCGCGGGACGGCAGGGGCACCGTCAGTTTGAGGAGGAACCGGTCCAGTTGGGCCTCTGGAAGCGGGTAGGTGCCCTCGTATTCGACGGGATTCTGCGTGGCGGCGACGAGGAACGGTTCGGGCAGGGCGCGGGGTGTTCCGTCGACCGTGACCTGGCGCTCTTCCATTGCTTCCAGGAGGGAGGACTGCGTTTTGGGGGGCGTGCGGTTGATCTCGTCGGCAAGAAGCAGATTGGTGAAGACGGGGCCGGGCTGGAAGGAGAACTCTGCTGTGCGGGCGTCGTAGACGAGTGAGCCGGTGACGTCGCTCGGCATCAGGTCGGGGGTGAACTGGACACGCTTGGTGTCGAGTTCGAGTGAGGCTGCGAGAGCCCGTACCAGGAGGGTCTTGGCCACGCCGGGGACACCTTCGAGAAGGACGTGGCCTCGGCAGAGCAGAGCGACGACGAGTCCGGTGACTGCGGGGTCCTGGCCCACCACGGCCTTGGCGATCTCGGAGCGCAGCGCTTCCAGGGATGCGCGGGCTGTGTCGCCGTTCCCGAGAGTTTCGGTAGTGCCGGCGGGCACAGAAGGCGGGGCGCTCATGACGTGCGTACCTCTCTTTCGAGGGTGTCGAGTTGGTCTGCCAGGTGTACGAGAGCGGCATCGTCGGACGGTGCAGGACCGAAGAGCAGGGCTTCGAGGTCGCTGTCGGTGCCGCCGAGACGGGCGGCAACGGCAGGGACGAGCGTTGAGGTTGAGTGGACATCGCGCGGGGAGACGCCGATGAGTGGGGCGATGCGGGTGCGGGTGGCGGAACGCAGTGCATCTGCGGCCCGATCGCGGGCGTTCGCCCTTCGATAGAGGCCGGCTCGGCCTTCGGTGGATTCGGAGGCCCGTATGGCCACGGGCAGTCGCTCGGTCACCAAGGGGCCCAGACGACGGGCCCGCCAGACGGCGGCGAGCACAGCGGCGAGTGCGAGTTGCAGGGTGCCCCACAGCCAGCCTCGGGGGATCAGGTCGGCGAAGCTGCGGCCGCTCTGGGCGCCGTCGGTATTGTCTCCGCCGTTCTCGGCGGCAGCGGAGGTATCAGCGAGCGAGGGAAGGTACCAGACCAAATGTGGGCGGGAACCAAGAAGTTGAAGGTGTCGGCAACGGCTGAAAACGGGACCAGTTCCAACGGTTGAATTGTGGGCCGTTTTGCGGTCTTGGTTGGTCAGTCGTTGTCGGTGGGGGTGGGG
>NZ_JBEYTM010000143.1:0-2931 GCF_040643055.1 Streptomyces sp. NPDC047515
CATGAATCCCACCGCAAGACCGCACGAGCCAACACCGTCGAGGACTACATCGCAGCGTAATCAACCGGCCACCCGACAGGCTCTCAGCCGGCCAGGTGCGGTACCCCGCCGCTGCGACCACATTGGTTCCATCGCGCACGACGAACGCGGGAGAAGTGATCTCCTCAATACCGCTCTCCTCCACGTCCTCAGGCCTCGCCGACCGCGCCAGTCCTTGAAGGTCGCGATGCCCGGAGGCAAGGTGCTCGACAGTGCCGTGGGTGGGCGCGGCCTCGCCGGAAATGCTCACCCAGGCCCGCAAGCACCTGCCAGATGTCGAATTCCACGAGGCCGACCTGCACCGGCTGCCGCTTCCCGACAACGCGGTCAACACCGTCGTCTGCGCGCTCGCCACGACACACGTCCCCGACCTGGCCCCCGTGCTCGCCGAGTTCATGCGTGTCCTGCGTCCTGGCGGAAACCTTGTGATCTCGGATGCCCACCTGCTGGTGTCCTACCTCCGACCGACCCTGGCCCGTCGTCCCGGCCCGGACGGCCGCCCGTCCCTCCTCGCCGAATACCACCGCCCGCTCAGCGCCTACCTCACCGCCGCCCTCCCCCTTGGCTTCCAGGTCCGGCACTGCGAGGAACCCCGTCGCCCGCGCCACTCCCTCGACCCCGACACCACCCCGGACCCGCTCCGACCCACATGTCCTGGGACCTGTTGCGCTGGTGCCCGGAGGCGTCGGCCGCGGCCTTGGACGATTCTCCGATCGTGGTCATCTGGCACTTCCAACTCGAAGGCACCGGGCAGGGCTGAATATCGATCCGCACCCGGGCCCGGCGACTGAGACCGATGCTCTCGTTTGTCGGTCAGTTTGAAGCGGGACAGCTCTCATGGTGACGCCTCCACTTTCCGGACCTTGAGACGCTCGAAGTTGTTCCACCTCCGCTCTGCGGCCAGAGTGCCTGGGCGGACACGTGGGCGATCCTGCGGAGACGAGTCGCACCTGCTGCCGACGGAACGGATCGTCGCGCTGTTGGACCCGGGCGGGCTCGCCGTCACCGCCCGACTCACTCAGGAGCCGGGCAACGGAGCGACGAGGACGGTCGCCACGTTGCTGGCCCAAAAACCCCCACTGCCGTGATCACAGACGCGTCTCCAGGCGGCTGGCCGGAGCGGCCCGCACGGGCCATGGCGGAGCCCCGACAAGGACCTCCGAGGCTCCGGGACTCCGACCGGACCCCACGACTCAGCGTTGTGCGGCATCCGCAACGGAGCTAAGCACCTTCGGTATCCCCAACGGACCGAAGAGCACTGTCAGACCAGACAGAACTCGTTTCCTTCCGGGTCGGCCATCACCACGTGATCGGGCCTGCCCTGCATCTCGTGCTCACGGATCGCGGTTGCCCCCGCGGCGGTCAGTCGCTCCACCGCCCGGACGACACGGGGCCACCTGACCTCCCAGGGCGTGTCGCGACCGCCGCCGACCTGCACGTCCAGGTGCAAGCGGTTCTTCACCACCTTCGACTCCGGTACCTGCAGGAAGGACAGGGTGGGGCCCACCCCGTCCGGATCACAGAGGTACGCGCCCTGATCCCACTCGTGCGGCGGGACCTCGTGATGGGAGAACCACTCCTCCCAGCTCTCGAACCCCGCGGGCGGGGGCTTGGGCATGTAGTCCAGCGCCAGCGCCCAGAACCCGGCCAGCTTCGCCGGATGCGCGCAGTCGATCGTCAAAGTCCACTGGGCCGCCATGGGTCCTCCTCGGTCCGGTCCACGGACCGTACCGCGTGCCACTGACACTGACACTGATACTCGTACGCGGGTTCCGGTGGTCGTGGCTCTGCCACTGACTGACGCCCTGCTGGGCTGTCACCCTCCCCGCCGCCTCGCGCTCGGCACTCGACGTCCGGCGCTCGGAACGGCACCGGGGGTGACCGGCACATGGTCGAGGCCCTGTCGCCCGCCGGGCCTTTCGGTCCAGCGACACGGAATTGGCCTTGGTCTGCCGCCTGGCTCCGCACGTACGGTCGCGTCATGAGGATCCGAATCGTCGATACGTTCACCGACCGCCCCTTCACCGGCAACCCGGCGGGAGTCCTGTTACTGGAATCCGGCGTCTTTCCCGACGACGCGCAACTCCAGCGGATCGCCATGGAGCTGAACCTCTCCGAGACCGCCTTCGCCCACCCGCTGCCGCCGGGCGGCGAGGCGGACTGGGCACTGCGCTGGTTCACGCCGACCACCGAGGTCGACATGTGCGGGCACGCCACCCTCGCCACGGCGCACATCCTGCACACCACCCGGACGGCGAGCGGCACAGTGCGTTTCGCCGCACGCTGTGGAATCCTCACCGCGACCGCGCACTCGGACGGCACCATCACGCTCGACTTCCCCACTGCCGCGTTGACGCCCGAGACCGCCCCGGCCGGCCTGGCCGTCGCACTGGGCGCGGAACCACTCTCCGTCCACGACACGGGTCCGCACATCGGCGACCTGATCGTCGAACTGGCCGACGAGACGACGGTGCGAGGGCTGACCCCGGACCTCGCCGCAGTGGCCCGCCTCTCCCGGCGGGGCATCATCGCCACGGCCGCCGCCGAGGACCCCGCCCGCGGTTACGACTTCGTCTCCCGCGGTTTCTTCCCACGCGTCGGGATCGACGAGGACCCGGTGACCGGCAGCGCCCACACCGCACTGGCCCCCTTCTGGTCGGCACGTTTCGGCCGTGCCGAGCTGACCGGACTTCAGGCCTCCGCCCGTTCCGGTCTGGTCCGTACGTCGCTGTGCGGCGACCGTACGCTGCTGACCGGCAACGCCGTCACGGTCATCGACGGCGAACTGCTCGCGGCACTCTGACCCGAATCCGCAGGTAGTGCGGGGTATGCGACAGCTGATACAGCGACAGGTGCACTTTGCCGGTGAGAAGATCGAGGTTCCTACGCCTA
>NZ_JBEYTM010000144.1:0-2799 GCF_040643055.1 Streptomyces sp. NPDC047515
ACCACGCCTGCTACATCATCTTCACCTCCGGATCCACCGGACACCCCAAAGGCACCACCGTCACCCACGCCAACGTCACCCGCCTCTTCAACGCCATCCAACAACGCCTCCCCTTCGGCCCCGACGACACCTGGACCCTCTTCCACAGCTACGCCTTCGACGTGTCGGTCATGGAGATGTGGGGTGCCCTCACCACCGGCGGGCGCCTGGTCGTGGTGCCGTATCTGGCCAGCCGGGACTCGGAGGCGTTCTACGCACTCGTACGCGACCGGTCAGTCACGATGCTCAGCCAAACCCCCTCTGCCTTCCGCCAGTTCGAGACGGTCGACGCAGTGGAGGGCGGGGAACTGGGCCTGCGGGCAGTGCTGTTCGCGGGCGAGGCGCTGAACCGGGCGTCGGTGCGCCGCTGGGGCGCCCGTCACGGTTACGCCTCGCCGCTTCTCATCAACCTGTACGGCATCACCGAGACCACCGTGCACGTGACGTACGCCGAGGTGGACGAGGACCAGCTCGACGGTACGTTCAGCCGGATCGGCAGGGCGTTGCCCGACCTCCGTCTTTACGTCCTGGATCCGTCGGGTGATCCGAGTCCGATCGGTGTCATCGGGGAGCTCCACGTCGGCGGGCCCGGCGTGACACGTTGCTACACGGGCCAACCGGCGCTCACCGCACAGCGTTTCGTGCCGGACCATCTCGGCCGTACGCCGGGCGCCCGGCTATACCGCAGCGGGGACCTCGCCCGCTGGACACCCTCCGGCGACCTGGAATACCTGGGCCGGGCCGACGCACAGGTGAAGGTGCGCGGCTACCGCGTCGAACTGCCGGAGATCGAGGCACGACTGGGCCGGCGGCCCGAGATCCGGCAGGCCGTCGTGGTCGTCCGGGACGATCTCGGCGGCCACACGGACCTCGTCGCCTATCTCGTACCGGAACCGGAAGCCGACCGGCCCACCACCAGCGCACTCCGCGACGCCCTCGCCGGCGACCTCCCCGACTACATGATCCCGAGGAACTTCGTCTTCCTCGACTCCCTCCCGCTCACTCCGCAGGGCAAGCTCAGTCACCGGGCATTGCCCGCTCCGACGACCGAACGCCCGGAGCTGACAGCCGAGTTCATCTCTCCGCTGCCCGGGACGGAGGAACTGCTCGCGGGAATCTGGAGCAGCGTTCTGGGCGTCGACCGGGTCGGTCGCCACGACAACTTCTTCGACCTCGGCGGCGACTCCATCCGCAGCATCCAGGTGCTGGGACTGGCTCGTGCCCAGGGGGTGGGCTTCGAGCTGCAGGACCTCTTCCGCACGCCCACCCTGGCGGGGCTGGCCGAGGCCGCCTCGACCCACGCGGTATCCGACACTCCGCGGCGCGACCGTGAGCCGTTCTCCATGGTGAACGGCGAGGACAGGGCGCGGCTGCCCCAGGGACTCGTGGACGCCTATCCGATGGCGGAACTCCAGGTCGGCATGATCTACGAGATGGAGCTGGACCGTGAACGGCTGCCGTACCACAACGTGGACAGCATGCGCATCAACGGCCGGTTCGACGAGCGCAGCTTCAAGGAGGCGCTCCGCCTGGTCGTGGAACGCCACCCGATACTCCGTACGTCCCTGGAGCTGAGCGGCTACAGCGAGCCGCTCCAGCTGGTGCATGCCACGGCGGAGATGCCGTGCGTGGTGTCCGATCTGCGCACACTCGACGACGAGGCGCAACAGACGGCGATCGCCGCATACGTGGCCTTCGAACGCTCCCACGTGTTCGACCACTCCCGGCCGCCGTTGCTGCGGTTCGGCGTCCACTGGCTCTCCGACGATGCGTTCCAGTGGACGGTGACCGAACACCACGCCATTTTCGACGGCTGGAGCCTTCACTCCACGCTCGCCGAGATCACTGGCCTCTACCACCGGCTCGCGACCGGTGCGGGCACGGTCGCCGCCCTCGACCCGCCCGAGTCCGCGTACCGCGATTTCATCGCGGCGGAACGGGAGGTGCTGCGCTCGAAGGAGAGCGAGACGTTCTGGCTGGAGCGGCTCACGGACCGGCCCACGGGCCGGCTCCCACGCTGGCCGGACCGGCACGGCGCCGGGCCGGCCACGCCCGAGCGCGAGAACGAGTGGCGGGTGCTGCACACGGCGGAGAAGCATGGCTCGATCGAGACACTGCTACCGGCGGAGCTGTGCGACGAACTGCTGGCGCTGGCCAAGCGTTGTGGGGTGCCGCTGAAGTCCGTGATGCTGGCAGCGCATCTGCGGGTCATGAGTCTGGTCACCGGAAGCACGGACGTACTGGCCGGGCTGTCGTCCAACGGGCGGCTGGAGGAGGCCGGGGCGACCGAGGTGCGGGGGCTCTTCCTGAACACCGTCCCGTTCCGGCTGGAACTGCCGGAGGGCAGTTGGCTGGACCTCGTACGCGCCGTGTTCGAGGCCGAGCAGGACATGCTGCCCCATCGCAGATACCCGCTGGGGGCGCTGCAGCGTCGTATGGGTGGCGAGGCTCTGTTCGAGACCAGCTTCGTGTACAACCACTTCCACGTGCTCACCGACGAGTTCGGTGAGGGTCGTCTGACGATCGTGGACGGGAAGATCGACAGCTTCAGCACGCTGCGTGCCGAGCCGACCAACTTCCCGCTGAGTGTCGGCGTGATCCGCAATCCGTATTCCACACGGCTGCTCCTGAGTCTCGACTACCACCTCGGTGTTCTGGTCGAGGACCAGGTGGCGTTGATGCGGGACTACTACGTGCGGGTGCTGGAGTCGATGGTCTCCGAACCGGACACCGCGTTCGGGGACGTCGTCCTGCTCGGCG
>NZ_JBEYTM010000145.1:0-1531 GCF_040643055.1 Streptomyces sp. NPDC047515
GAGCCGGTCCCGGACCTGGTCGAGGTCCGTGAAGTCGTTGGGCGTTACGACTTTGCGTTGTACGACGGAGAAGAAGATCTCCACTTGGTTCACCCAGGAGGCGTGGACAGGAGTGTGCACCATGACGGCGTTAGGAAACGCCTTGGTCAGGCGGGCGATGGCGGTCTTCCCTCGGTGAGAGGAGCCGTTGTCGACGATCCAGAAGACGCGTTTCGCGCTGGCGTAGGGTTCGGTGGTCATGACCTGGGTGACCAGGTTCATGAAGGGCACGATGCCGGTGGTGGGCTCGCAGCGTCCGAAGACGCGGGCGCGGTGGACGTCGTAGGCAGCGAGGTAGGCCAGGGCGCCGCCGCGCTGGTATTCGTGGTTGACCCGCATTGCGCGGGCCTGGCCCGGGGCCAGGGTGGGATGGCAGCGGCAGCGGGCCTGTACGGAGGTCTTCTCGTCGCTGGAGATCACGTACTCGTCCTCGCCCAGCGGGGCGCCGTCGAAGGTACGGGCGTAGAGGTCCATGATGCGGGCGGCCTTGGGTCGGAAGCCGGGGTCGCGGATGAAGATCCAGGACCGGTACTGCCAGGGCTTGAGCGCGTCGTCCTTGAGCCAGCGGCGCACGGTGGAGGCGGAGATCGAGTCGGCGACGTGGCGGGTGACGACCTCGCGCGCCAGTTCCGGGCACGACCAGCGGGACAGTGGGGTGCCGGTCTCGGCGGGCAGTTGGCAGGCCAGCGCCTTTACCTCGGCGACCTGCACCGGGGTGAAGCGCCGCGGACGCCCTGAGCGCTTGCGGTCGGCCAGGGCGGGCAGGCCGCCGTCGGCGAATCGGACCCGCCAGGTGCGAACGGTGTCCGGGTGCACTCCCGTGTCGCGGGCGATGCGCGCGTTGCCGCGCCCGCGGGCGGCGTGCAGCACGATCTGCGCCCGTACCCGGTCCTGGTGCGGGGTCCTGTGGCCATAGGCCGCCTTCTTCAGCCGGCGCCGTTCGGCGGCGGTCAGGGATATCGGGCGAGCGGCGGCAACGGGCATGGCGGGCAGGCCGATCAGCAGAAGTGGATCACGACGAGCGGCAGCCTGCCGCACCCGCTCCCACGCTGGTCGGGCAGGATGGCCGCCATGCCCAGCACACCACCGCAATCCACCAAGGACTCACTCGCCCAGCGCCTGGCCGCCCATGCCCGCCCGGCTTGGCCGCAGTTGACGGACCTGCACATCCGCCAGCGCGGCGCGTTCGCTTACATCGACGGGGAACTGGCCGACGGCGAGATCCCCAAGCTCATGCGCTACGCAGGCTCGGCCAGCAGCTGGGGCTTCGCCCCGTACTACGCCAGTTCCGACCGCGAGGACTCCATCCTGCCCGCCGACGGCGTCGCCGGCACCCCCGACGACGCCCTCGACTGCGCCAGCCAGCTCCATCTCGCCAGCCCGGGCCTCTGACTGGCAGAACTGGATCATCACCCTCTTCCCGATGGGAAATAAGCCGTGCTCTCTTTTCATTTCACCTGCAGGCCCGGCCAGGAGCCCGAGAGTGGGTTCG
>NZ_JBEYTM010000145.1:1625-2779 GCF_040643055.1 Streptomyces sp. NPDC047515
GGTCGACCTGGGCGACATGGAAATCGCAGCGGATCAGTGGAGCGTCACCTCGGTGGGGCACACGCCGGATCAGGGAATGATGATCTTCCTATCCCTCGTGCTGCTGCTCGATGGTCTGGCGAACCTTGAGGGTCGGCACCGGGGCTTCTTCTCGTTCGTGGCGGTTGACTCCTCGTTTCGGGTCGACTTCCGGGTACGGCGCCGAACCGTCGTGCTCTCCCACGAGCGCAGGGTGCTGGCCCGGCCGTCCCTCCCGGAGCTCCTCCATGCCGTGTCGGCGGCTGCTGAGGAGTTCGCCGCACGCGAGTTGCCCAGGCTCCCAACGATCGACTCGGGACGACAGGACATGGAGGCGTCGCTGGCGGAGTTCAGGCAGTTCCTGGCCTCGACCCGCTGAGGAACGGCGACGCAGGTACGGGTGTTGGATGATGCACCGACTGAGTGAGCCGGTGATCCGAGGACAAGCGTGGGGCCTGCTCGGTCCCCTGGATGATGTACTCGGAGGCGTCCCGCCGCGTTCCACCGGGGCTCCTGGTTGAATGTCTGCAGGTGACCCACCCTGGTGACGACGGCACCGACGCACTTCGCCATACAGCTACGCCGGGCCCACGACCAGCCCAAACATAGGACTCAACAGCTGACCAAGTGCCCTGTTCGGGCTGCGGTTCCGCGTTGACCACAACCGTCTTCGACCTGGGAGCTGTCATGACGATCACGCATCCGGCATTTGGTCAGCTCACGCCCGGCGGAGAGGATCCCTGCTGGGAGAGTCGGATCGAATGGTCGGGTCACACCCTCCGGCTGGACCTGACCATCAGTGATCCGCACGTGCGGCTGGAACTTCTCGATGGTGCGGCGCGTATCGCCGCTGATGTCGGCGAGTTCGACCGCCTGGCCCGGGTGGCCATCCGACAGGACTACGACCAGGACGCCGAATCCTCCGAGTTCGGCCTCTACATGCACCATCACCTCGACGAATTCGACCACGCCGAACTGAGTCAGCTGTTCGGAGTGGACCACCCCGACCTCGTCGACGTCGACCGGTTCGCGGCGTCCCTCTACCTTCGGCGGATCGGCCTGTCCCCGGACGACCCGGAACGGTACGCGGTGTTCGACTACACCATCGGGGACGCGTTGACCGACTACCTGCTAGT
>NZ_JBEYTM010000146.1:0-2604 GCF_040643055.1 Streptomyces sp. NPDC047515
GAAGCGGGGCCGCTTTCCAGTTCCACGCTTTCGCGTTTCCCTTTCCGGCGATTCCAACCTTACCAGACTCTTTCCTCACCGTTTCCGGTTCGAATATCAATTCCGGTAGCCAATTGGAGCGACCTTGCCTTTCGGCTGACTCGACTTTATCAGAAACATTCAGTCGAACTGATCGACTGCGTGATTCGGAATGAGAGAATCAATGGCTCTGCGGAAATGTGTTTCCGGTGAGAGCGAGGAAGACGTTAACCGTTGGGATCGGACCTGTCCAGTCCGACGCAACCGTTAAAATCTACCTCCCCAGATCGACCGTGTCAACAGTCTCTTGGGGCGAAGAGGAGACTAGCAGGTCAGCGCGGTCGTACGCACATCAGGCGGCGACCGGGAGCTCGGCGCTGCGTTCCGTGGGATCCAGGTCGCCCTGGTCGCCCGCTCGTGCGGCTCGGCCGCCCAGGATGTAGACGTACCCGAGGAAGGTCAGCTCGGCTGCGATGCCAAGGGCGATTCTCGCCCAGGTCGGAAGACCAGAGGGGGTGACGAAGCCTTCGATGACACCCGAGACGAACAGAACCAGGGCGAGGCCGATGGCCATGCCTATCGCCGATCTGCCCTGCTGGGCGAGGGCTGAGCGGCGGCTCTGCGGGCCCGGGTCGATGACCGTCCAGCCGAGGCGCAGGCCCGTACCCGCTGCGACAAAGACAGCGGTGAGTTCCAGCAGACCGTGCGGGAGGATCAGCCCCAGGAATGTGTCGAGCCGGCCGGCCGCGGACATCAGACCGATGCCGACCCCGAGGTTGAGCACGTTGACGAAGAGGATCCAGATCACCGGGATACCGAGGAATGCTCCCAGCACCAGGCACATGGCCGCGGCCTGGGCATTGTTCGTCCAAACCTGGGCGGCGAACGACGCGGCCGGGTGGCTGGAGTAGTAGGTCTCGTACTCCCCGCCGGGACTGGTCAGGCGGCGGAGGTCGTCCGGTGCCGCGATGGCCGACTGGACTTCCGGATGCGTACCGATCCACCAGCCGATGACTGCGGCCAGCAAGGTGGAGAACACGGCCGTAGGTATCCACCACTGTCTGGATCGGTAGACCGCGGCGGGAAAACCAATGGTCAGGAAGCGTGTGGCGTCGCGCCAGGTGGCTCGGCGAGTACCTGTCACCGCGGACCGGGCGCGGGCCACGAGTTGGGTGAGGCGCGCCGTGAGCATCGGGTCCGGGGTACTGGACTGGAGAAGAGAGAGGTGAGTGGCCGTGCGCTGATAGAGCTCGACGAGTTCATCTGCTTCCGCGCCGCTGAGTCGGCGCCCGCGGCGCAGAAGATGGTCCAGGCGGTCCCACTCCGTGCGGTGGGCGGTCACGAAGACGTCGAGGTCCATGGTCGGCTGCTGCTCCAGGCATGGGTGCGTACGGGTTCGTACTACGGCGGCGCGCTGCGGGTCAGCTTGGCAGACTGAGGCCCCGACGGGCAGGGAAGACCGGCGAAGGATGGGGCGGCGATGAGTGAACTCGTGACCGGGGACGCGGTCGTGCTGGGGCTGCGACCGGCGAAACTGCCGAGCCGGGCTCTGGCTCTGGCCATCGATCTTGCCGTGGTGGGGGTGGCGTTCGTCCTCGTCTCGATCGGGCTGGCCATGGCGACAGCGACGCTGGATGACGCAGCACTCGCGGCCATATCCGTCGCCTCCTTCCTGGTGGTGCTGGTGGGTGGGCCGATCGCGGTGGAGACGCTCAGCCATGGGCGTTCGCTGGGGAAGCTGGCGTGCGGGCTGCGGGTGGTCCGGGACGACGGCGGACCGATCCGTTTCCGGCATGCTCTGGTGCGCGGGGCCATGGGGGTCGTCGAGGTTCTGATGACGCTCGGGGTCGTCGCCTGTATCGCCTCGCTGGTGTCGGCGCGGGGGCGGCGGCTCGGTGATGTGTTCGCAGGGACGCTCGTCGTACGTGAGCGGGTGCCGACGGGACGGACGGCTGCCGTGCCGCCTCCGCCGCCGTGGTTGGTCGGGCGGTTCGCGGCACTGGATCTGTCGGCGGTGCCGGACGATCTCTGGCTGGCAATGCGGCAGTACCTGACACGGATGCATCAGCTCGACGCGCAGGTGGGCTGGTCCACGGCGGAAAGGCTGGCCGGGGAGTTGGCGACGCGTACCGGGGTTCCGGTGCCCGAGGGAGTGCCGGCCGGGGCGTATCTGGCGGCAGTGGTGAACGAACGGCAGGCGCGGGATGCGCGGCGGGTGTTCGCCGCTGGTCGAGACAGTGCCGCGCACGTGGGGTCTGGGCGGGCCGACGGTGCGCGCACCGGTGTGGGCGGGCAGGTGGCGAGCGGGGTATCGGACGGTGGGGCCGTTGCTTCCCCGTCGGTGGAGTCCTTGCCGGTGGAATCCTTGCCGGTGAAGCCCCTGCCGGTGGAGTCCCTGTCGGCGGTGGAGGTGGCCGGGGCGTCCGCTCCCGTGAGGCCGGTGGTGGAGGAGGGCGGGGCGGCGCCCGCTGCGACGGGGTTCGCGCCGCCCGCCTAGTGTCCTGCGCCAGGAATTCGATCAAGATATGCGGCGAGGCGTTCGAGGATCTCGTCGGCGCTCTTCGTCCAGGCGAAGGGGCGGGGGTT
>NZ_JBEYTM010000147.1:0-2577 GCF_040643055.1 Streptomyces sp. NPDC047515
GAGCACCACAACCACTCCAAGCCCGTCCGCCCGGCTGACGCCGAACAGACGCTGCCGCCTGCCCAGCTGGTCTGGGATTTTCCGTTCAGAGGGTGTCGGGCCAGGACCCGTTCGACGGTGATGCCGTGGGCTTCGAAGAACGCCTGGGTGCGCTGCCAGAAGGCAGTCATGGTGGGTTCCTACGAGGAGCAGCGGCGGACCGTGGTAGATCGGCTGCAGAAGACCCTGAGGCCGCTGCCCTCGAGAAGGCAGCCGGTCGCTGCCGAGGCGGGCGCTATCCAGGGTGGGTGGCTTCGTCCTCACCCGGGTGCTTTGGCGCCGCTGGGACCGCCAGAGCGCACTCCTCGACGCGTGAGTGGAGGGCGTTCGACCCAGCGGCGCGGCGCCGGCGCGCTCAGGCTGTGTCCCGGTTCCCCCAGCGGTCCCGGAACCAAGCCAAGGTCTCGGTGAGCAGTTTGCGGTTGTGGTCCCTCTCCAGCAGTGACAGACGGAAGTTGGGACGCAGCTCCAGCTTGCCTTCCGGGATGTCGACGCCCTCCATGTCGTTGAGCCGCCTGAGGAATTCAGCACGCAATGCGCGGTCGATGAACGGTTCACGTGCGGCCAGATGCTGAAACACCACCTCCGCCGTGCCGCCGCGCCCACCGCCCGGGTAGAGCGTCAACGGCCAGATCCCACGACCTGGCGCGCCCGCCTCCCCGAGCATGAGGAAAGCGCTCGTCGTGACCTGTCCCGCTCCGTGCCCGATCCAGCCGCCGAACTCTTCCCAGCGACCCAAGAGCATGCGGACCGCCTCCACCGTCTCGGGGGAGTCGTCGGCCGCTAGCTGACGGAAGAACCGGTCGGCTCGCGTCTCCTCGACCTCGCTGTCAACTGTGCGCTGCGCCGTGTCCTCGCCCTCGGCCTGATCGTCGTCCTCAGCGACCAGGAGGGCGAGATCGTCGGTGCTGAGACGCTGTGCCGGATCGGCGGCTCCGTTCACCGTGAAACGGACTCCGTCGGCGATCAGCCGGGAACGCACGTCGCCTCCCTCGTCCACGGGTGTCCAGCGGAAGCCTTCGGAGACCTTGCCTTCGGAGGTGAGTACCCGGTACGCGTTGGCCACCCCTGGAGTGCCCGCCAAGTGATTCCCCACCGCCTGGGCGCCGGAGCCCAGGAACGCAGCGAGATCCCCGTAAGACGTCCACGTGCCGTGTGGGAGCGCTGCGAGCAACTGATGTGCCAGGTGCCAGTCCCGGCTGCGCTCCGCGCGACCGACTCCATGCAGCGGGGCTGGCCACAAAGCGATCGCACGGTCGGCGAGTTCGTCGGCACGAGCCAGGATCTCCGCCGCGCCCCAGCGCTCGGTCGCGGCGATGCGACGGTTCATCTCCAGGTGGCTGTCCTGCAACAGGCCCTGCTTGCGCTCGAAGGGATGGTTTGACAGCTCTGCGTTGACCGCGGTGAGCGTCAGGTTTCCGAGGGTGTGCTGCAACCGGGAGTGCAGGTCCTCCGCGCCTTCTCCGTCCGCCGTGTCGTCAGCCAGCATCCGGATCCACTCGTCCCCGGGCGACTGCGGCATGACGTGCTCGATGGTGAGCTGTGCGGCGGTGAAGTCCACAGGTTCGGGATGCTCGTAGCTCTCCTCCAGTCGCTGCAGCACCATCTTGCGCTGGTGCCAGCGCCCGAACTGGTAGAAGGGCGCCGTCCGCACCTTTTCCCGCAGCTCGTCGTCGGCGGGCCAGAACCGATTGTCGGAGGAGAACAGCTGGTGCAGCCCGTCGGCGACGGGCACGTCGAGCGGCAGCTGCCTGGGCACGGCCTGGAAGATCCTGTTGAGGTTGTTCGTAGGCACTCGACAGATCATCCGGCGCACCAGGAAGCTCTCGATGTACGACATCGCACGGGCCGTCTCCGAGGAGT
This sequence comes from Streptomyces sp. NPDC047515, assembly GCF_040643055.1. Lineage (NCBI taxonomy): Bacteria > Bacillati > Actinomycetota > Actinomycetes > Kitasatosporales > Streptomycetaceae > Streptomyces > Streptomyces sp. NPDC047515. The sequence goes on from NZ_JBEYTM010000147.1 coordinate 1,903, forward strand.
CGAGTTCTCCTTGCTCGCGTCGGTCGAGCAAGAGCATGAGAGCGGGGTAGGTGACCTGGGCCTGCCAAGAGTTCAATCGGTGCAGATAGGCGCGGACCGATTCGCTCGGCTCCTCCTGGGGATGGAGAATTCGGCGGAAGAGAGTGGCCCGGCGGTACAACTGCCTGATGTACGCCTCGATCTCCGCCTCGCTTGCCTCGCCGCGCTCGAAACGCTGCTGCTGTGCCGCGTACAGGTCCTGGCGACGGACCCGGTCGTCACCGTCGAGGACCAGCTGCAGCCACATGAGCTGTTCCAGCTCTTCGTTGCTCAGACTGTCTTGCAACGGAAGCCAGTAAGCCTCGTAGACCCGTTCACCACGGGTGGGCAGCCGCATGAACAGGTAGTTGCGCAGCAGGTCCGCCTGGCTGAGCTTTAGCCCTGTGTTGTTCAGGGACTCGAAGATGCGGTGCACGTTGTCGCCACGCTCGGCTGTCACCGCCACGAGCGTCAGCCTGGAGGTAATGGCCTGCTCGATGCGGAAGACATCCTGCGGGGTTGTGAGGCCACCTGTCTCGACCAGCTTACGGCGGAAGAAGCTGTAAGAGCCTGTCGGGTGGCTGATCATGCGTGATGCGTGACGGTCGTGATCTGCCCTCCGGGCATGGAGACGGCCCCGGAATGATCACGTGGTGT
>NZ_JBEYTM010000148.1:0-2477 GCF_040643055.1 Streptomyces sp. NPDC047515
GACTTTCTTCGCCGATCGTTGATCTATCAGGTGGTCCCGTTGCGCTGTTCAACAGGGCTTGACTTGCAGCTCAGGAGCCAAACGCAACGGCGTTGCACTGGCACACACCACGTGATCATTCCGGGGCCGTCGCCATGCCCGGAGGGCAGATCACGACCGTCACGCATATCGCGTCGTCAGCCACCCGACAGGCTCTCAGAATCGGACCTGCTGGCTGAGCCACTCGGGATTGCGTTCGCCGAGGCTGACCCATCGGGCCCACGCGGGGTCGGCGAGAACGATCGCGCCGGAGACCCTCTCCGCCCCGCCGGGATGCAGTCAGCCGCGGGCGCGGAGGCTGGCTTCTTCGAGGTCGAGTTCTCGCTGGATCCGGCGCCGGGTGGCGTTGCTGATCTTGTTCGCTTTGTAGAGACGCTGGAGCTCGGCCGCCTCGATGGCGATGAGTGTCCGACGTATCTCTCGGTAGGCGTCGACAGGGCGTGCGTCCGGGTCGCTGTAGTGGGCGTCCTCGGCCTGGTCGATGCGCGCCTCCAGCTGGCGACGGGCCTGTTTCAACGCGGCCTCGGCAGCGGCACCCAGATCCGCGAGCTGATCCAGATCGCCAAGCTGTTTGAGCTCGTCGAGAGCGGCCTTCGCAATGCGTTGGCGGGTTCGGGCCTCCTCGCGCGCGGAGTGCTCTGGCTCCAGAGCGATGCCGGAGAGGCGGACGACAGGGGCGAGGGTGAACCCCTGGAAGATGAGAGTGAGCGCGACGGCCCCGGTGGTGAGCATGAGGATGAGGGCCCGGTGCGGCAGCGGCGCCCCTGTGTGGGTGGCCAGGGGGATGGAGAGTGCGGCGGCCAGCGGCATGACGCCTCGGGTGCCTGCCCAGGACAGGACGGCCGGAACGCGCCAGGAGAGGCGGGTGTCGCCCTCCCTGTGCCGGTATTGGATCAGGGCGGACAGCGGGAAGATCCACAGCAGGCGAATCGTGAGCAGGGTGAAGACGATCACCGGGACCCACAGCGGCCAGCCGTGCTCGTCGTGCGCGAGCTGACGGATGGCGGAAGGGAGTTCGAGGCCGATGAGAGCGAAGACGACGCTCTCCAGCAGGAAGGTCACGGTGTCGTAGACGGCGTGGACCTGGAGGCGGATGGGGGCGCTGCTGAGCCTGTGGCCGGCGCTGCCGAGGACGACACCGGACACAATGACGGCAGTCACGCCGGAGGCGTGCGAATCCTCCGCGATGACGTACGAGGCGTACGGAGTGACCAATGCGATGACGGTCTCCAGCATGGGGTCCTCGGTCCGTCTGCGGATGAGGGTCACCATTCCGGCGACGACCGCGCCGATGAGGGCTCCTCCGCCTGCAAGGATCAGAAACTGCTCTACGGTTCCGCGCACGGTGACGGCGCTGCCGGAAACCGCGGTGGCCACGGCGACCTTGTACAGGACCAGGGACGTGGCATCGTTGAACAGGCTTTCCGCCTGCACCATCACCTGCACGCGTGGTGGGAGAGACAGGCGTCGGCCGAGCGCGGAAACGGCCACGGGGTCAGTGCTGGCCAGGACAGAGCCGAGGATGAACGCGGTCACGGTGGTGAGCGGTGTGATCGCTCGGGCGACGTACCCGACAGCGACGGCCGAGGCGAGGACCAGACCGAAGACCAGGCCGGTCACAGGCCGCCACACGGTGCGCAGGTCGCGGACAGAGATTTCCCCTGCCGAGGCGAAGAGCAGTGGCGGCAGCACCAGCACGTTGATCACATGAGGCGGCAGGCGGACCTCGGGAAGCCAGGGCATCAACCCAACGATCAGACCGGCAACCACCAGGAGCGAAGGGGCGGGCATGCTCCAGCGCCGAGCACCGGTCGTCACGGCTGTGGCCAGGACCACGAGCAGCAGGATGACGGTCAGGCCGGTCATGGAACGTCCCCGGTGGGTTACGGCTTACTACCCCCTCTGGCCAGGTGCTTTATCAACGTAACCGACCTCGGGCGGTAATGCAGCTGCGCCGGACGCGCCCATACCTGCGCATCTCGGGAGTCACCACTCGTCCGACCTGGGAATGGGCCGTGCAGCGGGCACTCGTCAAGGCGTCCACCAGCGGCATGACCGCGTGGGCCAGCTGAAACAACCCGAGGTCCTCCCAGCCGGCCCACGCTGGAAGGAGAGATACGGGGAGACGGGGTTCGTCGGCGACAACGAGGGTGACACCCCGCTCAAGGCGTTCCAGGTCACGCGGCCGGAAGCCGGTCCGTGAGGCGCCGCGAACCACAGCCGATCCGTCGCGCTTTCTACGACGGTGCCCGTGCTAGCTCTACAGCAGTGGCATCGCCCCCAATGCCCCACGACCTCATGACGCCGGACAGCAGTCCGCCAGAGGACGCTCTTCAATGCCGACTGAGAGCCTGTCGGGTGGCCGGTTGATTACGCTGCGATGTAGTCCTCGACGGTGTTGGCTCGTGCGGTCTTGCGGTGGGATTCATGGCTCCACC
>NZ_JBEYTM010000149.1:0-2388 GCF_040643055.1 Streptomyces sp. NPDC047515
AGTAGCACGCTCAAGACCCGAAGCGGAGTGATCTAGCCATGGGCAGGTTGAAGCGGAGGTAAGACTTCGTGGAGGACCGAACCCACCAGGGTTGAAAACCTGGGGGATGACCTGTGGTTAGGGGTGAAAGGCCAATCAAACTCCGTGATAGCTGGTTCTCCCCGAAATGCATTTAGGTGCAGCGTCGTGTGTTTCTTGCCGGAGGTAGAGCACTGGATAGGCGATGGGCCCTACCGGGTTACTGACCTTAGCCAAACTCCGAATGCCGGTAAGTGAGAGCGCGGCAGTGAGACTGTGGGGGATAAGCTCCATGGTCGAGAGGGAAACAGCCCAGAGCATCGACTAAGGCCCCTAAGCGTACGCTAAGTGGGAAAGGATGTGGAGTCGCAGAGACAACCAGGAGGTTGGCTTAGAAGCAGCCATCCTTGAAAGAGTGCGTAATAGCTCACTGGTCAAGTGATTCCGCGCCGACAATGTAGCGGGGCTCAAGCGTACCGCCGAAGTCGTGTCATTCACACATATAGGGCCAACGCCTGTGTGGATGGGTAGGGGAGCGTCGTGTGCCGGGTGAAGCAGCCGCGGAAGCGAGTTGTGGACGGTTCACGAGTGAGAATGCAGGCATGAGTAGCGATACACACGTGAGAAACGTGTGCGCCGATTGACTAAGGGTTCCTGGGTCAAGCTGATCTGCCCAGGGTAAGTCGGGACCTAAGGCGAGGCCGACAGGCGTAGTCGATGGACAACCGGTTGATATTCCGGTACCCGCTTTGAAACGCCCAATACTGAATCAGGCGATGCTAAGTCCGTGAAGCCGGCCCGATCTCTTCGGAGTTGAGGGTAGTGGTGGAGCCGACGGACCAGACTTGTAGTAGGTAAGCGATGGGGTGACGCAGGAAGGTAGTCCAGCCCGGGCGGTGGTTGTCCCGGGGTAAGGGTGTAGGCCGTGTGGTAGGTAAATCCGTCACACGTTAAGGCTGAGACCTGATGCCGAGCCGATTGTGGTGAAGTGGATGATCCTATGCTGTCGAGAAAAGCCTCTAGCGAGTTTCATGGCGGCCCGTACCCTAAACCGACTCAGGTGGTCAGGTAGAGAATACCGAGGCGTTCGGGTGAACTATGGTTAAGGAACTCGGCAAAATGCCCCCGTAACTTCGGGAGAAGGGGGGCCATCACTGGTGAGGGGACTTGCTCTCCGAGCTGGGGGTGGCCGCAGAGACCAGCGAGAAGCGACTGTTTACTAAAAACACAGGTCCGTGCGAAGCCGTAAGGCGATGTATACGGACTGACGCCTGCCCGGTGCTGGAACGTTAAGGGGACCGGTTAGCTGACTTTCGGGTTGGCGAAGCTGAGAACTTAAGCGCCAGTAAACGGCGGTGGTAACTATAACCATCCTAAGGTAGCGAAATTCCTTGTCGGGTAAGTTCCGACCTGCACGAATGGCGTAACGACTTCTCGACTGTCTCAACCATAGGCCCGGTGAAATTGCACTACGAGTAAAGATGCTCGTTTCGCGCAGCAGGACGGAAAGACCCCGGGACCTTTACTACAGTTTGATATTGGTGTTCGGTTCGGCTTGTGTAGGATAGGTGGGAGACTTTGAAGCGGCCACGCCAGTGGTTGTGGAGTCGTCGTTGAAATACCACTCTGGTCGTGCTGGATGTCTAACCTGGGTCCGTGATCCGGATCAGGGACAGTGTCTGATGGGTAGTTTAACTGGGGCGGTTGCCTCCTAAAGAGTAACGGAGGCGCCCAAAGGTTCCCTCAGCCTGGTTGGCAATCAGGTGTTGAGTGTAAGTGCACAAGGGAGCTTGACTGTGAGACCGACGGGTCGAGCAGGGACGAAAGTCGGGACTAGTGATCCGGCAGTGGCTTGTGGAAGCGCTGTCGCTCAACGGATAAAAGGTACCCCGGGGATAACAGGCTGATCTTCCCCAAGAGTCCATATCGACGGGATGGTTTGGCACCTCGATGTCGGCTCGTCGCATCCTGGGGCTGGAGTCGGTCCCAAGGGTTGGGCTGTTCGCCCATTAAAGCGGTACGCGAGCTGGGTTTAGAACGTCGTGAGACAGTTCGGTCCCTATCCGCTGTGCGCGTAGGAATATTGAGAAGGGCTGTCCCTAGTACGAGAGGACCGGGACGGACGAACCTCTGGTGTGCCAGTTGTTCTGCCAAGGGCATGGCTGGTTGGCTACGTTCGGAAAGGATAACCGCTGAAAGCATCTAAGCGGGAAGCCTGCTTCGAGATGAGTATTCCCACCTCCTTGAGGGGTTAAGGCTCCCAGTAGACGACTGGGTTGATAGGCCAGATGTGGAAGCCCGGTAACGGGTGGAGCTGACTGGTACTAATAGGCCGAGGGCTTGTCCTCAGTTGCTCGCGTCCACTGTGTT
>NZ_JBEYTM010000150.1:0-2344 GCF_040643055.1 Streptomyces sp. NPDC047515
TGTCGGCAACGGCTGAAAACGGGACCAGTTCCAACGGTTGAATTGTGGGCCGTTTTGCGGTCTTGGTTGGTCAGTCGTTGTCGGTGGGGGTGGGGATGCGGCCGAGTTTTCGTCCTCGCATGCGGTAGGACTCGCCTTTGAGGGAGTGGACCTCCGCGTGGTGGACGAGCCGGTCAATCATGGCGGCGGCGACGGTCTCGTCGCCGAAGACCTCTCCCCAGCGTCCGAAAGGCTTGTTGCTCGTGACGATCACACTCGCTCTCTCGTAGCGGTTGGCGATCAGCTGGAAGAACAGGTTCGCCGCTTCGTCTTCGAAGGGGATGTAGCCCACCTCGTCGATCACGATCAGCGGGTAGCGGCCGAGTTTGACGAGTTCTTCCTGGAGTTGTCCCGTGTGACGGGCGGCGGCAAGGCGGTCCACCCACTGGGAGGCAGTGGCGAAAGCCACGCGGTGTCCGCTCTGGCAAGCCCTCACGGCGAGGCCGGTGGCGATGTGGGTCTTACCGGTTCCGGGCGGGCCGAGGAAGACCACGTTCTCTTTTCCCGTGATGAAGTCCAGTGTGCCCAGATGCGCGAGCTGTTGTCGCGTCAGGCCCCGCAGATGGGCGACATCGAGTTCCTCGATGGTCTTGATCGCGGGGAAGCGGGCCGCCCGGATACGGCCCTCGCCGCCGTGACTGTCGCGGGCGGACACCTCGCGTTGCAGGCAGGCGACCAGGTATTCCGTGTGGGTCCAGGACTCGGCGCGGGCGCGTTCGGCCAGGCGTTCGGCGGCGTCCAGCAGGGTGGGGGCTCTCATCGCGCGGGCGAGGAACGCCAGGTCCGAGCTGGTCTGAGTGCCGGTCGGCGCCGCCTGGCCTGCGGTTTTCGCAGGTCCGGGCCGGGAGCCGGCTGGGGAGGTGGTGCGGGGCATCAGGTGTCCGCCTCCTCGTTCCCGGCGCCGCCCTCGATGAGGGTGAACATCCGGTCATAGGTGCCCAGTTCACGCTGTTCGACCTCGACACCGAGGTTGTCCGGTGCCAGCGCGAGTGCACGTCGGGCGGTAGCTGCGCGGGCGGCCTGCTGATGCCAGACCTCGCCCCGCAGGAGGCGGGCCGCCTCGACATGCCCGGGATCGGTGAGCGTCTGGTGGCGGGCCCAGCAACGCGGGTGCCGGGCCACCACCACCGCCCCAGCCGCGGTGCCAGTGCCAGCCCGCCCGGTGCGGGGGGTGTCGGTGAGGGTGACGGTGATCTCCTGGTTGTCCGCGCGGACCTGGACGCGGTGGCCGATCGCGCGGGGGTGGACGGAATAGTCGCAGGTATCGACGCGGATGTAGTGGTCACGGCCGATACGGGTCGCAAAGCGCCACCAGTGGGGCGGGGTGATTGGCGGGACGGGGAGCATCTGGGCCCGGTCGGCTTCCCAGCGGTCCGCCGGCCGCGCGGCGATCACGCGATGAACCCTGCGGTTGGCGATCTGCAGCCAGCCGGCCAGCTGGGTGTTGAAATCGTCGGGGCCACTGAAGGTGCGGCCGGGCAGGAAACTCGTCTCCAGGTAACCGTTGGCCCGCTCGACCAGGCCCTTGGCCTCCGGGTCGCGGGGCCGGCACAAGTGGACTTTCACCGCGAGCAGCCCGGCGAACGCGGCGAACTCGGAGGTCAGTTTCCCTTTGCCGATGCCTGCCTCATTGTCCCAGACCAGCATCCGGGGGATGGCCTGCCAGCCCTGTGCCAGCAGCCGCCAGTGGCCGTCGATCAGGTCGCCGGTCTGCCGCGAGGGCAGCATCCGGGCGGTGATCACCCGTGAGTAGCCCGAGACGATGACCAAAACCGGAGGGCGTCCGCTCTGGCCATAGCCGAGGGGGACGTCCACCGGCGGGAACCACAGGTCGCACTGGGCGAGCTCGCCGGGCTGATAGACCGTCCGCGAGACGGGGTCCACCGGCAGATACGCCGGCCGCAGCTCACGCACCCGGTCCCGCAGGATCGTCAGCCCGCGGTCCCAGCCGATCCGCTCCGCGATCACCGTCACAGGCATGGTGGGGGTCTGCCGCAACAGTTCCCTCACCGCCGGCTCGACCGCGTCCACCGCGGACCCCTTCACGGCCCGCCGGTACTGCGGCGGCCGGTCCGACGCCAGAGCCCGCAGCACCGTGTTCCGTGAAATGCCCAGCTGCCGGGCAACAGCCCGGGCGGACAGTCCTTCAGCCCGGTGCAACCGGCGAATCTCAGCCCAGTCCTCCACAAGGATCACCCTCTCTGCCTCCCGACTCCAGAACCCTGAAGCCAGAATGATCAAGAGATCGCAGAGTGGCTCACTTTTCATCCGCCGCCCGTGGTATCCATTTCACCCGTTGCCGACA
>NZ_JBEYTM010000151.1:0-2277 GCF_040643055.1 Streptomyces sp. NPDC047515
CGTGCTAACGATCACTCCACCTGCCAGCGTGAGGACCTCACCGACGCATCACACCAGCCCCGCTGAACTGCGGAAACGAGCTTGGCGGAGCCTCACTGGGCTCTGACGAGACGTGAACACAACCCATCGGCTCAGTACGGGAAGGAAGAAGTCGTGTTTGACCACGTCATCGGGCTGAGCCCCGAGGAGGCCGCACACTGGGCCGCGCTGGTCGAGCAGTCCCGACCAGTCCTTGAGAGCGACAGAATGGAGGCTGTCCAGACCCTCCTGGCCGAGCGCGGCATGAGCATCATCCAGGCGATCGCAATCACCCGGGCCCTACTGGGGAACGCGGAGACACCGCTTCGAGTCGCCATCGACATCGTGGCCACGAGCAAGGCTCGGCAATAAGTTCAGAGAATACGGCTTCGACGCGTTCTACTGCATCCCGGGCCAGGAAGGCGCCCACGAGAAGGGCGGGGTCGAGCAGGAGGGCGGCCGGTTCCGGCGCACGCATCTGGTCCCCGTTCCCGACGTCGCCTCGCTGGAGGCCCTCAATGAACGGCTGAGGGAGATCGACGCGGAGGAGGACGAGCGGATGCTGTCCGGGCGGCTGACCAGCACCGGGTTCAATTTCGTCTCCGAGACCGATCTTCTGCTGCCGTTGCCGTTCGAGGAGCTCGAGTGCGGCATCACGCTGACGCCGAAGGTCGACCGCAGCAGCCGGATCACGGTCCGTCAGTGCCACTACTCGGTCCCGGCCCGCTTCATCGGCCAGAACGTGCGGGTCCTGCTGCGGGGCAACGATCTGCTGGTGTTCGAGAAGCGGGAGATCGCCGCCCGTCATCCCCGGCTGACCAGGCGCGGGGGAGTTCCGCGACGAGCTGGATCACTACCTGGAGATCCTGCTGGCCAAGCCGGGGGCCATGGCCGGGTCGACCGCGCTGGTCACCGCGCGGGAGAACGGCTCCTTCACCGCAGTGCACGAGGCGTTCTGGGCGGCGGCCCGATCGGCGCGCGGCGACGCGGCCGGCACCAGGGCACTGATCGAGGTTCTGCTGCTGCACCGGCGCATGCCCGCGGCTGCCGTCCAGCAGGGCATGGCCGCCGCGATCCGGGCAGGCGCCACTACCGCGGACGTGGTCGCCGTCGAAGCCCGCAAGGCGGCCGCTCTGGTTCCCGAACCGGCCGAGGACAGCGGCGAGGAGACCGATCCGCCGCCCTGGGCGGAGCCCAGCGGGGTGGTCTCCCTGACCGCCCGCAGGGCCCAGCTGCCCGAGGACAAGCGACCGTTGCCGACGGTCTCGCACTACGACCAGCTGCTGAAATGCCAACCGAAGGGGACCGCATGACCACGACCGAGACCGCCACCCAGATTCCTTCGCCCCGCCGCGACACCGGGCCGGAGGAGGCGGTCGACACGGCGATCAATGAGGCTTGCCGCACGCTCCACCTGCCCACGATCCGCAGCCGGGTCCAGGACATGGCCTCCGAGGCGATGCGCCAGCGCTCCAGCTACAAGGACTTCCTGGCCGACCTGCTGGAGGCCGAGTGCGCCGAGCGCGAGGAGAGGCGCAAGCTGCGGCTGGTCAGGGAAGCGAACTTCCCCCGGCCCAAGCCGCTGGAGGACTTCGACTTCGAGGAGAACCCGAACGTCACCCCCGAGCTCGTCGGCACCTTGTCGGACCCGGCCTGGGTCAGGGCGGGACAGCCGCTCTGCCTGATCGGTGACTCCGGCACTGGCAAGTCCCATCTGCTGATCGGGATCGGCACCGCCATGGCCGAGGCCGGGCTGAAGGTCCGCTACACGACCACGGTCAACCTGGTCAACGAGCTGGCCGAGGCCGCCGACGAGAAGAGCTCTCGCGCACCATCGCCCGCTACGGGCGCGTTGACCTGCTCTGCCTGGACGAGTTCGGCTATCTCGACCTGGACAAGGCCGGGGCGAAGCTGCTGTTCCAGATCTTCACCGAGCGAGAGGAGCGACGCGCTATCGCGATCGCGTCGAACGCACCGTTCTCCGAGTGGAAGCAGACCTTCAGCGACCCCAGGCTCTGCACCGCGATCGTCGATCGTGTCACGTTCAACGCGCACATCGTCGAGACCGGCACCGAGTCCTACCGGTTCACCCAGACCCAGCGCAGGCGGCACCGCAGCTGACCCTTGCCTCGACCCTCGGCAAGGCTGTGTCCACAGTCTCCGTCTGAGAGCCTGTCGGGTGGCCGGTTGATTACGCTGCGATGTAGTCCTCGACGGTGTTGGCTCGTGCGGTCTTGCGGTGGGATTCATGGCTCCACC
>NZ_JBEYTM010000152.1:0-2270 GCF_040643055.1 Streptomyces sp. NPDC047515
CGCCGCTACATCATCTGGCGAAACCGCCATGCCGACGACCGGCGCCTACGCGCCGTCGTCGACAGGGCAAACGTTGCCTGATCCGGCACTAGATAAAGACCGTTCTGCGCACCTTCTACGACTTCCATCTCACCACCGGGACCGGTCCGGTGCTCAACCCGTTCCCCCTGGACCGCTCGCGACGGGGACGACGCGCGCACGCTCATCGCAACCCGATGGAAGCACCCCGCAACGAGCGCGTCGGCCTCTACCGGCCGAGGATGCCCAAGCGACTGCCGCGAAGCGTCCCGGACAGCGAGTTCAACGAGATCTTCGCCCGGCTGGCCTCGCACCGGGACCGGGCCCTGGTCGCCTTCTACGTCTCCACCGGGGCTCGCGCCAGCGAGTTGCTGAGTGCGTGGCATCTGGCGCACTGTCCCGCTGCAGTGGCTGGCGAGCCACGGGCACACCCAGGTCCACCGGCACGATGCTTTCTTCCGGTCCGTGAACGTCGCCATCGCCGCCGACCTGTTCCGCCCGTCGCTCACCTGGTTGGTCACTGCCTCGCGTCGACGCGGGGCACTGCCCCGCGTCATGGAGAAGTACAGGGACAGCGCCGGATTCGCACGGCTGAAGGAACGGTGCGCGAGCGACCCGAGCGTCAACCTCGCCGCCATGACCCGCACTGCCTACCGAACCGCCCGGATCCTCGCGGCGAAGGGCGGCACGGTTGCCGACATCACCGCCGGCGACGTGCTGGAGCTGCTGGATATCGAGGCTGGACTGCGTGGCACGTCGGTCGGGGCGACGCACCTCAACTGCGGGAGTTGCGGACCGCCGGGCAGCGAACGCCGGAGGAGATGATCGATCGCTACGGCATCTCCTGCCGTCCCATCCGTGACCTTCTCGTCGACTACCTGCGAGAACGCCAGCCGGCCTTGGACTACAACAGCCAGGAGGCGCTGTCCTACTACCTCGCCAAGCTCTTCTGGTCCGACCTGGAGCGACACCATCGGGGAATCAGCAGCCTCCACCTGCCGCGCGAGATCGCCGAGGCGTGGAAGCAGCGACTTCGCACCGTGAACAAGACGACCCGCACCCCCGATGGCCAGCGAATCACCGACCAGGCGCCGCGCATCAACTACCGTGAGTGCCTCACCCCGGTGAGAGCGTTCTACCTGGACCTGGCTCACTGGGCCGTGGAAGACCCGGCTCGCTGGGCACAGTGGGTCGCCCCCTGCCCGGTGGGCAGCGAGGAGATCAACCGCAAGAAGGACAAGCGGCGCCGCAAGTCGCGGATGGATGCCCGCACCCGCGAACGGCTGCCGGTGCTGCCTGCCCTGGTCCGCAGCGTCGACCGGCGCCGCCGGGACGCCGCGGCCCTGCTGGCCGCTGCCCGCAACGCGACCGATGGGGAGACGTTCAGCGCTGCTGGCCTGGCCAGACACAGGTACGTGTCGCCCCACGCCGTTCGGCGGCAACGAAGATCCTGGCCGCCGATCTCGACACGGGCCTGCGGCGTGACATCGGACGCGAGGAGGACCACGCCTTCTGGGCCTTCGCCGTGGTTGAGGTGCTGCGAGCCACCGGCGTCCGCGTCAAGGAGCTCAGCGAGCTCTCCCACCACAGTCTGGTCCAATACCGGCTGCCCACCACCGGCGAGCTGATCCCGCTGCTGCAGATCGCACCGTCCAAGACCGATACCGAACGGCTCCTGGTCGTCAGTCCCGAACTCGCCGACGTGCTCTCGATGGTCATCCGCAGGATCCGTGACCAGAACGGGAGAGTGCCCCTCGTTCCCCACTACGACCAGTACGAGCGCACGTGGCTGCCAGCGGCACCGTTGCTCTTCCAGCGGCAGCGCGGCTACGAGAACCGGGCGATCAGCTCCAGCGCCATCCGCACGATGCTCACCCGGGCACTCGCGCACACCGGCCTCACCGACTCGGTCACCGGCGGCCCCCTGCACTTCACCCCGCACGACTTCCGCAGGCTGTTCATCACCGATGCCGTGCTGAACGGCCTGCCCCCGCACATCGCGCAGATCATCGCCGGCCACCAGGACATCAACGTCACCCTCGGCTACAAGGCCGTCTATCCGGACGAAGCTGTCCAGGCCCACCTGGCCTTCCTCGCCCGCAGGCGAGCGCTACGGCCGAGCGAGGAATACCGCGTCCCCACCGACGAGGAATGGAGCGAGTTCCTCGGCCACTTCGAGCGCCGCAAGGTCTCCACCGGAACCTGCGGACGCTCGTTCGGCACTTCGTGCATCCACGAACACGCCTGCTTCT
>NZ_JBEYTM010000153.1:0-2188 GCF_040643055.1 Streptomyces sp. NPDC047515
GACATCTCGAAAGCGTGGAGAACGGCCGCCTCCGCTGTCACGCGAACGACCCCAGATCAGCAGGTCGGGTGACAGGCGAGGTAAAACGCCAAGCTTAGAGGGTGAAGGCCATGGAAGATGCCTGGGAATCTGGAGCGGGCGTTCAAGAACCTCCCGGCGTAAGGGGCGTGGAACGGTTGGAAGGTTGTCCTGGGAACTGGAGAGGGCCTCCTCGGCCCCGGGTCTGCGGCCCGGGAAGCAGGGCCCGCCTATAACCGGTGGAGCCGGGAAGTGGCGGGCTGCCGAGAGGCAGTCGGAGGGGGTCGTAGTAGTGCCGATCGGCGGGACAACACAACCCGTCAGGAGCGAAGGGCCCCTGCTTCATCGATGCGTGTCGTGTGTGAGGAGGTGGCTCGGGTGAGTGCCGCAATGGCTAGTTCCGCACGCCGGGAGGAAGGCGTCGCTCGACTGGATGGCCGGCCTTTGGACAAGGTCCGTGCCTTGCAGTGGACGCTCTACCGCTGTGCCAAGCAAGATCCTGAACGTCGGTTCCATGCCCTGTATGGCCATGTCTTTCGCAGAGATGTCTTGTGGCGGGCCTGGGCCGGGGTGTGTGCGAACCGGGGCGCTCCCGGCGTGGACGGGGTGACCGTCGATGCTGTGACCGACTCCGGGGTGGAGGAGTTCCTCCATGATTTGTCGCAGCAACTGCGGGCGCATGCGTATCGCCCGTCACCGCTGCGGCGAGTCGTGATCCCCAAGCCGGGGCGGCCGGGAGAGTTCCGGCCGCTTTCGATCCCCACGGTAGCTGACCGAGTGGTGATGACCGCCGCGAAACTGGTTCTCGAACCGGTCTTCGAAGCGGACTTCCTGCCGGTCAGCTACGGGTTCCGGCCCAAGCGGTCCGCGATCGACGCGTGCGAGAGCGTACGCGTGGAGGCGAACCGGGGCAGGGAGTGGGTGCTTGAGGCCGACATCCGCGACTGCTTCGGATCGATCCGGCATGACGCCCTGCTGGCCCAGGCGGCCCGGCGCGTCGTGGACGGCCCGATGCTGAAGCTGATCCGGATGTGGCTGCGGGCGGGAGTTCTGGAGGACGGGGCGACCGGCTCGGAAGGAGCAGGGACCCCACAGGGCTCACCGATCTCACCGTTGCTCGCCAATATTGCTCTGCACGTCCTGGACGCTGCATGGCAGCGAGGCGGGCACCGGCTCGGGGGATCCTGTGCCCGACCAGGGAACGTGCCGTGCAGGCACGGGAACTGGCCGGGGAGGTGCTGGACCGCCTCGGATTGCAGTTGCATCCGGGGAAGACCGGCATCGTCCACCTCGCCAGGGGTGGGCAGGGTTTCGATTTTCTCGGCTTCCACCACCAGAAGGTGGAATCGTGGCGTCGCCGTGGCAGGTTTCACCTGCAACGATGGCCGTCTCAGCGGGCGATGGGGGTGCTGCGGGACAAGATCCGGGCGGCGACCGACCGTCGTCACGTGGGACGGTCATTGTCGGCCGTGGTCGCCGACTTGAACCCGGTCCTGCGGGGCTGGGCGGCGTACTTCCGCAACGGCAATTCCGCCGGGAAGTTCTCTACGATCGACAGCTACGTCCACGAGCGTCTCGCGATCTTCGACAATCGCAAGCGCGGCATCCCGGGCAGAAAGTGGGGCAAGCGCCACGACGGCGCGTGGTTCGCCAGGCTCGGAGCCTTTCGCCTGTCTGGAAACGTGCGCAGGGTGGCGGTGCATGCCAGCCGGTGAACGATGTCGGTAAGCCGTGTGCGCGAGAAGCGCATGCACGGTTTGACGGGCGGGGGCTGGAAACGGAGCCCTCACAGGCCACCGCGCCAGTCCCCGACCCTACTCAGGCGTCGCCCGCCACGGCACTCCTGCGGCTTTGCCTTGGAAAGGGCCTCTGGCCTGCGTCGGAGGCTCTTTCTGGTCTTTCAGGAGCTTGCTGCGTTGGGCGGCGAGAAGTCCCTCGGGAGTCCCTCGGACAGCGCTGAAAGTCCCTGAAAAGCCCCTGGGGCGGAGGGGCGGGCGAGGCCTCTGAGCTGGTTCGGATCGATGAGGCATGGCGCTGCTGCTCCATCTTGCGGCTCTGCAACTGCCGCGAGGGCAGACTAGTAGGGCTTTGTTAGGTTCTGTGGTGGGGTTCGGGGGTTGGTGCGGGTTGGCCGCATATCGAGCAGGCGCCGGTCCAGGTGGCCAGGAGG
>NZ_JBEYTM010000154.1:0-2142 GCF_040643055.1 Streptomyces sp. NPDC047515
CAGCCACCGGGCCAGGCACCACGACGTCGGCAAGACCGTCAAACGCGCCGAATCGATCAAAGAACACCAAGCCCGCCCACGTTAAACGCCAAGCTCAGTTGCCATGCTCTGCCTGGGCCGCCCGTACGCTTGCCTCCAGCGCGGACATCAGGTCCACCGCTGGCGCCGCCTCCGGCGGCTCGGCCAGCTTGGCCTCGTATCTGGGGAATGAGCTGCCCCGAGATTCGTAGAGTCCGGGGATCTTGGTTTCAGGCGGCCTGCGGGGTTTGCTCCTGGCTCCGCCAGAAGGCTTGCTCGTACTCGGCCAGCGGCACGTAGTCGAGGGCGGAGTGGAGGCGTTCTTCGTTGTACCACGTGACCCACTGGAAGATCGCCCGCTCGACCTGGTCGACGTCCTTCCAGGGGCCCTGCATCTCGATCAGCTCGGCCTTGAAGGTGCCGTTCAGCGCCTCGGCCATCGCGTTGTCGTAGCTGTCCGCGACGGAGCCGACCGACGCGGACGCGCCGATGTCGGCGAGTCGGTCGGTATATCGAATCGATACGTATTGCGACCCGCGATCGCTGTGATGTATCAGCCCGGAGTCCTTCTTGATCAGGCGCCGCCACAGCGCCATCTCCAGGGCGTCCAGCGGGAGTTCGGCCCGCATGTGGTTCGCGACCTGCCAGCCGACGATCAACCGCGAGTACACGTCCAGGACGAACGCCACATACGCCCAGCCCGACCAGGTCCGGACATAGGTCATGTCCGCGACCCACAGCTGGTCGGGCCGGGAGGCGGTGCAGTCGCGGTCAACCAGGTCCGGCGGCCTCGGTGCGGACGGCTCCGGAACCGTGGTGCGGCGCCGCCGGCCACGGATGACGCCCTCCGGGCCGAGCTCGGCCATCAGCCGCTCGACGGTGCAGCGGGCCACCTCGACGCCCTTGCGCCTCAGAGCCTGTCGGGCGGCCTCTGATCGGGCGGCCACGCCCTGGCACGCACGCTTCCCGCGTTGCCGAAATGTCCTAGTAGCTCCATCCCCGAGCTCTCGGCTTCGTTCGAGCAGGGGAGACCCCATCCGAGACCAAGACTTTTCAAGGGTTGCTCCCACGATCACCATCGCATTGCTATGAGGGGAGTCGCATCACCCGGCATGTTCCCTCCACCGGAGAATCGTTCCTGGGGAAGCGCATGACGTGTGTTAAGGGTGTGGCGCGGCAGGGTGCAAGGCGTGGCGCGCACATCGCCACATTTTTTAGGCTTTCGGCGCCACAGCCAGCGTGGCTAGCTTCACCACATGGAACTGATCTCCCCCCTGCCTCACTGCTCTCACTGCGACCGTGTCGCTGGCTGTGCTTCTCGCCATCGCTCACCCGGATCCGGAAATCCGGGAGCGATCTCTGCTCGTGCTCGCGGTCCTCTTTCGATCACGGCAGTGATCACCCTGTCCGGTTCCCTCATTCTGGACAATAAGTGTCACATTGGACGGGCTCTGAGCGCCCCGGCGGCGAGGTCCTGAGTGAGGGGCCTGAGCTTAGGATCGTTTCTGACGAAGAATCGAACGCATCGAACATCCTCCGCCCGATGGGTCATGGCGCTGGGATTGATCCGTTTGGCTCCAGATAATGTCCGGTGCCGGGGGGCTCCGGCAGCGGCGGCCAGGCGCCGGTCGTCCCGATAGGGGCCTTCGCGACAGGCACCGTCACAGTCTTGACCGCTCCGGCCCGGCGACGGCCACCCGTACCCGAGGCACTCTCTGTCAGCCTTGGGTGAGACGTCCCGTTCTGCGGGGTTAGCCTGAGAGGGCACGACAGGAGAATCGCCCCTTATGTCAAGCACTGAGCCCGTGGGGTCCGATCCGGCGCCGAGGCCGAAGCGCCGTACCTTCACCTCGCAGTACAAACTGCGGATCGTCGCCGAGTACGACGCCGCGCCCAGGAACGAGAAGGGCGCGGTCCTGCGCCGGGAGCGGCTCTACCACTCCCATATCAAGGAGTGGCGGGCCGCCCGGGATGCCGGGGCCCTGGAAAACCTGGTCGACCGCCGGACCAGCCCGGTTCGTGCGAAGAAGTGAACCGCCCCGGGTTCGGTAGAGATCTCAGATTGTGGTTTTGACCTGGGGTTTCGTGAGTTCCATGTAGTAGTTGGCTTCGTACTCGACGGGT
>NZ_JBEYTM010000155.1:0-2076 GCF_040643055.1 Streptomyces sp. NPDC047515
GAACCCCCGCCCCTTCGCCTGGACGAAGAGCGCCGACGAGATCCTCGAACGCCTCGCCGCATATCTTGATCGAATTCCTGGCGCAGGACACTAGGAGACCAGCATTCACCTCGCAACCAGCCGCTCAGTCGCGCGTGCTGGTGATGGTCCCGGGTGTCAGGCAGGCCTCAAGGGCTCCTCGTCCCGACGGGGTGTTCGGCTCATGGTTCGGACAGGGTGCTACGACGACTGGTCCGAGGGCCGGCGGGCGCGGCTCCGGCGGTCGTACGCTGCGCGGGCCGCCGCCCGCAACCGCACGTAGAAGAGGTTGCCCTCCGGCCTGGCGTCCGGCAGGGCGTAGAAAGCCTTGAGCGCCTTGTCCACCTTGGTGATCTCGGAGCAGCCGCGCGGCCCGGAGGTCGCCGTGCGCGGCGTCAGATGCGGTGCATCGCAAGGCGGAGGGACGTCCACATACTGGATGTATCCGGATGTTCCGACAACGCGGCGAGGTGCCATAGCTGACGCCGCGCGCGTGTCCCATCGAGGACGCCACCGGCCCGAGTCTCCGCGATCGGTCATCGGCATGACCGTGTCCGTATCTGCAAGTTAGACGTCATTGCTGACACGGCAGTTGGGCCATAGCGTTTTGAACGCAGCCCATCGCACTCTTCGGGCTGCCAGTCCTCACGCGACATTCGAAGGCGGTACACCCATGTCCAGAACGACGCTGCGCGAGCTCAACGGCTTCGATCAGACGCCCGCGAAGCTCGCCGATTCGACGCTGATCCTGATCGACTTCCAGAACACCTACACCCAGGGCGTGATGGAACTCGACGGCTGGGAGGCCTCTCTCGACGCGGCCGCGCAGCTGCTGGCGCGAGCCCGCCAGGAGGGCACGAAGGTCGTGCACGTCATCAACGACGGCGGGGAGGGGACCCCGTACGACATCCGGGCCGAGATCGGTCAGATCCACCCCCGTCTGACGCCGGTCGACGGTGAGCCCGTGGTCGTCAAGCGGGCCCCCAACGCGTTCCACGAAACCGACCTGGGCACGCACGTTCCGGACGGGCAGGTCATCCTCGCCGGCTGGATGACGCACATGTGCGTCGCGTTCACCGCGCAAGGCGCCTTCCTGCGTGGAAACCGTCCCACAGTCGTCGCCGACGCCACCGCGACCCGGTCGCTGCCCATGGCCGGCGTCGACCTCGATGCCGGCCAGGTGCATTACAGCGCCCTCGCCACCATCGCCGACCTGTACGGGGTCGTCGTTCCGTCGCAGAAAGAGATCGTCTGATGAGGCTGTTGCGTCCAGTCGTCGCGCTGGGTGTCGTCACCGCTCTCGCCGCCACCGCGGCGGCGTGTGGCGGCAACTCCGAGGCAGCCCCGCGCACGGACCGTTCTTCGTCACCTGCCGCGGAGAAGAACGTCGCGAAGGACACGACGACCCTGCGGGAGCTCAACAAGCTGGACGAGACGCCCGCGAAGCTCTCCGGCGCGACGTTGATCCTGGTCGACTACCAGAACACCTACACCGAGGGCGTGATGGAGCTCGACGGATGGCGCGCGGCGGTGAACAACGCCGAGGCTCTGCTCAGGCGTGCCCGAAAGGCAGGGACGCCGGTTATCCACATCGTCGACAAGGGCTACGACCTGAAGTCGAAGGCGGGCCAGATCATTCCGGCGCTCAAGCCGGCCGTGGGAGAGCCCGTCGTCGAGAAGAACGTCCCGGACGGCTTCCATGGCACCGATCTCGCCGAAGAGGTCAAGAAGGCCGGGAACGAGAACGTCATCATCGCCGGATTCATGACAAACATGTGCGCCCTGTTCACCACCGAGGGCGCGTTCCTCAACGGCAACAAGCCCACCGTGGTGGCTGACGCCTCCGCGACCCGGCCCCTGCCTCTGAAGGGCAACCCGAACGGTGTCCCCGCGAAGCAGGTTCACGAATCCGCACTCGCCACGATCCAGGACCTCTATGGAGTCGTGGTCCCCTCACAGAGTGCTCTGACCCGAATCCGCAGGTAGTGCGGGGTATGCGACAGCTGATACAGCGACAGGTGCACTTTGCCGGTGAGAAGATCGAGGTTCCTACGCCTA
>NZ_JBEYTM010000156.1:0-2009 GCF_040643055.1 Streptomyces sp. NPDC047515
GACCCTAGACAAGTCCCATCGTCGCAGGTCAGGAGCACTCTTCGCGTTTCCGATCACGCATCGGACACCCGGCCACGCGAAAGCCCGAGGCTAAACAGCGCGATCTTCGACTCCGTGCTGGACGCGGCGTCCGCATACGGCAGCCCACTTCCCTCTACAGTGATAGTCGGCACCGGTTCCTCGGGGACCGGCGGCAGCGCCCGCGGGCCGCCGACGGCGGGCATTCCCAGCCGGGTGCGCAGGCGTCTGTTCTCGGTGCGCATCGCGGCGAGCGCGTCGTGCAGCTCGGCGTTCTCATCGAGCGCCACCTCGAGCCGGATACGCAGTTCGGCGGGATCGTTGCAGTCGTGCCAGTCCTCCACGCTGTCCATGATCCGAAATTCCCGCCCGCAGCATGGCCGTTTTCGCCCAGATGGCGCCTCTGCATCTCTGGTTCACGACAGCGAGCGCAAGGTGAATTCAACGTTCAATCGAACCGAAACCAAGGCGCTGCCCGGTTGCAGGGCCACGGGAGCCGTCCGGTCCGGGCCAGGGCGGGAGCCTACGGTTGCTGGCCCAGATGAGGGCGGATGGCCCGCGTCATCCTGTGGCCGGTCAGCGCTGCTCGGTGGGTGTGGAAGGTCGTATCCGTCCTGGTGGCGGGCCTGGCTCTGACCCTCAAAAGAGCCGCACCCGGGTCTGGTCGCGGCAGTAGGTTGTACCGATGACCGAATCTCTGCCGCCCGGCGGCGCTGTGCTCGATGCGGACGAACTGGATGCCCGGTGGGCGGACGCTTGGCGGCCGGAACAGGTCGCGGAGCGGTTGGGTGGGGTCGTTGCGCCCTGGTGCATCGCGGCGGGGTGGGCGCTGGATCTGTTCCGCGGGGGGCAGTCGCGGCCGCACGGCGATTTGGAGATCGCCGTGCCCGCGGCAGGGTTCTCGGAAATTCGGGACCGCTTCCCCGAGTACGTGTTTGACGCGGTGGGCTCAGGGCGGGTCTGGGCGGGGACGGGAGCTGAGGCGCTGGCAGCCACCCACCAGACCTGGCTGCGGGATCCGGCGAGCGGTCAGTTCCTGTTCGACGTCTTCCGCGAGCCACACGAGGGCGGGACGTGGATTTGCCGGCGGGATGAGGGGCTGCGTCTGTCGTACGACGCGGTCATCGAGCGGACGGCGGATGGGATCCCGTACCTGACGCCGGAGTTGGTGCTGCTGTTCAAAGCGAAGGCGGCGCGGCCCAAGGATCAGGCGGACTTCGACGGGGTTCTGCCGCTGCTGGGAAGCGCGCGGCGGGGCGTACTTGGTGGGTGGCTAGAGTACGTGCACCCCGGGCATCCGTGGCTGGCGAAGCTGGCCGGGTAGTGGCGCAGGCCGCGCCCATGGACCACCGTCGTGACCAGCAGGCCCTCGGCGGCCACCACCCGTACGGCCCGCTCGACTGCGCTGCGGTTGCTGCCAGCTCCTCGGCCGGGGCATCGGCAGCCGTTGGCCCGGAGCGTAGAACCGGTCACGGATCCGTATGCGGAGGACGTCGGCGACGCGACGGAACTCCGGGACAGCAGGTGAGGAGGGCTTCGACGAGTCGCGCGAAAACATCAAGAAAATCAACGAGGAGAAGCACTCATGAGCGCACCCGCTCAGGACAGCCCAGCCTGGTTCAAGTCCTCTCACAGCGCCGGCGAGCAGGAATGCCTGGAGATCGCCACGCCCCCCTGAGCACTGCACGCCGCGACTCGAAGCGCAAGTCCGGCCCGACGCTGACCTTCACGCCGGCAAGGTTCACCGCATTCGCCAGGTTCGCCGAGACACTCGACATCTGACCAGATGGCAGAGAAGGCCCGCATCCCCCGATGCCGCTTGTCGCCGAGCGGGGGTATGCCTGGGGCGCGGTGAGCTGTCGCGCACGACACCTGCCCGGCGAGCATCGCGGGGCAGGTGTCGTGCGGGTGTGGTTCAGGCCGGGGTGATGTTCTCCGCCTGGGGGCCCTTCTGGCCCTGGGTGACGTCGAAATTCACCTTCTGGCCTTCC
>NZ_JBEYTM010000157.1:0-2005 GCF_040643055.1 Streptomyces sp. NPDC047515
GGTCTCTGCCTGGGCGACATCGCCTCGACCACCCGGCGAATCCGCAGGTCAACACCCCTTGCAAGCGCCCGGAATCGCTTAACTACGCGGCATTGGGATAGTCGGCCATGTACTTGGTCGTCTTGAACTGGGCCTCGCTGTAGGGGTTGTCATTGGAGACCTTGGGGCGTGAGTGACTGCGGGTGATGCCGAGGTCGATCAGCAGCTGGGAGACCTTCTTGTTGGTCATGGAGGTGCCGCGGTCGGCGTGCACGGTCTCGGGCACGATGCCGTTGCGCTCGATGGTTTACGGGTACGTCACACCCCTCGAAACCCGGAGCCTGCTGCAGCAAGACCTCACCCCTGCAGCGTAAACATCCGCTGTCCCGGTTCAGGGGGGAACTTCAGGGTGACCACCACCGAACCGATCGGTGTGCCGTCCCGCCGGGCGAAGTCGAAGTCGGCCTGGTCATCACGGCCCCGGAGCCATGCCGTTGCAGCGGACTTCGCATACAGGTGGTCGGCGCCGGCCACGGGCCCGGCAGCCGCGAGGTTGAGGCGGTCCGTCCGGGCCCGGTTGGTGCGCGAAGCGGCAGACCCGGTCGGTGCAGAGCTACGTCGTCGGCTGGACGCCACAGTCGCCGAGCAGCAGCCCGCATCAGAATGCTTCGTGCTCGTGCTCGTGCTCGTACCGTCGGCGGAAGGCGTCCAGCTCGATCGCGTCCAGCGGCAGCATCAGCGGCTCCTTCGAGTCCGCACTTCCCATGACCGCCGTCTGGATCCGCTGCCTGCCACCCCGCAGAACCCGCTTGCGGCGGGGCGCGCCAGGGCTCTTCGGAAGAAACTTCCAGCGGGGACTGGGCCGGTGATCAGTTCCAGGCCTGCGCCGGGGCCCCTGGCGACCACCCGACTCCGAGAACAAGCGCCAGCCACCCCGCCACGCCGTCGGCAGAACCGTCAAACGCGAGCCCACGATCACCGCACATCAACCAGCCGGAAGACAGAGAACGAGCTCAGTCCAGACGGTCGTACGTGCCCGGCTCCCAGTCCGCGAACAACGTCAGCTCCTTTGCGGTCTCGGAACGCTCCGGCGCCGAAGAGGTGGCCAGCCACCAGTTCTCCACCTGGTGAGCGTCCACAAGGACGAAGTCTCGGTATCCGTCGAAGTCGCTGGGGTCGCCCGCCACGCCGATATGAATGGGTGCGTCGTCGGGCAGGTCTTTCAGTGCGTCGCGGAGCTGCGCGGCATTCCAGATCTGCGGGGCGTGCTCAAAGAGGCCGGTCATGGGCACAGGCTGCCGGATCAAGAGGCCTTGTTCGTGGAGACACGGCTGTGCCCCGGGTCAAGGCGCTGATCCGAGGCACGTGGGCCGGGATGAAGAACGCATCACCAGGTGGTGAACCGAACCCGGCCGACGGACACCGTACTGTCAGCCCGCGTCGGGCAGGTCTCGTAGGTCAGGAAGGTTGAACAGGCGCTGTGCCCGTCGGTCGTTCTCCTCGCGCCGCGCGGAGCCCCAGGGCCAGGGCCACCAGGTGTCGGCTGTGGGGCAGGGGCAGACGAGGTGGTGGGCAACGCGACAGGTGGCGCCGAGGGTGGGTTCGGCGTCCCACATGTTCCACGCGATGCCGTCCGGAGTGACGAGCCACCGCCGACGGGGCGGAAGGTGGTGGGAGGGGACGGTGATGCCTGGTTCGAGGAGTACCCAGTGGTCTTCGTACAGGGTGGGGTACCGGTCCTGGCGAAGGCCGCAATCCGGGCAGTCGGGCCGTGCGGGGGGTGGTGGAGCGTCGGCGCCTTCGTGAAGGGCCTGGAGGTCGTCGTCGGGGTGGTCCGGGCCAGTCGGGAAGGATTCTGTGTCCCCCATACGCTTCAAGGTCCGGACGAGCCGTCAGGTGCGGTAGAGCGCGATCCAGCCGGTATGCCAGGGGGTCTGAGTGCGTTGTGGCAAAGGGAGTTCCTGTTCGATGAGCAGGGGCTTCTTCGTATGCGGGGCATGATTGCGGAGGGGTAGGGGCAGGCAGC
>NZ_JBEYTM010000159.1:0-1813 GCF_040643055.1 Streptomyces sp. NPDC047515
CAATGCCGCGTAGTTAAGCGATTCCGGGCGCTTGCAAGGGGTGTTGACCTGCGGATTCGCCGGGTGGTCGAGGCGATGTCGCCCAGGCAGAGACCAGTTCGTACGTGTCCTTGGCGGTTCTGCGGAGCATGCCGTCCTTCACCCACGTCGAGAGCTGCGTCCATAGGCTCTTGATGTTGGGGCAGTTGATTGCTTGGGCGATCTCGTGGGATCGCCACGGACGGTCCGGGGCGGTCCGCAGGAGATCCAGGACGAGGGTCTTGCGGCCCGGATTAACGGGAGGCCGGTCGGGCTCGGGCGGCGGCAGGACGGCCTGGTGGACCGCGATGTCCAGCGAGACGATGTCCTGGCTGACGGCGGGGCGGGGGTCAGCGGAGTTGCCGGGGTAGCGCGTCATGGGGCACTTCACCTTGCGGGCGCTGACGCGTGCGCGCCGAGGCGGCAGTAGATCAGCGAGCACGGCGTGCCCGATCAGCCCCGGGTCGTCGATGCGGTCAAGGGCCGGCAGGATGCCTCGCGCCGATGTCACCTGGTCACGGGCGGTTTCGAGGGCGACGGTGAAACTGGCGCGGTCGGGGTCGATGCCGGGAACGGACTCGACGGCTTCCGTCATAGCCCGTCGGATGGCCTGATAGGCAGTCAAGATCGCCCAGAGTTCCTGTTCGAGGCCGAAAGGGTCGCAGGAACGCAGAACTCGACCGCGCAGGAGCGTGTGCCGAAGTGCGTAGAAGGCCGACTCGATCTCCCAGCGTTCGTGGTAGAGCCGTACGAGCGCGGCGGCCGGGTCGCTATGGGGGTCGAGCAGGGTGGTGGCCAGGCGGTAGCGGTCGTGGATGCGCCGGCCGTCGCGGGTGGTCACGGTGATGTCCGCTTCGATGACCCTGAGTTGGAGCCCGCCGAGGCGGGTGAGGTAGGAGCCGTCGGGCAGGACGGCGATCACAGCGGGCTTGCGGTTCGAACCGAGGCGGGCCAGGAGCTGGGCACCGGTCTTGGCCACGGCTGTATAGAAGTTGTTGCCGTCGAAGCCCCGGTCGACCAACAGGAGCATCGTCGGAGTCAGCAGGTGCATGAGCCGGGCGGCATGGGTCGGCTCCCCGGTGCTGGTGGGGCCGAAGACCGCGCCGAGCAGGCCACGCGTCCCCGTCTCGACCAGGGCGGTCAGCCGCAGGGCGGGATAGCCCGAGATGCCCCAGCGGTGCTTCGACTTGCCGAACAGGTTCCGAATACGCGGCTGGTCAGGGGCCTTGAGCGAGCTGCATCCGTCGAAGGCGACCGTCCGCCACGAGCGGTAGCACGTGCCGCGGGTCCCAGGGCGGGCGAGCGGCCCGGACACCGCTTCGAACAGCGCCTTCAACGGTGCCGGCCCCAGACGGCGACGCAGGTCGCGCAGGGCCTTCTCGGAGGGACGGTGCAGCGTGAGTCCGTGCAGACCCGCGGTGAGCTTGCCCCACACCCGCATGTATCCCAGCGAGGGAAACAGCGCCAGCGCGAGGAGGAAGTAGATGCCGACCCGGGAGGGAAGATGCCGCAGCCGGCGATGCCCTGATCTGGTCTCTTGCAATACGGCGTCGGCGAGTTCGAAGGGGACGTGCTGAGTCAGCTCGCCGAGGTGTCCCGGTGCGAAGGGTCCGGCGGCGCAGGTGATGGCATGGGTGAGCGTGGTGGTGGCACACTGATCGGGCAACGGGACCTCTCGTGCAGGAAGACCTTGGACGGCTTCTCTGCTTTACCGGAGGTCCCGTTCTCATGTCTGGC
Source organism: Streptomyces sp. NPDC047515 (assembly GCF_040643055.1). Classification (NCBI taxonomy): domain Bacteria; kingdom Bacillati; phylum Actinomycetota; class Actinomycetes; order Kitasatosporales; family Streptomycetaceae; genus Streptomyces; species Streptomyces sp. NPDC047515. The sequence continues at coordinate 1,756 of NZ_JBEYTM010000159.1, forward strand.
GAATCCGCAGGTCAACACCCCTTGCAAGCGCCCGGAACCGCTTAACTACGCGGCATTG
>NZ_JBEYTM010000160.1:0-1740 GCF_040643055.1 Streptomyces sp. NPDC047515
GACCCGAATCCGCAGGTAGTGCGGGGTATGCGACAGCTGATACAGCGACAGGTGCACTTTGCCGGTGAGAAGATCGAGGTTCCTACGCCTAATCGACTCGTCCGAGAGAGTGCACCTGCCGAGTGAAGAAGATATCGCGCCGTCGTACCGCCTCCCGCACCCCCGGCAAGCGGTGGTCGAGGGTGAGAGCGCAGGTGAGTGATCCGGACGCCTCGCTGACGGAGAACGGCGGGCTACTGCTGGTGGCCGAGCTGGACCGGGCCCTGGGGATCACCGCCGCGCTGGACGCGGGGATCGGGCCGGTCAAGGCACGCGACCGGGGTCTGTCGGGTGGCGAGTTCGCGCTCGCGACGGCGACGGTGCAGCTGACCGGCGAGGATCATCTGGTGGGCTTCGACCGGCTACGGGCCGATGTGGTGGGCGAGGGGCTGCTGCCCGCGCCGGTGCCGGCGGCGACCACGGCCGCCACGCTGGCCGCCCGGTTCGGGCAGGCCCAGCGCGGGGGCATCGAGGTGGCGTGCGCGCGACTCTCCGGTCGGGCGCTGGCCGCGCTGGCGGTCGCCGATCGGGCCCGGGTCCTGGCGGGGCCGGTCACCATCGACGTGGACGCCAAGGACATCGAGGTGTACTCCACCCGCAAGGAACAAGTGGTCCGTTCCTACAAGGGTGAGGTTTCCGGACGGGTTCACGCCTGCCACTGGGCCCAGACTGGCACCGTGCTGGCCGCGGACCTGGGAGACGGCCGCTCCGACGGCCGGACCCTGGCCCCCGACCAGATCGACCGGGCCATCGACGCAGTCCGCGCCACCGGCGCGACCGGACAGATCCTCGTCCAGGGCGACTCGGGCTACTACTCCGGCACCGTCGCGGCCCGGATCACGGCACGCGAGGCGGTGTTCCGACTCGCGGTGCCCCGCACCGGGCCGCTCTGGCGGGCCGTGTCCCGGGTCCATGAGGACGACTGGATCTGTGCCGTCGCCTACGACGACGCCCAGGTCGCACTGATCGACTACACGCCGGCCGGCTGGCCCGAGGGCACCAAGGTGATCGGCCGCCGGGTCCGCTACGACGCCGACGCCCTGTCCGCAGATCCGCGCTCACGCCGCTCGCGCACCGTGGGCAAGGACCAGCTCGCCCTCGTCCTGGACGGGGTCTCGGACGCGGCCTACGCCTACTCCTTCATCGCCACCAACGAGATCCTCGACCTGGACGAGGACATCACGGCGGCGGAGTGGGAGTTCCGACGCCGCACGAAGATCGAGGAGCTGTTCCGGGACACCGCGTACGGCGCCGGGCTGAACCATCTTCCCTCCGCCTCGCACGCCGTCAACGCAATGTGGATGTGGGGCGCGCTGCTGGCCTACAACCTCTCGGCCTGGCTCCAGACGATCGCGCCCCTCGACACCACCGGCGCCCGCCGCCGGATCGCCACCGTCCGCCGCCTGCTGATCAACCGGGCCGCCCGACTGGTGACCACCGCACGCCAACCCCGCCTCCGGTTCGCCCCGGCCGCCGACGGACTGATCGCCACCACCCTGGCCCGCGTCCGAACAACCGTCACGGCCCACTGACCCCGCGCCCGGCCCGCGCACACCCGACCAGACCCGAACCCGCCCCGGAAAGCCGTCCACCTGGCACGACAGCCAGACCACCGACATGCCGGAAACCCAAAAACAACCCAGATTAAGCGAGTTGACCGCTGACGGCCCGCGAGCACGCCCCTACCTGCGGATTCGGGTC
>NZ_JBEYTM010000161.1:0-1709 GCF_040643055.1 Streptomyces sp. NPDC047515
ACTGGCTGTTGCTCATTCGGCCGTGATGCTTGACGGTCGAACGGGGGTGCCAGCCGGGTCCACCTTCGAATGATCATTTAGCGGTCCGCGCATGAAAGCAGGGCCTCCTGCACAGCTCGGGGATGTCGAAGTCCAACGAGCAGGAGGAGACCCTGGTGTTCCAGTCTGTCGCGCCCGCTGCCGCGACGTCCAACTCCGGCGTGTCGCGGTGCGATTGCCTGGCCCACCGATTCGGGAACGCCGGCGACCACCCTGACCGGGCAGCACGCTATCCGTCCGATACGACCGATGCCGAGTGGGCGATCGTGCGCGCGGCCATGCCGGTCCCGGCCTGGCTGGAGAGCCGGCGTGGACGCCCGGAGTCCTACTGCCACCGCCAGATGCTCGACGCCGTCTTCTATCTCCTGGACGGCGGCATCAAGTGGCGTGCGATGCCCCTCGACTTCCCGCCCTGGGACCGCGTCTACGCTTTCTTCCGCCGCTGGCGGGACCGCGGATTGACCATCGAGCTGCACGACCGGTTGCGCGCGAAGGTACGCGAGGACGCGGGCCGTGACCCCGAGCCGACCGCGGCCATCATCGATTCGCAGACCATCCGCTCCACCCCCACCATCCCGGTGGCCACCTCCGGCTACGACGGCAACAAGAAGACGGTCGGCCGCAAACGCCACCTGCTGACCGACACCATCGGCATGCTGCTGGCCGTCACCGTCACCCCCGCCGATGTCGGCGACCGCGACGCCGGCCAGCACCTGATCGAACGCGCCGGCGCACGCCACCACCGCATCCGGCTTATCTGGGCCGACGGCGGATACACCGGTTTCCTGGTGTCGTGGTGCGCGGCCGTACTCGGCCTGATCCTTGAGATCGTCAAGCGCAGTGACGACGCGGAAGGCTTCGAGATCCTGCCGCGCCGTTGGGTAGTGGAGCGCACCAACGCGTGGCTGTGCCGCACCCGCCGCCTGGACCGCGACTACGAGCGGCGCCCCGACTCGTCCGAGGCGATGATCTACTGGTCGATGGTCATGCTGATGCGGCGCCGGCTGGCCCGTCGGCCAGGGTGAACTTCCCCGCCGAGGTCTGGGTCAGCCAGCCGCGCTCGGCCAGGCGGCGGGCCCGAGAGCGCACCACTCCCTCGATCTTCGACGGCGTCAGTTCGACGCCCATCGCGGTGGCGATCTGCTTACAGGTCATCGGCTCCTCGCTGCGGCGCCGGGCGTCGGCCAGGACGGCAAGGATGCGCTGGTAGTCCACCGCGAGCGCTCCAGGATCGGCACCAGGACTCCACGGCGGCAGGATCGATCCGGGGCGCGCGGCAACGACGGCAGGAGTGCCCGGCTTACGGTCCACCGGCGGAACTTCAGGCTCCTCCACCGCCTGCCCGGCAGACTCGGCGGCAGAGTCCGCAGCGTCGTCCTGCTGCTGCCCGGCCAGGACCCGGCCGACCCGCTGCTGGGCGATGACCAGCTCCTGCCAGTCGGTCTCGGATTCGTGCAACTCAGCCAGCAGCCGGTCCGTCTGCTCGCGCAGCACCTCCACCCGCCGCCGGGCGGCGCGTTCTTCGGCTTCCAGCAGTCCCATTACCGACGGCATTGGCGGCATCCTCCCTCTCGGCAGCAACATGCTGGAACAGTTCTGCCGCACCACCGGGGCGCCTATGCCTGACCTGCGGAAACCAACCGATCACACTCGAAAGAACAACAGCCAGT
>NZ_JBEYTM010000162.1:0-1705 GCF_040643055.1 Streptomyces sp. NPDC047515
TGGTAGCCCGCTTCGGCGGGATTCCTCTCAAGCGCAAACGTACTGCCATCATCGCCGACACCAAGCCGACCATGGCGGTCACTAAACGCAATGAGCTGATCCATCGGCTCTTGGCTGGACAGTGCGAGATGTGCGAGGGGCTGGAAGGACTGCAAGTCCATCACGTCCGCAAGCTCGCGGATCTAAACCGTCCAGGTCAGTCGGAACGGCCCGTATGGGTACGGATGATGGCCATGCGGAAGCGTAAGACCCTTGTGGTCTGCGAGCGTTGTCATCAGGATATTCATGCGGGACGTGCCACGGTTACCACCCGAAGATGATCGCTGGAGAGCCGGGTGCGGTGAAAGCCGCCTGCCCGGTTCGGGAAGGGGCCGTCGGAAAAGGACCCGAGCCACGGGTACCTCGTCGGCGGCCTACTTCACTCCTCGGGCTGCTACTTCCCGCCACCGGTGCGCATGGTGGAGATCCCGAAGCCGCAGGGCGGCATCAGGGTCCTCGGAGTGCCGACCGTGGGCGACCGTGTCGCGCAGACGGTGGTGGCGATGGTGCTGGAGGAGAGGGTCGAGCCGATCTTCCATCCGGACTCCTACGGCTACCGCCCGGGGCGCGGAGCGATCGACGTGGTGGGCACGTGCCGGGAGCGGTGCTGGAAGTACGACTGGGTGGTCGGTCTCGACATCAAGGCGTTCTTCGACTCGGTGCCGTGGGACTTGATGCTCAAGGCGGTGGGCTCGGTCTGTGAGCTCCCCTGGGTCCTGCTGTATGTCAAGCGGTGGCTTGCTGCCCCGCTGCAACATGCGGATGGCACGCTGATCGAGCGCGCCAAGGGCACCCCGCAGGGATCAGCGGTATCTCCCGTCCTGGCGAACCTGTTCATGCACTACGCGTTCGACATGTGGTTGCACCGGGCCTTCCCGGACGTCCGCTTCGAACGGTATGCCGACGACGCGGTCATCCACTGCCGCAGTCTCGCCGAGGCAAGAGCGGTGCTGGCCGCGCTGGATGCGCGCATGGACTCGGTTGGCCTTCAACTACACCCCGACAAGACGCAGATCGTCTACTGCCGGGACGCGAACCGCAAGAGCTCTTTCGAGCACACGAGGTTCACGTTCCTGGGCTACGACTTTCGCGAGCGCACCGTGGACGGGCGGAACGGGCTGTTCCGGAGTTTCTCTCCGGTGGTCTCGGACAAGGCCCTGAAGCGGATGGGCGAGGTGGTGCGCTCCTGGCGCCTGCACCGGTGGGTGCAGGGCGAGGCCCGAGACCTCGCGGACTGGATCAATCCGGTCGTGCGGGGATGGATGCAGTACTACGGGGCCTTCAGCAGGTCGGCCCTGTATCCCCTCCTGAAACGGATCAACGCCTACGTGGTCCGGTGGTTGCGCGGGAAGTACCGGAGGCTGCGGCGAAGCTGGTCGGCGACCTTCCGTGCGTGGTGGTCCGGGGTTGATCGACATCCCCGGCTTCTCGCGCACTGGGTCTGGGTGACCGAGCCCGCCCGGGTCTGGTGACCAGGACGACAAGAGCCGTATGACCGGAGACGGTCACGTACGGATCTGCGGGAGCCCGGGGGTGAGATCCCCCGGGCCACCCGACTTCGCGAGGGAATCGACGAAGTAGCCGCGCGCTACGCGTTCATCGATGCGGAGAAGGCGAGTTCCGACAACCCGGGCGGTTATCCAGTGGCCTTCTTGTGCCGAGTGCT
>NZ_JBEYTM010000163.1:0-1591 GCF_040643055.1 Streptomyces sp. NPDC047515
GGTACGTCACACCCCTCGAAACCCGGAGCCTGCTGCAGCAAGACCTCACCCCCGCAGCGTAAACATCCGCTGTCCCGGTTCAGGGGGGAACTTCATCCTCTTATACCTCTCTACCTTCCCGTTCGTGCGCGGCGTGTACGGCCTGGTCCGCTTGTGCTTCGTATCGGTCGCGGCGAGGGCGTCAGCCCAGGTCGTAGACCGGTAGCACGCGCCGTTGTCGGTGAGGCAGCGGCGGATCGGTGTGATGCCGTAGGCGGCGAAGAAGGCAACGGCCCGGTGCCAGAAGGCGACCGCGGTGACGGCCTTCTCATCGTCCAGGGCCTCGGTGTAGGCCAGCCGGGAGTGGTCGTCGAGCGCCGAATGCAGGTACGTGTATCCGACCTTGCCGGTGCCGGGACCGGTGCGTTTGGAGGCGCGGGCGGACTCGGTGCCGACGCCGTGCATCCGCCAGCCGCCGCCGGTCGGGATGCGTCCGAGTTTCTTGACGTCGACGTGGACCAGGTCGCCGACCCGGTCGTGCTCGTAGCGGATGACCTCGCGCAGCTGCTCGCCGGTCGGTGGGTCGAGGTCCCGGAGCCGGTTGAGTCCTCGCCTCACCAGGATGCGGTGGACGGTCGCGGGCGCGAGTGTGACGCCGTGCAGCCGCTGTAGGTCGGCGGCGAGCCGGGCTGGTCCGTGCTTGGTCTGCCGCCGCAGCGCCTCCACCAGGTCGGCGATGTCCTCGGGGGTGCGGGCGGGGCTGGTGGCGGGGCGGGAGGAGTGGTCGAGTAGTCCGTTCTCGCCGTGCGCGCGCCAGCGGGCGTACCACTTGGCCAGGCAGCGGCGGGAGATCCCGGCTTCCGCAGCGACGTGTGCGATCGGACGTCCGGCGTCGATCCGCAGGCACGAGCGCAGACGTCCTTCTGGGGTCAGAGGTGCGTTCCGATGTCCCCTGCTGGTGGCGCTCCTGGACTCGGCGGCCGCGTTCACGCGGGAGCCCTGGGATCTCAGGGCTCCCGCGTGAGCGGCTGTGCGTGGCGTCAGCGTGCGAACTTTTCGATGGCCGCTGGGGTAACGGGGGTGAAGAAGTTGATGAGGTTGCCGTCGGGGTCGCGGAACAGCAGGGACCGGTTGCCCCAGGGCATCGTGCTGGGCTCGGTGACGAAGTCGGTGACGAAGTCGGTCAGGTTCTGGTGAACGCGGTCCACGTCGTCGACGAGGAACTCGGTGATCACGCTGTGGTTGTCCGCCGGGCGGGCAGAGCCCGGGGCGAACAGCGGGACGGTGCGGGTGCTGGCGATCGCGAGGGTGGCGCCCGCGGTGTTGAGTTCGGCGAAGTCTTCGGTGGCCCACGTCGCCCCCGCCCCTGTGGCTCGCTCGTAGAACTCGACGAGGCGCGCTACGTCGCTGGTGATGATGCGGATCGAGACGAAGTCCATGGGGATCTCCTTGGCTGTGCTGGAGGCGTGCACTGCGCAGGCTAGGAGAAATAGTGGACAGAATCGGTCCTGTATTCGCGTTAGCCTCGATCTTTCGTGATTGGTCGTCAGCTTTGGTTGGCGGCTGATGCGTCGTTGTGGAGAGTGTGCGGGCAAGCGGAGGGCCCGATCGT
>NZ_JBEYTM010000164.1:0-1559 GCF_040643055.1 Streptomyces sp. NPDC047515
GACGAGGGTGACCAGCAGCCGGTCGACGAACTCCAGCCTCGGCTTGCGCCCGGCCCCCTCCGCCCGGCGCCGTCTGTAGCCCCGCTGCCGGTCGAGCGCCGACTCACGCCGGGCCCACCAACGCGGCGACAACTCTTCGAGCAACTCGCCGAGATGTGCGCGAGAGACCCCGGACAGGGCAGGATGGGAGCAGGCCGCACGGGCCCAGGTAAGCGTCACAACTCACCCAACCCGTGCGGCCCTTCTCACGTCACGGCCCCACCAACACCGGGACTATTCATCCCCAGGTCGTAAGCTTGACGTTTATCGTCCGCGGTCGAATGTGACCTCGAACTTGCCGCCGCTTCAGCTGAGTAGCTGACGTAGGAGCGGCCTCCGCCTGATCATGTGCTCCGTCACAGAGGCGCTTGACCAGCACGAAGGCCGTAGCCATGACTGCCGCTTCCGCGGACGGCCGAGGGGCAGCTGATCTCGGCGGTCGATGTGAGCAACTGGCTGCGGCCGGATGCGAATACCAGCCCGGAACGGCTGTTCTGCCACACGTATGGTCGTGGCAGGGGCTCGGCCCAGATGATCCCCGGGTGGCCCTACTCTTTCGTGGCCGCTCTGGAGCAGGGTCGGACGTCGTGGACCGCCATGCTGGATGTGGTCCGGCTGTGTCCTTAGGACGACGCGACCGCAGTCACCGCAGCCCGGATCCGGGACGTGTTCCAGCGGCTGCATGTGGCGGGCCAGTGGCAGGTCGGGGATCCGTCCGTCCTGGTCGTCGCCGATGCCGGCTACGACGTGGCCCGCCCTGCTTTCCTGCTGGCGGACCTACCCGTGGAGATGCTGGGTCGGATGCGGTCGGACCGCGTGCTGTATTTCCCGCCCCCGCCGCAGCCGCCGGGCAAGGTCGGCCGCAAGCCCAAGCGCGGAGCGGAGTTCGCGTTCGAGGCCGCGGCAACCCAGCCGCCCCGTCCGTCACCACCGTGACCGATGCCACCCACTACGGGAAAGCCGTCGCCACTGCCTGGGACCGGCTGCACCCGCTACTGGTCCGGCGCTCGGCCTGGGCCGACTACCCCAAGGGACAATTGCCGGTCGTTGAAGGCACCGTCATCCGCCTTCAGGTCGACCACCTCCGTGGAGACCGCAGCCCGAGGCCGGTCTGGCTGTGGTGGTCGGGCACCGCCGCTGCTGCCGGGGACGTGGACCGGCTCTGGCAGGCGTTTCTGCGCAGATTCGACCTGGAGCACACCTTCAGGATGATCAAGCAGACGTTGGGGTGGACTACACCCCAACTCCGCGAGCCGGCCGCCGCCGACCGCTGGACCTGGCTCGTCATGGCTGCCTATGCCCAGCTCCGTCTCGCCCGGCCCCTCGCGGAGGACCTCCGTAATCCTTGGGAACGGCCCGCACGTCAAGGGCGCCTCACACCCGCACGCGTCCGTCGAGGATTTCGCCGCCTCCACGGGACAACCCCTCAGAGCCTGTCGGGTGGCTGATCATGCGTGATGCGTGACGGTCGTGATCTGCCCTCCGGGCATGGAGACGGCCCCGGAATGATCACGTGGTGT
>NZ_JBEYTM010000165.1:0-1511 GCF_040643055.1 Streptomyces sp. NPDC047515
GTGGAGCCATGAATCCCACCGCAAGACCGCACGAGCCAACACCGTCGAGGACTACATCGCAGCGTAATCAACCGGCCACCCGACAGGCTCTGAGGGCTACTGCCACCGCCAGATGCTGGACGCGATTCGCTACCTGGTCGCGGGCGGGATCTCCTGGCGGGCGATGCCCGCGGATTTCCCCCACTGGGCCCGGGTCTATGCCTTCTTCCGCCGCTGGCGCGAGAACGGGCTGGTCGCGGAGTTCCACGATCGGCTGCGTGGCCGGGTGCGAGAGCGCGAAGGGCGCGAGGCAGAGCCGACGGCGGGGATCATCGACGCACAGTCGGTGAAAGCCGCCGCGACGGTGCCGGCCGTCTCACGCGGCTTCGACGGCGGAAAGTTGATCAACGGCAGGAAGCGGCACATCGTGACCGACTGTCTGGGCCTGCTGCTGGTCGTGGCCGTGACCGCCGCGAACATCGGGGACCGAGAGGCGGCCGTCGGTCTGCTGGCCCGACTGCGGACCCTGCACCGGGACATCTGCCTGGTCTGGGCCGACGGCGGCTACACCGGCCCACTCATCAACTGGTGCCGTCAGAAACTTGCCCTGACCTTGGAGGTTGTCAAGCGCACGGACGACACGGAGGGGTTCGTGGTGCTGCCCCGCAGGTGGGTGGTGGAGCGCACGCTGGCGTGGTTGATGCACTCGCGCCGTTTGTGCCGGGACTACGAAACGCTGCCCGCGACCAGCGAGGCGATGATCCTGTTCTCGGTGATCACGCGGATGAGCCGCCGACTGGCCCGGCCACGAGCCGTCGGCCAGCACTGAACGCGCCCGACGCCTCCTGGAGCAACCACCCGCGCTCGGCCAGGCGCTTCGCCTTCGACCGCACTCCCTCGACCTTCGCCGCCACCGTCACCTCGACGCCGAGGGCCGCCGCGATGTCCTTGGCCCGCATCGGCTCACGGCCCGGCCCGTCCTGAAGCACGTTCAGGATCCGTTGGCTGTCCAGCGAGAGCACCGACACCGACAACCCCTCCCGCCAGGGCGGCACAATCGCTCCCGGAACCGACGCGGACGCACCCTCGAGAACGGGGGCGGGCACCAAATCTCCCCTGGCTTCCATCGCGGCAGTGGACTCGCCGGCAGAGGCGGCCAGGGCTTCGACGAGTTCCTCCCGCGCGATCACCCGCCGGTCCAGCTCGATCTCGCCAGCCTCCAAGGCCGCAGCCGCACGGGCCGCCTCCTCCCGCAAGACCTCCACCCGCTCACGGGCAGACGCTTCCCGTTCCTCCAGCAACCCCAGCATCGACGCCATCACGCACCCCTCGACAAACAAGCGGAAGCAGAACGCCAGATACCTCCCTCACCCCGACCGAAACCATGCCTGACCAGCAGGAATCAAGCGATCATGTTCGGTTGAGATACAGCTTCTCAGCTTGACGTTTAACCTCGCCTGTCACCCGACCTGCTGATCTGCGGTTCTTCGCGGGACAGCAGCGGCGGCCGTTCTCCACGCTTCGAGATGTCG
>NZ_JBEYTM010000166.1:0-1490 GCF_040643055.1 Streptomyces sp. NPDC047515
GTCAGCCACGCGGCGAGCCGAGCCTTGACCTGTTCGGCCTCGTCACGGTTGTGACAGAGAGCCACAAGATCGTCGGCGTATCTGATCAAAATCGGCGAGCCCGCCTCGGTCTCCCCGGCATGAGCACCGGTTTGCCGATAGCGGGCCCCTGCCGCCTCTTCCATCCCATGAAGGGCCACGTTCATCAACAGGGGGGAGACGATCCCGCCTTGCGGGGTCCCCTCTTCCGTCGGGGCGAATCTCCCTTGATCGACCGCCCCGGCCTTGAGCCACTGCTCGACCAGCCCCCGGGCGGGGAACTGCCCGAGCAGGGCGAGAAGCCGATCATGGTCGATCCGGTCGAATGCCGCCGTCAGGTCGGCGTCCAGCACCCACTGCCGCTTGGGGTCCTTGCCCTTCGCGGCCTGGAAGATGGCCTGGATCGCGTCGTGACAGCCACGGCCGGGCCGGAATCCATAGGATCGCGGCTCGAACCGTGCCTCCCACTCGGGTTCGAGTGCACCGAGAACCAGAGCCTGAAGACACCGGTCCAAGATCACGGGAATGCCGAGCGGTCTTTGACGTCCGTTCGCCTTCGGAATGAACACCCGCCTGACGGGCTTGGGCTTCCACGGAGCGGCCTTGTGCTGCAACCAGTCGGCCAGCTCAGCCTTCCCCCGGAGCAGCAGTACGACCATCCCGTCGATGCCCGCCGTCTTGCGGCCGGCATTGACCTCCGTGACCCGCCGCACGCTCAACAGCGTGTTGGCGCGCGAACGGAGCATCAACTTCTGCAGATTGCGGACCCGCTTGAGGTCCCCTGCCTGCGACGCCGTGAAGATCCTCTGCCTCAGCCGCCGTACTTCCGCCTCCGTCGCCTGCCAGTCGATCAACAGCCAGTCGGTGGGGTCGTCCTCCGGTCCGTTCACCGCAGCCCGGTGAACCACGGCAGAGTCCGCCGTGACTATCGGTGTCGCCATGGTGTCCAACTTGTCCTTCGGTTCGTGCGTTGATGGCCATCGGGTCCTCACAGGCCCACCTGATCCACGTCAGCACCCTTTCGGGTCCGGGCAGGGCCCGTATCCGGCCAGTTGTGCGGGACGACCAGCGGAGGCGCTGACCACCAGTCCCGGTTTCCTGCTGCCTTTCGGCTGCCGGCCTTGGCTTTTTGGATCATCCTGTGCCCGCTGGGGAGTTGGACCTTCCTTACGGTCGGCTTACCGGAGAAGATGCCTCCGGACCCCAACGGGGTTACCACGTTCCACGCGAGCGAGATACGACCGGGGTGGGTGCCCCCTTTACTCCGGGACGGCGATGCTCTCCCGGCTGGCAAAGAATCCCCAACCGGCGCCTGCCGCTTCTCAACGGCCAGTCCTGCACCCCGCTGGAACATCCCATCTGCGGAGCCAAAGATCACGAAGCATCATCAGGGGTTCAGTCGCCTTCACCCGTCCGGTCTTCCCCTTGCCTGTGGTCTGCGGATGGAACGCAGGCCCTTGGGCTTCTCCCCC
>NZ_JBEYTM010000167.1:0-1481 GCF_040643055.1 Streptomyces sp. NPDC047515
TCTCGAAAGCGTGGAGAACGGCCGCCTCCGCTGTCACGCGAACGACCCCAGATCAGCAGGTCGGGTGACAGGCGAGGTAAAACGCCAAGCTGAGAAGCCGCACCGTGTTCTGGCGCAACGGTGGTCGGACGACATCGAGACGCGCTCCGCAGTAGAGCGCTGCGTGGACAGTTCTCTGCGGACCGAAGCCTTGATGCTGCTCGCCCTCGTATGGCCGTGTCCTTTGCGTGTGATGTCTGCGGCACCTTGAGACGGTGGCCTGCGACTCGCAGGATGGGGTCTTGGCCTGTTTCGGAATCTGCGCAGATTCGCCCTGCGAATTCCATGGGAAGGGTGTCGTTCAGGCGCGGGGTGTCTTCTCGCCGTGCACGGATGTGTTTTCGGCGGTGAGCCAGGGGCCCAGGTCGTCGATGAGCGTGCTGAGTACTGCTGGATCGGCCGAGGGGGTGCGGCCGATGGTCGCGGCGATACGCATCTGCTCGACGCGATCGGGATAGTAGCGGCCGAAGAGTTCGGCGGACTCGTTGAGGTCGCTGGTCCAGCCGTTCCAGCGGGGCGTGATCAAAGTGAATCCTGTGCGCACGATGCGGCGGTCGACGACGCGGCTGAGGGTCCGGCGGTCGACGTCCGTGGCGGCTTCGGCGGCTCGTGTGCGCCAGCGTTTCAGCGCGAGGCCGAGGTCGCCGTTCGTTTCGCGGGCGAGCAGGGTTGTGGGGCGGTATCGGGGTAGTCGTTCAGCGAGGTCGGGGCCGAGCAGCGGGGTGCACAGGCAGGCGATGAAGAAGCTGGCATCGTGGCGTTCGAGGTCGCTCAGCAGAGCGCGCGTGCTGGTCAGCAGGATGCCGACGCCATCGATCTGGGGGAATGCGTGGTCGAGGGCAGCCTCGATCGCTGTGGCGTCGGCGCGATCGGCTTCGGTGGGCTCGTTATGGAGGGCGAGCTGGAGGTCGAGGTCGGAGACTCCGGGGATGGCGGTGCCGCGGGGATGCTGCCGTAGATGTAGGCACTGTGCAGCCGCGCGTTGTCGAACGTGTCGGTGGATGAGTGCGGGCGGCGTCGATGACGGGGGTGCATGCTGATGGCACTCGGTCCAGTGCGCCTTCGCGTGCGATCGTTCCGTCGTGGTCCAGCCCGCGTTCGCTCATGAGGTCACTGTGCCTTGTGCTGCTCTGCGCTGCCGAGCGGATTTCCGAGGCGGTGTCACCGCTCCGCGAGTTCGGGGGGCTTGCGTTGGGCCGGTGTTCACCGGTGCCTGGTGTTCGGCTGAATCACACCGACTTGACGGAGCCCCGCTCGCAAGGTCACTCCGGAAATGGCAAGATCCCTCGCAATGTTGATCCGGAACTCGCAAGGCCCACCGCTACAGGGCATGGCCGGGCCATCCTAAGAGCCTGTCGGGTGGCCGGTTGATTACGCTGCGATGTAGTCCTCGACGGTGTTGGCTCGTGCGGTCTTGCGGTGGGATTCATGGCTCCACCGCA
>NZ_JBEYTM010000168.1:0-1480 GCF_040643055.1 Streptomyces sp. NPDC047515
GCAGGTACAGCAGGGATGGTCAACTCATCGGACAACGGGTCTCCTTGCTCGTGACCGGCCTCAACAACCACGTCACTACCAAGGGGCCCGTTTCTCCATGCCCACGACCACACCGGCATCTCTGTCCGAATGATCACCCGCACCGCAGGCTTCGAACGAGATCCGGTTTGCCACAACGCACTGAGGTACCGAAGTGGCTGACGGCGACACACGAAGCATGCAACGGCACAGAGGTACCTCAGAGTCAGGCTGAACCGGCGTAGGCGATGGCCAGGACGGCAAGCGTGCTCATTCGTGGCCGAGAAGAATGGCGGCGGCGTGTCCCCGGGCGACTGTCCGGATGATGCCCCGTCCTGCCCGTACGGCTCGGAATGGGCGAGCGGGCTCGCCTGGGCGTCGACCAGGACGAGCGCAAGGTCGCGGCGGGCGCGGCTGGGGAGCTTCTTTTTCATGTAGGAAACGTTTGCGGAAAGTGGAGCTGGCGGGTCACGCGGCACTGGCCGTGGTTCTGCCGGCCATCAGCATAGCCGCCGGAGTTTTGCACGGGTTTGTCTTGCTTCTGGATTCGCTGAACTCTGCGATCGGCGTCGAGAGTGGCGTGAACTCGCAGCATCGGTCAGGGCAGGTGTCGGCGAGTCTCTGCCCAGACGAGGAGTTGATCCCGTACTGGGCTGGGTTGCAGGCGGTCGACAAGCCTGTCCAGATGGGCCGTCAGGTTCTTGTGCCGTAGCTCGCCTATCTGTTCGACCGCGAGGTCGCGCCAGTGATCGGCGAGAGCGCGGGCCTCAGCAGAGGTGAGGGCAAGTGCGGTGACAGTGTCGGCCGCCAGCGTCTCGGGGCTCCAGTCCTGATCCTCGTCGTCAAGGCCGAGATGGTCGATCACCCACATCCGGAGCATGAAGTTCTGCTGAGTCGCTCGTGCTCGATCCCACAGACTGTCGCCGTACAGACGCTGGTTGGCCTGCAATGACAACTTGGCCCACTGCTGGCGGGCTTCGCGGGGTTGGCCGGCGCGATAAGCATGGCCCGTCGCGACGACACGTACCGCCTCAAGCTGCCGGCCTGGGGCCTCCTCGGCGAACGACCGAAGACGCTCGATCGTCCAGGTGCTGAGGTCGCGGCTTGGGTCTTCGTGATCGGCGTCGGCGTTCAAGAGTCCTCGTTCCTGATGGTGGGCATGCCGAGGTCGACATCGGCTCCCTTATGGGGACGCCGGTCAACCTGGGTGAGCTTGTCCTTGGCTCCCGCAAGGCTGACACGCAGACCTTCGACTTCGCCGAGCCAGCCCTCGCGCTCAGCCTCGGCGATTCGGGCGATGAGATTGTCGCGGATCTCGACCAGTCGGTCGCGCTGTGCGGGGTCGGGCCAGAGCATCGGGCAGCGCGCGCCCCGTTGACTGAACGAAACCCGGAGATTGCGCAGTTCAGTGGGCGGACGGAGTCATCGGGCGCTACGGTCACCGGTCGTGACGAACGATGCT
>NZ_JBEYTM010000169.1:0-1443 GCF_040643055.1 Streptomyces sp. NPDC047515
CGATTCCTAATGCTGTTTGTCAAGCGGCTAGGGTGACGGGTGGCGTGAGCTCATAGCAGCGTCCGTCGCGCAGGAGGGCCCAGAGGACGTTGACGCGGCGGCGGGCGAGAGCAAGGACGGCCTGGGTGTGGCGTTTTCCCTCAGCTCGTTTACGGTCGTAAAACCGGCGGGATTCCTCGCACGTGCGGATGCTGAACAACGCGGAGGTGTAGAAGACGCGCTGGAGCCTGCGGCTGTATCGCTGCGGGCGTCGGAGGTTTCCGCTGATCTTGCCGGAGTCACGAGGGACCGGAGCGACGCCACCGAAGCCGGCGAGACGGTCGGGGGTGCCGAAGACGGTCATGTCGCCGCCGGTGGCGGCTAGGAACTCGGCACCCAGAATGACGCCCAGGCCGGGCATGCTGGTGATCACTTCGAAGGTGTGGTGGTCGCGAAACCGGGCCTCGATCAGCTTGTCGAGCTCGGCAACCTGCCGGTTGAGGGCCATCACCTCCTTGGCCAGCGTGTGCACCAGCTGCGCGGTCAGCTTCTCCCCGGGCAGGCTGGTGTGCTGACGTTCGGCGGCCTCGGCGGCCGTCCCGGCGAGCTGGTCTGCGCTGCGGACCTTGCGGTTGCGTAGCCAGGTCTCCAGCCGCTTGGCGCCGAGTCGGCGGACGGCGGCCGGAGTCTGGTAGCCGGTCAGGAGAGTAAGCGGGCCAGTGTTGGTGAGGTCCAGCGCACGTTCCAGACCGGGAAAGATGCTGGTGAGTCGGGCCCGGAGCCGGTTGACGGTGCGGGTCCGGTCGGCGACCAGGTCCATGCGACGGCCGGTGAGGATCTTGAGGTCGGTGACAGTTTCGTCTCCGACCCGTATGGGGTGCAGGTCGCGCCGAATACGGACCTGGTCAGCGATGACCGCGGCGTCTTTCGCGTCGGTCTTACCCTCACCGCGGTAGCTCTCGGAGGCGCGGTGGATCGCGCGGCCAGAGATGTAGTGCACGGGCTGGTCGTGGTTAAGGAGGATCCCGATGGCCAGGGCGGCTCCGCCGTCGGCCAGGTCGATCCCCCAGATCACCTCATCACCCAGGGCCAGCACATCAGCGAGGAGTTCGAGGAGTTCGGGCTCGTCGTTGGCGACGCGTCGCGACAGCAGCCGACGGCCGCTCTCGTCGATCGCAACGCAGTGGTGATGGGTTTTGCCTGCGTCGATGCCGGCCCAGATCGTGGCCAAGTGGTGCCTCCGTGAGGTGTGCTACTGGTTCCTTCCGACGGACGACCTCGCTGTCGATTCCCTACGGAGCGATCATTCGCAATTCCTAATTGGCAGCCGAGTCGTCGTGGGACGTCGGGCGGCCAATCGTTGCCAGCCACAGTCGGCAGAAGGTTGAAAGCCACACCCGACGTCCCTGGGAAGGCCAACCATACGAAGGGCTCGCCCGGTCCCACAGAAGAACGTAGGGAAGG
>NZ_JBEYTM010000170.1:0-1426 GCF_040643055.1 Streptomyces sp. NPDC047515
AGCTTGGCGTTTTACCTCGCCTGTCACCCGACCTGCTGATCTGGGGTCGTTCGCGTGACAGCGGAGGCGGCCGTTCTCCACGCTTTCGAGATGTCGAGTCACGAAGCACGAGAGAACGGCCGCTGCGTATGAGTCTCCCCGTCCCAGGGTCGGCAGGCGAGGCGTTGGACGTCTTGTCCCGCTTTCGGGTCGAGTTCTACGAATGCCTTTACGCCCGGGCGGATACGCTCTTCGAACTCACGGACGCGGTGCTGTGTGCGGACGGGCCGGTGAAGACGCTGGTGGAGCTGTCCCTGGCGGTTGAGCACCGGCGTGGGCACGGCGCCCTGTACGCGGCGCTGGACCGGGGCTGGGCGGAGCCGGCCCGTTTGCGCCGCGCGCTGGCCGGCCTGCCGCTGCCGAAAGCGGCCGACGGGCGGATCGTGCTGGCCGTGGACGTGAGCAACTGGCTCCGCCCCGATGCCCCGACCAGCGACGACCGGCTGTTCTGCCATGTCTACGGACGCGGCGCCCGCAGCAAGGACCAGTTCGTGCCGGGCTGGCCGTATTCCTTCGTCGCCGCCCTGGAAACGGGCCGCACCTCCTGGGTCGCGCTGCTGGACGCCGTGCGCCTTGGGCCCGCCGACGACGCGACCGCCGCCACGGCGGACCAACTCCGCGGTGTTGCCGAGCGGTTGATCCACGCCGGGCAGTGGAAGCCAGGAGACCCCGAGATCCTGATCGTCATGGACTCCGGCTACGACGTCACCTACCTCTCCCACGCACTGAAGGACCTGCCGCTCGTGCTGCTCGGGCGTCTGCGCTCGGACCGGGTCATGCTCCGCGACCCCGGGCCGCCCCGCCCTGGGCCCGGAGGCGGACGTCCTCGTCGGCACGGCGGCGTCCTCGCCCTGGCCAGGCCCGACACCTGGCACACCCCCGAGGTGACCACGTCCACGGACACCACCCACTACGGCACCGCCACAGCCACCGCCTGGGACCGGATGCATCCGAGACTCACCCACCGTGGCCCCTGGCTGGAGCACGCGAAGGAAGAACTGCCCGTCCTGCACGGCACGTTGATCCGCCTGAAAGTCGAGCGCCTGCCGGGCGACCGCGACCCCAAGCCCCTGTGGCTGTGGTGCTCGGCCACCGGCGCCACCGGCACGGACGTCGACCGCTGGTGGCAGGCCTTCCTCCGCCGCTTCGACCTGGAACACACCTTCCGACTGATGAAACAGACACTCGGCTGGACCCGCCCGAAGGTCCGCCACGCCGACACCGCCGACCTGTGGACCTGGCTGATCATCGCCGCCCACACCCAGCTCCGCCTCGCCCGTCCCCTTGCCGAGGACCTCCGCCGCCCCTGGGAAAGACCAGCCGAGCCCCGCCGCCTCACCCCAGCCCGGGTGCGGCGAGGGTTTCGCAACGTCCGCGCGACCACGAC
>NZ_JBEYTM010000171.1:0-1424 GCF_040643055.1 Streptomyces sp. NPDC047515
CCTTCCGGCGGAGGTTGCGAAACCCTCGCCGGACGCGGGCCGGGGACAGCCGTTCGGTCTTCACGGGGCGTTCCCAGGGGTGGCGTAGGTCCTCGGCGAGTGGGCGGGCGAGGCGGAGTTGTGTGTGTGCGGCGATGATCAGCCAGGTCCACAGATCGGCCGTGGCGGGGTGACGGACGCGTGGCGCGGTCCAGCCGAGCGTCTGCTTGATCATTCTGAAGGTGTGCTCGATGTCGAACCTGCGCAGGAACGTCCGCCACCACAGGTCCACGGTGGCCGGGGCGGCGCCGGTGGCCGAGCACCACAGCCACACCGGCTTGGGGGCGGCCTCGCTGGGCAGGCGTTCCACGGCGAGGCGGATCAACGTGCCGTGCAGCAGGGGGAGTTCCTCTTTGGAGTGCTCCAGCCAGGGTCCGCGGTGGGTCAGGCGGGGGTGCATGCGGTCCCAGGCCGTCGCCTCCGCCTTTCCGTAGCGGGTGGTGTCCGTCACCGTGGTGACCTCGGGCGCGTGCCAGGAATCCGGCTTGGCGAAGGTCAGTACACCGCCGTGTTTGCGTGGCCGTCCGCCTCGGGAGCCGGAGCGGACGGGGCCCGCGTCGCGGAGCATGACACGATCCGATCGCAGGCGTCCGACCAGGACCACGGGCAGGTCGGCCAGGGCGTGGGAGAGGTAGGCGCTGTCGTAGCCGGCGTCCATCACGATCAGCATGTCGGGGTCGCCGTCGCTCCAGTGGCCTGCGGTGATGATGCGGGTGACGACTTCGCGCAGCTGAGCGGCGGTGACCGTGGTGGCGTCATCGGCCGGCCCCAGGCGCACGGCGTCCAGCAACGCGACCCACGAGGTGCGGCCCGATTCGAGGGCCGCGACGAAGGAGTAGGGCCAGCCTGGGATCAGCTGGTCGCAGCTGCGGTCGGCGCGGCGGCCGTGGAGGTGGCAGAAGAGCCGGTCAGGGCTGGTGTTCGCGTCCGGGCGAAGCCAGTTGGATACGTCCACCGCCAAGGCGATCCGGCCGTCGCTGATGCGGGGCAGCGGGAGGTCGGCCAGAGCCCGGCGCACGCGGGTCGGTTCGCACCAACCCTTGTCCAGAGCCGCGTACAAGGCGCCGTGCCCGCGCTGCATCTCATGCGCGAGGGAAAGCTCAACCAGCGTCTTGACCGGGCCATCTGCGCACAGCACTGCGTCGGTCAGCTCGAAGAGCACGTCCGCGCGGGCGTACAGACTCTCGTAGAACTCAACCCGAAAGCGGGACAAGATATCCAATGCCTCGCTTGCGGGCGAGCCGGCAGGGAAACTCATGAGCAGCGGCCGTTCTCTCGTGCTTCGTGACTCGACATCTCGAAGCGTGGAGAACGGCCGCCGCTGCTGTCCCGCGAAGAACCGCAGATCAGCAGGTCGGGTGACAGGCGAGGTTAAACGTCAAGCT
>NZ_JBEYTM010000172.1:0-1358 GCF_040643055.1 Streptomyces sp. NPDC047515
TCTTCTGATGTCCGGTTGTCGGATTTGGTGTCTGTGGGGTTGCTGACTCGGGTGTTTCCCGCGGATGTGGTTGACGCGGTGATCGAGGAGGCGGGACGCACTGAGCGGCGTCACCGGTCGTTGCCCGCACGGGTGATGGCGTACTTCTCGATCGGGATGGCGCTGTATGCGGATGGCTCCTACGAGGATGTGTTCGCGCAGCTCACGGATGGGCTGTCGTGGGCGTCGGGATGGTCGGAGTCGTTCGCGCCTCCCTCGAAGTCGGCGATCTTCCAGGCCAGGTCTCGTCTGGGGTTCGAGCCGGTGCGGGACCTGTTCGCGCGGGTCGCGCGTCCGCTGGCGGGGCCGGACACGCCGGGGTCGTGGCTGGCCGGGCGTCGTCTGGTGGCGATCGACGGGACGTGCCTGGACGTGGCGGACACGGCAGCCAACGCGGAGTTCTTCGGGCGGCCCGCTTCCAGCCGGGGGGAGCGGGCCGCGTTCCCGCAGGCCCGCCTGGTGGCGTTGGCGGAATGCGGCACCCATGCGGTCTTCGACGCTGTCACCGGCCCGTGCAGCGTGTCGGAGATCGAGTTGTCCCGGCAGCTCGTTGGGCGACTCGAGCCGGGCCAACTGGTCCTGGCCGACCGGGGCTTCTACGGGTACCGCCTCTGGCGGCAGGCCGCTGCCACGGGCGCGGATCTGCTCTGGCGCGTGAAGACGAACCTGCGGCCCCGGTATCTGGAAACCCTGGCCGATGGATCCTGGCTGGCCCGGATCGTCCCGACATCGGGCCCGAACCGGGCCACGACGGATCCACTCACGGTCAGAGTGATCGACTACACGATCGATGACGGCCGGGACAACCCCGAGGAATACCGGCTGCTGACCACGATCCTGGACCCGGTCGAGGCCGGCGCCGAGGACCTCGCAGCCGTCTACGCCCAGCGGTGGGAGATCGAGACCACCTTCGACGAACTGAAAACCCACCAGCGCGGCCCCCGCGCGGTACTGCGCTCGAAAGCCCCCGAGCTTGTCCAGCAAGAAATCTGGGGACACCTGTGCTGCCACTACGCCATCCGCACCCTGATGGCCGACACTGCCGCACGTGCCGGTCACGACCCCGACAGAGCCTCCTTCGTCAAGGCCCTCCGCATCGCTCGCCGCTCAGTCGCGCAGAGCGCATTTTCCCCCTCCGAACGCTGACACGGCCGACGCGATCTGGTCTCACGCCATCCGATGGCTCACCCAACACCTCAACCCACCCCGCCGAAAGCGCTCACACCCGCGAGTCGTCAAACGCAAGATCCTGAAATGGGCAGCGAAACGCTCCCACCACACACACTGGCCCCAACCCAAACACAGCCCCCACATCACCA
>NZ_JBEYTM010000173.1:0-1353 GCF_040643055.1 Streptomyces sp. NPDC047515
TCCGCCGCTACATCATCTGGCGAAACCGCCATGCCGACGACCGGCGCCTACGCGCCGTCGTCGACAGGGCAAACGTTGCCTGATCCGGCACTAGGAGGGAGCAGCGGTCGAAAAAGATTCCGTAGACGTGGCCGGTGCCCATCGACTCGCACTGGACGTCGTAGCGGACGCGCCGGAAGGGCGGCATGGCCCGAACTTGGAGGCCCAGTCCTTGCGCAGGTACTCCTCGAAGCCGTCGGGTGTGAGGGCGATGTTGGAGAACAGTTCCTCGCGGCGGGCGAAGGCGTCCTCGGTGAACCACTTTCGCTTGAGCACGTGCCCGGCGGAGACCGTGGGGATGAACGAGGCATAGCCGATTTCCTTCTCGGGCCCCGTGACGTCGAATAGGTGGTTCTCGGTGTGGTGGATCTGGAATTCCTCCCGGTACTCCGGTCGGCAGCCCTTCAGTTTGCCGTCACGCAAGGCTTTCAGCAGCTCCATGGACGTCGCCCAGATGTCCGGCGCCGGGTCGAGGGTGTACTGAACTCCAACTCGGTTCCGGCGAAGTGTGAAGTTTCCCCAAGGCGGGGTAGTTAGCGTTTCCGCAGGTCACGCAAGGGGTTCGTCATCGGCTGGATTGCCGCGTAGCGGCCGGTGCGGACTCTCTTGATCATTCCTTTCTCGGTCCAGCGAGCGAGTTGTCGATAGGTGGCGACGAGGGTGACGTCGCCAAGGAGCTCTGCGATCTCCCTTGCGCGCCATAGCCGTTCGGGTTCGGCCTGCCAGAAGGTAAGGACGCGGGTCATGCGGCTGCCGGACTTGCCGTTACCGGTGTTCTCCGCGGTCATCGCCGGCAGCGCGGGCGGTGGCGATGGGGGCGGCAGGAGGGTGACCGTCATCGAGGTCACGGTCCGGCTGCTGTCGGGGCGGCTGTCCAACTTCCTTTCCGTGTAACGGGAGATGGGGGACTTCACCTTGCGGGTGCTGACGCGGGTTCGCCGCGCGGGCGACAGCGTCGACAGGACCCGGCGACCGATCTCTGCGATGCCCTGCTCGAAGATCCCCTCGGCGCATACCAGTAGGTCGCGGGCGGTTTCGAGGGCAATGGTGAAGCCACAGCGGTCGGGGTCGGTGCCCGGCTGGGACTCCGCCGCCTCGACCATGGTGCGGCGAAGGAGCTGGTAGAGGGTGAGCAGGGACCACATCTCCTGCTCGACGCCGACCGGGTCGTGTGAGCGCAGGACGCGTCCGCACAGGATGGTGTGGCGCAGGGCGTAGTAGGCGCTCTCGTGCTCCCAGCGCTCGTGGTAGAGGTGCACGAGGCGGTCTGCTGGGTAGCGGCGGGCGTCCAGGAGCGTGGTCGCCAGACGGTAG
>NZ_JBEYTM010000174.1:0-1330 GCF_040643055.1 Streptomyces sp. NPDC047515
AGCCTTGATCCGCCGAGGTGGTTCGAGAGTGATCTTCTGATCGGTTTCTGCGGCTGCTTTGGGCTGGTAGCTGGGTGTGGGCAGGTTGTTTCTGCTGGTCTGCCCAGCTTTTCCACGTTCTTCGGTTCCGGTTGGGCCCTGGTGGGCGGGGTGGGCTGGGACTGTGCGTGTCAGCCGGGTGGGCCGTGGACGGTGTCGAAGAGGTGTGTCCAGGCGTGCTGCCAGGGCCAGTTGTGGGGCAGGTGCAGGGTGACGCGTCGTGCGGATCGGGCGATGCGGGCCGGGACCTGGATCAGATGGGCCCGGAGGGTGGCGGTGGTGGCCTTGGCGTGGAATGTGGAGGTCAGGGAGCCAGCGGCCCGCAGCAGGTTGTAGGTCATCGCCCACAGGGTGAGCCAGGCTGCGTTGGCGTGGAAGTGTCCGGATGGCAGATGGGCCAGGGCCCCGGCCTTGCTGTCCGCGATGACCTGCTCGACCACGGCGTGGTGGCGGTGTTCCCGCTCGGCCTGGAGTGTCGGGGCGGGCTGGTCGGTGAAGAAGGGGTGGTAGCGCCAGACGGGAAACAGCTCGCCCTGCTCGCCCACGACGGCGGGTTTGGCCAGGTCACGGACCCGGCGCACGATCAGCCGGGCGGTGACCCGATCTGCTTTCTTCCGGCTGGCGAACGCGGTGTATTCGGGTATCTCGGCGACTTCGGCGTCCGAGATGAGGTCACCGGTCTCGGGGTCGGGGACCGCGGTCGGGTAACTGATCTGCTGCCAGGCGTCGTTGGGGATGCCAAGGACGGCCCGCTTGATGGAGGGGTTCATGCCGGTGGTGACCGAGAAGCGGGCCCCGGCCCGGCGGCAGGCGGCGATGACCCCAGTGTTGTAGAACTGCGAGTCGGCCCGCAGGATGCGCATGCCGGTGCAGCCGGCCTCGACGGCGGTGGTCAGGGCCTCGCTCACGAATTTCGGGGCGCCCCGGGAGTCAGCTGCTTTGCCGCGTCGCATCCGCACCGTCGCGATCACTGGCCTCGAGTGCGGGGTGCAGATCGTGGCGAGCAGGGGGTGCAGGGTGCGGATGCCCTTGAACCGGCCGTACTCGGCGCCCTGTTTCTTCCGGCCGTAGACGCGCTTGTGGGTGGAGTCGACGTCGATGAACGCCTTCGTGTCCGAGCCGGGCAGTAGCGGAGTGTGGGCGGCCAGTGCACTCAGGAACAGACGGTGCACGGCGTGAAGTTGAAGGGCGTGGCCGTGGGTGAACGCGCGCAGGAAGGTGCCCAGCGTGGACGGGGCACGGATACCCGCGAACACGGCCGGCATCGCCCCGTGCCGCAGCATGTCCAGGT
>NZ_JBEYTM010000175.1:0-1274 GCF_040643055.1 Streptomyces sp. NPDC047515
CGACGCGCTGCTGTGCACGGAGGGTCCGGTCAAGACGCTGGTCGAGCTGTCACTGGCGCCCGAGCACCGGCGCGGGCATGGAGCCCTGTACGGCGCCTTGAACCATGGGTGGCTGGATGTGGCACGGCTGCGCAGGACGCTGGCCGGCCTGCCGCTGCCGCGCGCGGCCGACGGACGGATCGTGCTGGCCTGCGATGTCAGCAACTGGCTGCGGCCGAACGCGGCGACCAGCGCGGAGCGGCTGTTCTGCCACACCTACGGCCGGGGCAAGGGCTCGGCGCAGATGATCCCGGGCTGGCCGTACTCCTTCGTCGCTGCCCTGGAGCCGGGCCGCACCTCGTGGACCGCGCTGCTGGACGCGGTCCGGCTCGGACCGGGCGACGACGAGACCGCCGTGACCGCCACGCAACTGCGCGAGGTGGTCGAGCGACTGCGCACGGCCGGGCACTTCAAGGACGGCGACCTGCCGATCCTCATCGTCCTCGACGCCGGCTACGACGTCACCCGCCTCGCTTTCCTGCTCGCCGACCTGCCGGTGGAGCTGCTTGGCCGTCTGCGCTCGGACCGCGTCTTCTACTTCCCGCCCCCACTGCGAGCGCCGGGCAAGGTCGGGCGCAAGCCCAAGCGCGGGGCGGAGTTCAAATTCGAGGACGACACCACCTGGCCCGCACCGGCCCGCACCACCACCAGCGTGACCAGCCGCTACGGTCAGGCCGTCGCCACCGCCTGGGACCGGCTGCATCCGCTGCTGAGCCGACGCTCGGCATGGGCCGACCACCCCGAGGGCGAACTCCCGGTCATCTCAGGCACGGTGATCCGCCTGCGGGTCGATCACTTGCCCGGGGACCGTGACCCCAAGCCGGTGTGGCTGTGGTGGTCGAGCGTCGATGCCACGGCCACGGATGTGGACCGGCTCTGGCGGTCGTTCCTGCGAAGATTCGACCTTGAACACACCTTTCGGCTGTTCAAGCAGACACTGGGGTGGACGGCACCCAAGCTCCGCGAACCGGCTGCCGCCGATCGCTGGACCTGGCTCGTTCTTGTCGCCCATACCCAACTTCGCCTCGCCCGGCCCTTGGCGGAAGACCTCCGCAAGCCCTGGGAGCGCCCCGCGAAGCCGGGCCGCCTCACGCCTTCCCGCGTCCGTCGCGGATTTCGCCGCCTCCAGGGGAAGACACCGAGGCTGTCGCACGGCTCCTGCCCGGTGAAGGTCAAGCGCGATTCTTCGGTGTGTGATTGATGAGCTTGTTGAGGTTGTGCACCGTGCCGAGGAG
>NZ_JBEYTM010000176.1:0-1250 GCF_040643055.1 Streptomyces sp. NPDC047515
AGGCGGTACGCGCCGCACTGGAAGAAGTCGCCGGCACCTCCCCCCATCTGCTGGACGAGCTGGTCGACGAGGACTGGGGGCGCCGCTACGGCCGACCGGTCCGCCTGGGCAAGAACCCCACCAAGCCCAAGACCCGGATCCTCACCACCGGAAACGACGCGGTCCGGCTCCTGGAACACCTCTACCGGCAGGGAGCAGACCGCACGTCCGGCCCTCGTATCCAGGCGCTGCGGCAGATCGTGGTGCAGAACTACCACCGTGACGCCGCAGGACACCTGCGCTGGCGCACCATCGAGACGGAAGGCGGGCCCGGGCTGCCGCCCTCGTCCCGGGCGATCGTCTCTCCCTACGACATCTCGGCCCGCTACGCGCGTCACGGACACATCATCAGCTGGAAGGGGTTCTCCGCTCACCTGACGCAGACGTGTGCTCCCGACGGTCCCAACGTGATCACGGACGTGGCCACCACCGCGGCCACCACACACGACAGCAAGGTCCTGCCCGGCATCCACACTCGCCTGCACCGCCGCGGCCTGCTACCCGCCGAGCACCTGGTCGACAGCGGCTACACCTCCCTGATCCACCTGGACCAGGCCGCTCGACAGCATCAGGTCACCGTCACCGGTCCGCTGCCGGGCAACCCCACCCGCCAGCACCGCCGAGGCGAGGGCTTCGGCCGGGATGACTTCCACATCGACTACGAGCGCCGGCAAGTGACTTGTCCCCAGGGCCAGGTCAGCCGGGGCTGGCACGGCCCCTACCCGACATCCTCGCCCACTGCGGCCCCGCTGATCGTGGCACGGTTCACCAAGGGCCAGTGCCACCCCTGCCCGGCCCGCGCCCAGTGCACCACCTCTCGCGAAGGCGCCCGCAACGTCGGCTTTCCTCCGCGAGAACTCCGCGACCTGCAACTCCGCGTCCGAACCGAGCAACAAACGCCCGAATGGAAGACCCGCTACGCGGTCCGCTCCGGAGTGGAGGGCACGGTCAACGAGTTCGCCCACGGACACGGCATGCGCCGCTGCCGCTATCGAGGGCAGGACAAGGCTCACATCCAGCATGTCCTGACCGCCATCGCCGTCAACATCGAGCGCCTCAGCGGACTGCCGCCGACAGGGGAAGCGCCCCCACCCCGCCAGCCGACCGCTTTCCAGAACTACCTCGATCAGCACACGATCCCCCGGCCGAGGTCCTGGCGAACCCTGGGCAGCTGACCTCGGCAACTCCAAGATCCCCGACAGAGTCAAGCT
>NZ_JBEYTM010000177.1:0-1226 GCF_040643055.1 Streptomyces sp. NPDC047515
TGGAGCCATGAATCCCACCGCAAGACCGCACGAGCCAACACCGTCGAGGACTACATCGCAGCGTAATCAACCGGCCACCCGACAGGCTCTCAGACTGTGCCGGGCTGTACCTGGGCAAGTACCAACCCATGGATGGATCAATCGTGAAGTGGGCGTGCGTGGTGGCCGAGGCGGAGTTGAGCGCGCCACTTCCTCGTCGATGGGCGCACTCGCAGGGGGTCGCGCAGCGCGCGGCCGATCTGGCTGGGGTTCTGGGAGACGACGCGGAGCTGCTGACCTCTGCGGCTGTCCTGCATGATGTGGGCTACGCTCCGCGGCTGGCTGTGACCGGAATTCATCCGCTGGATGGCGCTCGGTTTCTTCATGACGTCCATGCTGCGGATGAACGCCTGGTTCGGTTGGTGGCGAACCATTCGCTGGCGTTGCTGGAAGCGGAGGAGCGCGGATTGCGGGACGTGCTGGAGGTTGAGTTTCCGCTGCTCGACGACCAGCGGCTTGTGGACGCCCTTGTCTACTGCGACATGACGACCACGCCCGATGGTGAGGGCACTTCTGTCGAGGCTCGTCTGGCGGAGATCAATGTCCGTTACGGTTCTGACAGTCTGGTGGGGCGGTTCATCCGTCGAGCATCGCCGGAGATTCGTGCTGCTGTGGAGCGGGTGGAAGCAGCGTTGGCGGCTCAGCCCAGGTAGGGGTACGTGCCGGCGAGGTAGTCGCCGATCTGCTGACACATGCTGGGGTGGATGTCGTACTGGTCAAGGTCGGACGGCTGGACGAAGCGAACTCCGTCGGCCTCGTCGTTGATGGTGGGCTCGCCGCCCACCGGGCGTCCGATGTACGTGTTCTCGTACTGCTGGCGGATCTCGCCGTCGGTGTAGGCCACGATGTGGTTGGGGTTTGTGTAGACCCCCAGGAAGCCTGTGATCTCGGCGATAATGCCGGTCTCTTCGAGGCATTCGCGCACGGCGCACTGTGCCGCCGTCTCCCCGATGTCCTGGGCGCCGCCCGGCAGGGCCCATTGGCCTGTGTCTCGACGGCGCTGGAGCAGGATGGCGCCGCTGTCGTCGACGACGAGCAGGTTGTTGGCGGGAACGAGCGTGTTTGCCTTGGGGGCCTTGGGGTCGTTGTAGTACTCACTGGCTGTTGTTCTTTCGAGTGTGATCGGTTGGTTTCCGCAGGTCAGGCATAGGCGCCCCGGTGGTGCGGCAGAACTGTTCCAGCATGTT
>NZ_JBEYTM010000178.1:0-1224 GCF_040643055.1 Streptomyces sp. NPDC047515
CCTCACCGGCCTCCAGATCCACCGCGTCCGTGATGACACCCGACCCGATCCGCACCGCCAGACGCGCCGCGATCTCCTTGCCCTCCGCCGACGACGGCACCAACACCGCCACCGGCGACACCGCACCCACAGCGGCCTGCAGCGCATCCACCTTCGGCACGACCAGAAAATCAGCGAACTCCGGCGCCTCAGCGGTCAAAACCCGCACCGCACCATGCTCACCCAGCACACCCGCCGTACCCGCCGCACCACCACCCAACGCCACCGCCACCGGCTCACCGATCCGGCGCGCCAAAGTCAACAGCTCCAGCGTGGGCTTGCGGACAGCACCGTCCACGTGATCGACAAAGACAAGAACTTCAGCCATGGGACTTCAATCTCCTGCGAGTAACGAAGAAACGGGAACCTTGAGGAACCACGCGCCTCAGATGAACTTCTGACCGGCCAGGAACTCGGCCAGCTGCCTGCCGCCCTCGCCCTCGTCCTTCACGATCGTGCCCGCCGTACGCGCCGGACGCTCCACCGCCGAATCCACCACCGTCCACGCACCCGCCAGACCCACCTCACCGGCCTCGATCCCCAGATCCCCCAGATCCCAGGACTGCACCGGCTTCTTCTTCGCCGCCATGATCCCCTTGAACGACGGATACCGCGCCTCACCCGACTGGTCCGTCACCGACACCACCGCCGGCAACGACGCCTCCAGCCACTCCGACGCCGTGTCACCGTCCCGCCGCCCCCGCACGACCCCACCCTCGACCGACACCTCCGACAGCAACGTCACCTGCGGAACACCCAGCCGCTCCGCCAACAACGCAGGAACCACACCCATCGTCCCGTCCGTCGACGCCATCCCCGAGACGACCAGGTCAAAACCGGCCTTCTCCACCGCCCTGGCCAACACCAGCGACGTCCCCATCACATCCGAACCGTGCAGATCGTCGTCCTCGACATGAACAGCCTTGTCCGCACCCATCGACAACGCCTTGCGCAACGCGTCCTTCGCATCCTCCGGACCCACCGTCAGCACAGTCACCTCCGCGCCATCCGCCCCGCCCGCGATCTGCAACGCCTGCTCCACCGCGTACTCGTCCAGCTCCGACAACAGACCGTCGACATCCTCACGGTCCAACGTCAGATCATCGGCGAAATGCCGGTCACCCGTGGCGTCGGGCACGTACTTCACACAGACAACGATCCTCAAGCTCACGCCGGCTCTCCTAC
>NZ_JBEYTM010000179.1:0-1127 GCF_040643055.1 Streptomyces sp. NPDC047515
CAGGAGGTCGGCGCTCGTGCCTCTAATCAGCGGTCTGCCGATGCCTCCGGCACCGGCGACACCACCTTTTCGATCATCTCGACTGGGGGCTCAAGTCATACCGGGGCCGAAGGCCGGGAGCCTCATTGCGAGGCCACGAAGACGGTAACGGGGCTGCTGACCGGACCGAATCCGACCGATCGTGGCAAGTTGGGATCGAAAATCCATCTGATCACCGACCGGAGCGGACTGCCGCTGTCGCTGGGTATCTCCGGCGCCAACATGCACGACAGTCAAGGACTGGAACCGCTCGTGCGCGGCATCCCTCCCATCCGCTCCCGCCGCGGACCCCGCCGCAGGCGACCGGCGAAGCTGCACGCGGACAAGGGCTACGACTACGATTACCTGCGCCGATGGCTCCGCAAGCGCGGCATTCGCCACCGCATCGCCCGCAAGGGCATCGAGTCCTCCACCCGCCTCGGCCGCCACCGCTGGGTCGTCGAACGAACCGTTTCCTGGCTCGCCGGCTGCCGACGCCTGCACCGCCGATACGAACGCAAACCCGAGCACTTCCTCGCCTTCGTCGGCATCGCCGCAGCCCTCATCTGCCACCGCCGCCTGTCGCGCGCTACTACTTCGTCTGCCGTGCCCCCTGACGCCCAAGGATCTGCGACAGCCCTACCAGAACAAGACCACCCAGCATGAGCGACATATTGGCCTCGAAAGGCATGACGCGCGCGGCCGCGACCCCTGCTGCCAGCAGCATTACGCCAGCGCCCCAGACACCGGGTCGTCCCACATTGTTGCGAAGCCAGGGCACGGCGAGCCGGCCAGTTGCCAAGGTCACCATCCCCACCACACCAAGCGTCAGAGCCATCACCATGCTGACGATCAGAAAGAACATGGACATCTGCCCCCTTGAGCACTTCTGCGGTGATGATCTCAGGAACCTCGGCGCGCCACGATGCCTGAACCCGGCAACGTGGACTCGTTCTCCTTGCCACAACACCGCCAGAGACTGCGACCGCCGAGCACCATAAGAAACGATGTCTTAGCTTGGCGTTTTACCTCGCCTGTCACCCGACCTGCTGATCTGGGGTCGTTCGCGTGACAGCGGAGGCGGCCGTTCTCCACGCTTTCGAGATGTC
>NZ_JBEYTM010000180.1:0-1051 GCF_040643055.1 Streptomyces sp. NPDC047515
GGTCGAGGACACCTTTGCCGCACTCGACGAGCAGACCGTCGTCGTCCCGGGCACCGATGCGGCCGCGCTGATCGTTCCCAGCCTCGCCAGCTCGCTACAAGCTGTCCTTGACCAGCGCAAACTCCTTGCCGCAAGGATCGAGGAACTCCTGGAGGCCCACCCTCTTTCCCAGGTCCTGATCTCGATGCCCGGCATCGGGATCAGGACCGCCGCCCGCATTCTCATCGATGTCGGTGACGGCAGTGGCTTCGCCACCGCTGGCCACCTCGCCGCCTACGCCGGCCTGGCGCCCGTGACCAGATCCTCCGGCTCGTCCATCCGCGGCGAACGTCCTTCCCGGCGAGGCAACAAACAGCTCAAGAGGGCCTTCTACCTCGCCGCGTTCGCCTCACTCTCCCAGCCCGAATCACGCGCCTACTACGACCGCAAACGCCGTGAAGGAAAGCACCACATCGCCGCCCTCATCGCACTCGCCCGCCGCCGCATCGACGTCCTCTTCGCCATGCTCCGCGACGGCACCTTCTACCAGCCGTCCACACCCGTCACGGCTTGACGAAAACCATAGAGGCACCTTTTGTCGCCCGGACGCTGACGGAGTCGATCGCGCAGCGCGACCAGTCCAACTCGCCCCGGGCGCCGAGTTCGCCGAGGACGATGCGGTGGAGCCGGGCCCAGACCCGGTCCCCGCTCCGCTGTGCGAACCGCCGGTAGACCGTCTGCCAGGCCGGGCCGAACACCGGCGGGAGCTGCCGCCACGTACAACCCGAGGTGGCCACGAATATGACCGCGGCCAGAACCTCGCGGTCACCGGCCAGACGCCGGCCCCCGCCCTGCGGACGCTTCACCTCCGTGAGCGGCACCATCCGCCGGAACAGCACCCACAACTCATCCGGTACCAACCGCTCAACCAGATCCGTCATGCACTACTCAACGAACGATCACACCATAAGAAACGACCTCTAAGCTTGGCGTTTTACCTCGCCTGTCACCCGACCTGCTGATCTGGGGTCGTTCGCGTGACAGCGGAGGCGGCCGTTCTCCACGCTTTCGA
>NZ_JBEYTM010000181.1:0-1040 GCF_040643055.1 Streptomyces sp. NPDC047515
ACGATCGGGCCCTCCGCTTGCCCGCACACTCTCCACAACGACGCATCAGCCGCCAACCAAAGCTGACGACCAATCACGAAAGATCGAGGTTAGAGTCGGCTTGACGACGGTGTCACCTGGGGGGACTGATGACGGCAGCGGATGCAGTGCCCATAGTCTTCGTTCACGGGACGCGCTTCAGCGCGGGACAGTGGAGCATGCAGCTTGCCGCACTCCGGGACGAATTCCCGGTAGTCGCCGTCGACCTGCCTGGCCACGGGGAGCGCTCGGCTCAGCCCTGGAGCCTGAGCACTGCGACGGAGATCATCGCCTCCGCCGTGGACTCGCTCGACCGCGGGCCGGCTCTGGTCGTCGGGCACTCGCTCGGCGGATATGCCTCGCTGGAGTTCGCGCGGCGCTGTCCGGAACAACTGCGCGGGCTGATCCTCGCGGGAGCCAGTGCCTCCACCCGCGGCCTCCGGGCAGCGCCCTATCGGTGGGTCGCCAGGCTGGTCCCTCGTATGCCTGCGGATCGCCTTGCCCGGTGGAACGACCGGTTGCTGCGGCGGCTCTACCCACGGGAAGTGGTGGAGGCGACCATCCGTTCCGGCTACGCCTTCCATACCCTGCCGGCAGCCTGGGACGAGGTACTCGGACACTTCGACACGGGTGCGATGCGCTATGTGAAGGCTCCGGTCCTCATCCTGAACGGCGAGAAGGACGCCGTCTTCCGGGCCGAGGAGGCGGACTTCGCCCGCGCGCATCCGCACGCTCGCGTCGAATTGATCCCGCGGGCACGGCACCTCGCGAACTTCGACGACCCAGATGCCTTCACCGATGCCGTCCGCCGCTTCGCCCGCCAGCTCTCTGCCGTCAGCTGAGCGCGCCACAGCCGGAATCACCCGGCGCCCCTGAACACCTCGACACCGACCGCGCACTCAGCCTGGCCAAATGGAGTACACACTGGCTACTGAGCTTGAACTCGTGGAGTCGTAGGGGCTGACGGGTCGTCGGCTGTGCGGTATCACCGGGGCATGCGGTATCCACAAGGGGGCGGGCTG
>NZ_JBEYTM010000182.1:0-1037 GCF_040643055.1 Streptomyces sp. NPDC047515
AGCCGGGTGCGGTGAAAGCCGCCTGCCCGGTTCGGGAAGGGGCCGTCGGAAAAGGACCCGAGCCACGGGTACCTCGTCGGCGGCCTACTTCACTCGTCGGGCTGCTATTTTCCGCCGCCGGTACGGATGGTGGAGATCGACAAGCCGGGAGGACGCGGGGTCAGGGTCCTCGGTGTGCCCACGGTCGCGGACAGAATCGCGCAGACGGTGGTGGCGATGGTGCTGGAGCCGCTGGTGGAGCCTGTGTTCCACCCGGATTCCTATGGCTATCGGCCCCGGCGTAGTGCACTGGATGCGGTCGCGGCATGCCGGGAACGGTGCTGGAGAACGGACTGGGTGATCGATATGGACATCCGGGGCTTCTTCGACAACCTCGATCACGACCTTGTCCTCAAGGCGGTCGCCCACCACACCGACCAGCGGTGGGTCCTGTTGTATGTGGAGCGGTGGCTGAAGGCCCCGCTCCAACGGCCGGACGGCAGCTTGCTCGCCCGGGACCGTGGCAGCCCGCCGGGCTCAGCGGTCTCACCCGTGTTGTCCAACCTGTTCATGCACTACGCGTTCGATGCCTGGATGGACCGGGAGTACCCCGGTATCCAGTTCGAACGGTACTGCGACGACGTGGTGGTCCACTGCCGCAACGAGGTCCAGGCGCATCACGTGCGCCAGGCCATCGCCGAGCGGCTGGCCGAGTGCGGGGGCCTGGAGTTGCATCCCCAGAAAGCCCGCATCGTGTACTGCAAGGACAGGAACAGGCGCGGCTCGGCTGAGCACACCTCGTTCACGTTCCTGGGGTACGGGTTTCGCGTGCGCAGGCTCCGGACGAAGCACGGGGAGTACTTCTTCGGCTTCAATCCGGGCGTCAGCGACGCGGCCGCCAAGCTGATCCGGTTGCAGATTCGCCGTTGGCGGCTGCACTTGCGCAGTGACACGACCCTGGAGCAGCTCGCCCGGGAGATCAACCCGGTCGTGCGGGGCTGGATCAACTACTTCGGTCGGTTCCATCCGACCGCGTTGCGGTCCAGCCTCAACCGCAT
>NZ_JBEYTM010000183.1:0-1013 GCF_040643055.1 Streptomyces sp. NPDC047515
GCGTCAGTAAAGCGCAACTGGGCGCCGGGATGGGGCCGTTCCTTGCGGACGATCAGTCGCATTCCCTTCGGCCAGCCCTTGAGTACATCGCCGTCGAGCTCGGCGGTCCAGGCGCCGTCGCGGATCTCGCCACCCGGCTCGACCGCCGGACTCCAGGCGGAGGCCGGGACCTTCAACACGGCCTGATGAATCTGCTCGGTGATGGTCATCCCGACCGAGTACGACAGCCACCGGCCCCGTTTCGTGAGCCAGGCGAGGAACTCATGGGTGCCGCCCGCGGAGTCGGTACGGATCAGTGTGGACCGGCCGCGCCGGTGGCGCTTGGGGAGCTGGGCCAGGGCGAGCTGGGTGGCGGTGATGTGGTCGGTGGCGGTGTTGGATCCCGCGTTCCCCGGCCGCAACAGGGCTGCCACCGGCTCCCCGGTGCCACCACTTCCGTGGTCTACGAAGCCCATCAGTGGGTGATGTCCAAACGACTTCTTCCAGGTCGCGGCCGCGTCCTGCTTGTCGGAGTGGGCCAGGACCAGCACTCCGTCCAGGTCCACGATCACCTGGCCATCCGTATCCGGCGCCGCGTCCTTGGCCAACCTCCAGACATATTCGCGTACTTCGGCCCGCGCCGAGCGGATCGCGGTCAGGGCCTTGTCCCCGGCCGCGGCGAGGGTGTCGATCAGCCGGGAGACCGTCGGGTCGGAGGCCACCGGCCCGAACACGGCCGGCTCGGCCCGCAGCAATCCCGCATCGGCCAGGCAGTCCCCGCCCAGCGCGACCGCGAGAGCCACATCCAGCAGGATCTTGCCCGGATCGTGCACCGCCCGAGGCCGCCGCCACGGTGTCAGCGCCGCCGATATCGCGGTATCCAGACCGGTCTTACGGGCGGTCTCGACCAGCAGTACCCCGCCGGCCTGCGAGACCACCCCGCTCCCGCCGCCCTCGATGTGGACACGCGGATAGGACCCGATACGCTTCTTCACCTGAGGAGTGCTTCTTTCATGCGCCGACCCGGACCCTAG